>JBELAL010000039.1:0-49137 GCA_049508835.1 Holophaga sp. | reverse complement strand
AAGCCCAAGCTGCTCATGCTGGACGAGCCTTCCCTGGGGCTGGCCCCGGTCCTGGTGGACAACATCTACGATGCCATCCTGGAGATCCACAAGCTAGGCACCCCGGTCCTGCTGGTGGAGCAAAACGCCTTCCTGGCGCTGAACACCGCCAACCGCGCCTACGTGCTCGAGACCGGGCGGATCGTGGTCTCGGGCGAGTCCAACACCCTGCTGGCCAGCGCCGAAGTCCAGAAAGCGTACCTGGGCGGATGATGTGAACGAGGGGGGACCGCGCGCTCGCAAAGCTCGCTCTCCGTCCCCCCTCGTGCTCCCCCACACCATGCCCAGGCGCAGCCTGGGCATGGTGTCACGTCCCGACAAAAAGGAGCACTACCATGAAACTCACCGGCAACCGTGAGGCGCGCGAAGCTGTCGCTCCCTCCTCGACCCTCGACGTCCCGACCATCTTCGGCACCATCCCCACCTTCCTGGGCGCCGAGCCCCTGCACGACCTCGCCCGGCTCAAGGAGTTCGACGCCGTGGTGGGCGGGCTGCCCTGGGAGGGGTCCAACACCTGGGGCGGCTATTCCGGCTGCGAGCAGACCCCCAAGGCCTGCCGCACCGCCTCCCTGCGCCTGGGCTCGGGCTTCCTGCCCGAGCACCGGATCGACGTGATGACCAACCTGGCGGTGGCAGACCTGGGCGACCTGCCCACCTTCCCCAACGACACCGGGAAGACCTTCGCCGCCTTCGAGGCGGCCGCGGACCAGGTGTTCGCCGCCCGCACCGTGCCGGTGTTCTTCGGCGGCGACCACTCGGTGACCTACCCGGTGCTGAAGGCCCTCTCCGCCCGGCGCCCGGGCCGGGTCGGCCTGCTCCATTTCGACGCCCACCTGGACAACGCCGACGAATTCTGCGGCGACAGGTTCGCCCGCAACACCCCCCTGCGGCGGATCGCCGAACTGCCCGGGATGGACCCGGCCCACATGGTCCACTTCGGCATCCGCGGCCCCCGCAACTCCCCCAGCCAGATGCAGTTCGCCCTGGACCGGGGGATCGAGATCATCACCATGGCCGAAGTGCGCAAGGAGGGCTTCCTCCAGGCCCTGGCCCGGGCCCAGGACATCGTCGCCTCCGGCACCGACGGCTACTACGTGACGGTCTGCAGCGACGCCATCGATTTCGCCTTCAACCCCGGGGGCCCCTGCGACTTCGGCGGCCTGACCTCCACCGACATGATGGAGGCGCTGTACGCCCTGGCCCAGGGCGACATGCTCGGCCTGGACCTGGTGGAGGTGTACCCCCGCCTGGATCCCCGCGAGGTGTCCATGCACCTGTTCGCCTGGCTCGCGGTCTACGGCCTGGCCGGCCTGGCCAAGCGGCGCAGCACGGGCGCGGGGGCGAAGACCGTCCGGGATGTGCTGCGGTAGCCCATGCCGAGACCTTTCCATATCGTCGACGTGTTCGCCCCGGAGCCGTACTCCGGCAACCCCCTGGCCGTGGTCCTGGAGGCCGACGGTCTGGCCACGGAATCCATGCTGCGGATCGCCGGGGAGATGAACTACTCGGAGACCACCTTCGTGCCCCGGGCCCCGGGACTGGACGGGGCCTGGCGGGTGCGGATGTTCACCCCGGCCCGGGAGATCGCCTTCGCCGGGCACCCCATCCTGGGGACCGCCTGGGTCATCCGCCGGGTCCTCCCGGACACCCGTCTCTTCCCGGAGGCCTGCGGTTTCTCGGTAGAGCTGGATCTGCCGGTGGGCCGGGTGCCGGTGGGCTTCGAGACCGGACCCGGTGGGGAGGAGTTGGCCTGGCTACAGGCGCCGCCGACGACCCTGGGCAGGGCGTGCGAGGGGTCCCGGATGGCCGCCGCCCTCGGGCTCGAGCCTGAGGACCTCGACCCGCGCCATCCGGTGCGCGAGGCTTCCGGCGGGGTTTCGGCCATGCTCGTCCCTCTGCGCCACCTGGACGCCCTGGCCCGGGCCCGCCTGGACCTGCAGGCTTACGCCCCCCTGGGCCTTCCGCCCCTGGTCTACCTGTTCTGCCCCGAGACCCGGGACCCAAGGAACGATCTGAGCGCCCGGTTCTTCTTCGAGGCGCACGGGGTGCGGGAGGATCCGGCCACCGGCAACGCGGCGGCTTTCCTGGGGGCCTACCTCCTCGAGCACCGGTATTTCCCCGAGGACGACCTGTCCCTGCGGATCGAGCAGGGCTTCGAGATGGGCCGGCCTTCCCTGGTGCTGCTGCGGGCGCGGCGGGACGGGCCCGGATTCCGGATCCAGGTGGGCGGGCAGGTGGTCCGGACCGCCGTGGGGATCCTGACGGAAACCCAGGCAGAGCTTACCTCTTGACAGACGACTGATCTGTCGTTAATATTGTCGACAGTTCAGCATTCAATCTAGTCGACTAATACCCAACCCGGACGACCCCGTCCGTTTCTCCCTCCGGAGGCTCCTCATGCCTGCCATCAAACCCATCCAGACCAAGCTCTCCAAGCGGACCCAGGGCCTGCTCAACCATCCCCAGGGGATGGGCAACTACTTCACCTTCAAGACCGCCATCGACATCCTCGGCTTGAACTGGGACGACGTGGCCCCCGGCGGGTTCTACGGCGTCACCGGCAAAGGCTACTTCGACATGGGCTACATGGCCAACAACATGGGGCCCTCGCCCAAGGCCATGGAGGCCCTTCAGGAGGCCGCCAAGAACCGGGACAACATCCTGCTCTATCCCCCCGACTGCATGGCCGAGCTGAAGAAGCTGGTGGCGGAGGGCAAGTTCAAGCGCAAGCTGGGGCCCGACTTCGAGGTGCTGGGGGTCGAGGGTGCCCAGGGCGGCATCGGCTACACCTATCTGTCGTTCCTGGACCCCGGCGACGAGATCATCGTCACCGACCCGGGCTACTTCCACTTCGTCCCGGCGGCCTCGATCTGCGGCGCCACCATCGTGCCCATCACCCTGGACGAGAAGAACAACTTCCGCCTCACCCCCCAGGAGGTCCTCAAGGCCATCACGCCCAGGACCAAGATGATCGTGGTGTGCGACCCGATCAACCCGTTCGGCACCATCCAGACCCGCGAGGAGCTGCTGGAGATCGCCAAGATCGCCCGCGACAAGGGCATCATCATCTTCAACAACATCACCCACAACACCCACCAGACCGACCCCAAGGCCCAGCACATCCCCATGGCCTCCCTGCACGGACCGGGCAGCGACATGAGCCACGTGATCTCGGTGTCGGGCATGACCAAGGGCTACGGCATGGCGGCCATGCGGGTGGGCTTCCTGGCCGGGCATCCGGACCTGGTGCGCGGCGCCTTCCTGACCCGCATGGAGCTCACCAAGATCCACATCAACTATCTGGGCCAGCACGCGGCCATCGCCGCCATCAAGGACCACGACTACCTGGACCAGTGCACCGAGCTGATCCGCCGCAACTACGCCCACCTGAAGGAGAGCGTGGCCCGGGTGCCGGGGGTGAAGATCCCGGTGGACGCCAAGTACGGATTCTGCACCTGCATCGACGTTCACGGCACCGGCGTGACCGCCCAGGAGGTGACGGTGGGCCTGCTCAAGCACAAGATCGCCGCCATCCCGGGCGACGGCCTGGGCGACGTGGGCTGCACCGACTACGTGCGGCTCAACTACTCCCACCCCGACATCAAGTGCTTCGAGACCTTCCGCGAGGCCCTGCCCAAGGCCGTGGCCGAGTCCAAGGAAGGCCTCTACATCCAGGGCGTCGACGCCTTCTTCGCCAAGGTCGACACCGTCCGCGGCAACAAGATCCGCGCCCAGCTCGCCAAGCGCCTCCACGCCGGCGTGAAGTAGGTACGTAGCCTTTCCGCTTCCGTCGTCCCGATCCGGCCGCTGCGCCGCAGTCCCGCGGGAGCGCGCCGACCCACACGTACCGGCGTTGCTTGTTTTGTCCTCGCTGCGCTGCGGGGAAACAAGCAACGCCGGTCATCCGACCACAGACTCTCCCGGATCAATGGCTTCGTTTTTCTTCAAGAAAACGCAGCCCATGGCTCAGACGGCTAGAGGACGGCAAACGTGGTCGGATCAGATTCCCGTAGCGTTGTCATCAAATGGAGCGACTTGATGTCGCTTCATTTGTTGACAAGGTCGAGGACGATCTGATCCGACCGCGTACGAGTGGGTCGGCGCCATTCCGGGGGACACGCGGTGGGTCGGCGCGGACGGTCGGAACCCGGATGACGAAGCCGGTCTTGATCCTGTCGACCGCGATGACTACAATCTGAAGTAAGCATTACCTTCAGGAGCCTTGCGTGTCAGACTTTCCCGATCCCCAGGCGGCGCAGACCAGTGTGGAGCGGGCCTATGAGTTTCTGCGGCGGCTGGCCGTGGAGTTCGAGATCAAGCCCGGCGAGCGGCTGAACGAAGGGGAGTTCGCGCGCATGCTGAAGATGAGCCGGGCGCCGGTGCGGGAGGCCATGAACCGGCTGGTGAGCGAGGACCTGCTCACGGTGACCCCCAACCAAGGCTTCTCCTGCCGGCGCCTGAGCGCCTCAGAGGTCGTCTCGCTGTACGAGGTGCGCGCCGACCTGGAGGCGGCGGCGGCGAGCCGGGTGCCGGTCGAGCACCTGCCCCTGGGGGTCTCGGACCTGGCCGCGCTGCACGAGGCCATGCGCCGGGAGGTCCGGAAGGCCTCCCTGGACGCCCTGGTGGACCGGGACGAGGCGTTCCACCTGTGCCTGGCCGGGATGTCCGGCAACGCCGAGCGGGTCGGCATGCTGCGCAACATCGACGCCCGGATCCGGTTCGTGCGCCGCATCGCCCTGGAGGACCCGGTACGGCTCAAGCGCGGCCTGGACGAGCACGGGGCGGTCATCGACTGCCTGAAGGCCGGGGACCTGGACGAAGCGGCCCGGCTCCTGCGCAGGCACCTGGTCCTGGGCCCCGGGGAAGCGGCCGCGTTCGTCAACCAGGCCCTGACCCGGATCTACGCCACCACGGTGGCCTGAAAGATTTCCAAGCGGGAGGCCGCCATGGGCGCCGAATTCCTTCTGGTCAACGGCAGTCCCAGGGCCCGGGGCAACAGCGCCCGGCTGGCGGAGGTGTGCGGGACGGAGTTCGACCGCCTGGGCCGGAGCTGGGAGCGGATCGACCTGCGCTCCCTGCGGATCCACCCCTGCACGGGCTGCTGGCGGTGCCGGGACCACGAGGCGAGGTACTGCGCCCAGCAGGACGACATGGCCCCGCTCTACGACCAGGTAGCCGACTGCAAAGGGCTGCTGCTGCTGTCGCCGGTCTACTGGTTCAACGTCTCCGCCCAGCTCAAGGCCTTCATCGACCGCCTGGACGGGCTGTGGCACTGGAACCGGGACTTCCTGCGCCGCAAGCCGGTGGGGGCGGTGCTGGTGTACATGGACGAGACGCCCGAAGCCTCCGGCGCGGTGCACGCCATGGCCGCCCTGGACCACCTGTTCCGTTACGTGGGGGCCGACTGCCGGGGCTTCGCCTGCGGCTCGGCGGAGAACCCGGGGGACGTGGACCGGAATCCGGCCCTGCTCGACCGGGTCCGGGGATTGGCCAGGAGTTTGGCCACTTGAAGGGTTTTCCCATGGATCGGGAAAAGATGGCTCATACCCGATCGCGTTGGGAATGGCTATGGCCCATGGTGAACTTCCGGTTGTGAACCGGCCGTGGGCATCAGGCCAGTCCGACCCTGGCATACCCGGATGTTTCCTCGGTGAGGTAGATGGTAGCCACGCACGGCCTGGTTGAGCGCATCACCCAAACAATCCTGTTCATCCGAGGAGAGAAGGTGATCCTGGATGAGGACTTGGCGATTCTCTACGGGGTAGAGACCCGAGCCCTTGTCCAGGCGGTCAAGAGGAACGAAAGCAGGTTTCCTCCGGATTTCGAGATCAGGAATCCCTGACTACTTAAGAAGGCGGGTCGTACCAGCGGAATCATCCCGGCCCGCTCAGGTCCGCCCACCCATCCTCGCCAGCACCGCATCCAGGGCTCGGCTCCACGCCCCCAGCGCATCCTCCTTGGCCATCACCCCCAGCCCCAGCTCGGAGATTCCCCCCGGAGTCGCCAGCCGGTCCAGCATGGTCGACAATCCCTGCTCCGGATGCGCCAGCCCCATCTCCGCCGCGCTGCGGATGGTTTCCAGCACCAGGGCCCGCGCCACTTCCGGCGGCACCCCGGCGCCCACGGTCCAGGCCACCGCCTCTCCGGCCAGGGCGTACATCCAGGCGTAGAAGGCGGCGATGGCGCTGGCCGCGGTGAAGGCGGCCTCGTCGGGCAGGACGTGCACCTGGCCCAGCAGGGCGAAGGCTTCCCGCACCCGGGGCTGGCCGGGAAACACCAGGGTGGGGCTGATGTTGAGGGCGGCGCTGGAGATGGGCATGATCCGCACCGCCCGGGCCGGGGCCGCCGCCGGGGCCAGGTCCGCCAGCTTCACCCCCGCCGCCGCCGAGGCCAGCACCTGGTCCGGGCGGAAGGCCAGGGCCTGGCACGCGGGCACGGCGTCGCCGGGGCGCACCGCCAGGATCACCAGGTCCGACCCGTCCACCAGGGCCTGGTTGTCCGCCGCGGCCCGGGCGCCCCAGCGCTCCGCCTGGGCCTGGGCCTGCCCGGGGCGGCAGTCGGCCACCAGCACCGGGGCGCCGGGGCCGCGCTTGCTGAAGCCCTCCAGCAGGTAGCCCCCCAGGTGCCCGGCGCCGAGAATCCCGATCCGCACGGTCAGCTCCTTCCGGCCTGGACAGCCCGGCCGCGGGCCATGGCCGCCAATTCGGCCAGCATGTCCTCCACCCGCAGGCAGACCCGGGCGCCCAGGGCGGCCAGCTCCCCGCTGATGTCCACCGGCAGGCTGTCGGCGCTGTCCTCGGGCACCTGGTTCAGCTTGCCCCCGATGAAGATCGGCAGGTCCAGACCCAGGCGCGCCATCTCCCGGCGCAGCGCCTGCAGGAAGCCCAGGGCCACGCCGTTGTAGGTGCTCACCGCGATGAAGTCGGCGCCGCGCTCATGGGCGTGCCGGGCCACGTCCTCGGGCTCGGCGCTGACCCCGGCGTCCTCCACCGCCACCCCCAGGGTCTCCAGCACAGTCTCCACCAGGATCTTGCCGTACTCGTGCACGTCGGTGCAGGTGACGCAGGCCTTGAGCCCGCCGGCGCGCAGCGCGGCCCGGTCCTCCGGGGCCAGGGCGGCGGCCAGGCCTTGGCCCTGGGCCTCCAGGGCGGCCACGGTGGTGGCCCGCACCACTGGGATGCGCTTGCGCAGGGCGTCGGCCTGGGGCAGCCCGGGGCCGAACTGCTCCTCCATGCGCCGGGCACCGATCCGGCGGATGGCCAGCAGCAGCTCGAACGGGTTGCGGATGTCGATGCCCGCCTCGGCCAGGCCCTTCAGGGCCCTTTCCTTGAAGGTCCGGCCGCCCTCCACCATCCGGTCCGCCAGCACGTCGGCCCGAGACAGGTCCAGCAGGGGCCGGTAGCCTTCGGCCCACTGCACCAGGCGGTTGGCGAACAGGTGGGCATCCACGATCTCCCCCACTTCGGGGATGCGCATGGCTTCGGTCACCGGCACCGGGTTCAGCCCGTGCCCGGCGGGCAGGGTGCGCTGGGCCAGGATGTCGGTGAGCAGGTAGCCGCCCAGGTTGGCATAGTTCTCCACCTCGCTGGCCACGAAGCTGGTGGTGTTGCCGTAGACCATGCTGCCCGGGTGCGGGCTGGTGCGGGCCAGGGCACGCTGGAACGCCAGCCGGGTGAGGGGTTCCGAGAAGGTGTGGCCGTAGCAGTGGCTCATGCGGGCGCCGATGAGGTCCTCCAGGATGTACCGCTCCAGCAGCACCGCCCCGATGCCGCAGGCCAGGTCGCAGAACAGCGCCGCGAAGCCGTCGTCCAGGTTGGAGTGGACCAGCACCTCCACCGGCTGGGCGGCGCACAGGGCCAGGGCCTTGACCGTCTCGGCGGTGGTGCCCACGTCGTCGCTCCAGCGGGGCATGCGGAAGGTGAAGTACTGCCCCAGGTTGCCGATGGCGGTGGACCCGGCCCGCAGGGCCGCGGCGGTGTTCTCCACCGCCGCCGGGGTGCCGATGACGAAGTCGCCGAAGTGGAACGCGATGGGGGCCGAGTGGGTGAGGGCGACGAAATCCTCGGGGCGCTCCAGGATCAGCCCGGTGCCCTGGGGCATGTGGGCGCGGCGTGCGGCCGGGTAGCCCATGCTCCAGTCCAGGCAGATGCCGCAGCGGTCCACCCGGTACCCGGCCGCCGCGATCCGCCGGTGGATCTCGGCCAGGCCGTGCCGGGTCTTCTCCGGGCTGCGCCAGCCCACCTGGGCGTGCAGCATGATGGCGCCCTCGACCATGCGCCGGCGCTTGTACTCGCCTTCCGAGCGCACGCCCCATTCCGACAGGAACGGGCAGGGGCCGACCTGGACCGACTCGGCCAGCTTGCGCCCCTCGGCCAGCAGCGCGCCGGCATCGGGCAGTTCGGGTTCGGGCAGAATCCAGGCGCGGTCGAGGGACTGCATGGTGAATACCTCCCTTGAAACAGATTATTCCTCCGCCTGGACGGCCGCCAGGAACCCGTCCGGACCTGTCGCGATCAGGCGCGCCGATCGTCCGAAGTGCCTGGTCGCGATGAGGCAAAACCAGTGCTATGGGTTTGGGGTCTGGGAAAACGTGGCGTTCATGGACAAGCCGTATGTCAAAATATCCCATCGGCCGAAAGGAACAATAGATGAAATTCCGATTCTGGAACAAAAAACCCAAGACGGTCATTAATCATTTTAATTCGAATTATCCCAGAAAGGCGCTTGTCAGCGCGGTGCAAAGGCCCTTCATCAAGCCGCTGAATTTCAAGCACAACAACCAGATCGAAGCCGTGGAAATAGCCCAAGTGGTGCATGAGCTCGGCTACCAGGTCGATGTGGTGAATTTCAGCAGCACCCTGGATATCGATTACACAAAATATGATTTACTCGTTGGTTCTGGCGCGTCGTTCGAGCACGTCTTCATGAAACAGGCCAAGCACCGACCCAAAACCATCCTTTACATCGTCGGCGCCATCACTCCGGTGTGGAACCGGGCTTCCCTCCGGCGCCTGCAGGACGTCTTCCAGCGCCGGGGAGCCTGGCTGCCCGGATCGGGCCGCATCGTCTCCGGCGGGACGGTCGGCTTTGAGAAGGTGGTTGACGGCCTCATCGTGCTGGGCAACGCGGAAATCGCCGACCCCTTCCGGGCCGTCACCGCCAGCCCCGTGCATGAGCTGCCCCTGTTCTACATCCAGGTGGAGGACGCCGCGGAAATCATGAAGGCCAGGAACTTGTCCAAGGCCAGGAAGCATTTCATCTGGTTTTCCGGGTCCGGCCTGGTGCACAAGGGGCTGGACCTGGTCCTGGAGGCGTTCAGCCGGCATCCCGAGCTTCATCTGCATGTCTACGGCGCCATCGAAGCCGAGGCGGATTTCGTGCGGGAATACCATCACGAACTCCACGAACTGCCCAACGTCCACGTGGAGCAATGGCTCTTGGTCGGATCCCCCGAGTTCAAGGCCGCGCTCCTGGGCAATGCTTTCATCGTCTGCCCCTCCGCGGCGGAAGGGTGCTGCTCCGCGGTCCTGAACGTATGCGGCAACGGCGGCATCGTTCCCATCATCACGAAGGAATGCGGCATCAACCTGGAGGACTACGGCGTCCTGGTCGGGGACACCACGGTGGAAGCGGTGGAGACGGCACTGCTGCAGGCGGCCTCCTTCAGCGACCAGGAACTGGAGCGGCGCATGCGCCGTACGGTTGCCTACATCCAGGTGGAGCATTCCCGGGAGCGCTACCACCAGCGGATGAAGGCGGCGATCCAGTCCATCGTGGGTTGATGCCGTGGCACCGGGCACCAGCATCCTCGTCACCGGTGGCGCCGGCTACATCGGCAGCCACGTCGTCCAACGGCTTGTGGAGCGAGGCTTCGACGTGACAGTGCTCGACAACCTTTGCAAAGGGCACCGGGAAGCCGTCCACCCATCGGCAAACTTTGTCCAGGGCGATTGCGGCGACAAGGAGATTCTCGGCCGGATCTTCACGGGGCGACCCTTCTCGGCGGTCCTGCATTTCGCCGCGTTCATCGAAGCCGGCGAAAGCATGCGTTTCCCGGAGAGGTTTTTCGCCAACAACACGGCCAATACCCTCCGCCTCCTTGAAACCATGCTGGAGCACGGGGTCGACAAGTTCATCTTCAGTTCCACCGCGGCGACCTATGGAGCGCCGCTGCGGACGCCCATGGCGGAGGACCATCCCCAGGATCCGACCAACGCCTACGGCCTCTCCAAGCTCCTGGTGGAGAAGGCCTTGGCCTGGCTGCATCAACTGCGGGGCCTGAGGTTTGCCGCCTTGCGGTACTTCAATGCGGCGGGCTGTTCGAAACGGCTCGGAGAGGACCACGCGCCCGAAACCCATCTCATTCCGCTCCTTCTGGACGTGGCGCTTGGGAAACGGGACGCCGTCGGCCTGTTCGGAACGGACTATCCGACCCCGGACGGCACCTGCATCAGGGACTACATCCACGTGGAAGACCTGGCTTCGGCCCACCTTCTGGCCCTTCAGGCCCTGGAGGGGCAACCGAAGCTTCACTACAACCTGGGGACGGAAACGGGGTATTCCGTTCGCCAGGTGATCGAGACGGCGCGAACGATCACCGGGCACGCCATTCCCGTGCGGGAGGAACCGAGGCGGGAAGGCGATCCACCGGTGCTGGTGGCCTCGGCCGCACGGATACGCCAGGAACTGGGCTGGGAGCCTGCGCATTCGGACCTGGCTTCCATCATCCAGAGCGCCTGGGATTGGCGGCGCAGCCACCCCGATGGGTACGCGGCAGGCCAGTCTCCCTTCTGAGCCGGGCCCGGCACAGAGGACGAACGACGCGACAGGGCCGCGGGCAGGCACGGCTGAGCCGGGACCCGAACGCCCGGCAGCGCCCGTTCAGTTCACCTTCAAGATGCTGTCGCCCCCGGGGTACTCTTCCGGCGAGCTCTCCCGCATCTTCTGCAGCACCTGGACGAGAACCCGGATCCGCTCCACCATCTCCATCACCTTGGCCAGCTTGGCCTCCTCCGGGTACTTCCGGAGCAGCAGCTCCACCTGCATGGAGATCACCGCCAGGGGGTTGTTGATCTCGTGCTTGAGGGTGCCGGCCATGCGGCGCAGGGAGTCCAGGCGCTCGGCGGCCTGGGCCTTGCGCTGCAGCTCCTCGTGGCCCTTGAGCACCTGCAGGCGGTGGTGCAGGGTCTCCCAGCGGAAGTCCTCGGGCAGGCAGTCGGTGGCGCCGGCAGCGAGGAGCTGGGGGTAGAGCTCGTCCGGGGCCCGCACCACCAGGATGGGCACCGTGGCGAAGGCCGAGGTCTGGCGGTACGCCTCCACGCAGGCCACGGAGTCGGGGGTGCCCTTGGCGTCGATCACCAGGTAGCGCATGGGCGGCACCGGGAGCCGCGGCGGTTCGAGCTCCAGCGGCAGCAGGCTCAGGTCGCCGGCCGAGGCCACGCTCTCGAACAGCCACATCAGCTCGAACTCCTCGCTCACCACCCCCAGCATGGGGCGCTGGGGAGCCTCCGGCGCGTGCTCGACCATCTTGGCGAAGGAGAAGGACAGGGTCTGGTCGGCCCAGCGCCAGACGATGCCGGCCTCCTGGAGGGTGTGGAAGGTCCAGGGCTCGGGCGTGGGGATGGGGATGCCGGGCGGGAACTGCAGGCGCAGGGTCCAGTTGGCGGGCTGCTCCACCCAGGCCCCGTGCACCGAACCGCCTTCCGGCACCTGCATGAGCAGGGGCTCCGCCAGGCCCATCACCGCCTGGGCCGCCAGGGTCCCCGCCGCCCAGAGGGTGCCTTTGGGCACCTGCTCCAGGTCCAGGGCGGCGTCCTTGAGCATGAGCAGGTCCCGCCAGGCGGGCTCCACCGCCGCCTGCAGGGCGCCGAGGCTGGTGGACACCGGGGTCTCCAGGGGGACTTCCAGCAGCGTCTCCTGCAGCCCGGCGGTCACCAGGTACTCCAGCCGCTCCGCCTGGTGCTTGAGCACCGCGGCGCGGTCGCCGTAGCCGGTCTCAGCGTAGCTCTGGATCCAGCGCAGGCAGGAGCCCATGCTGCCCAGCAGCTCACCGGTGCGGGTGAGGGTGCGGTGGTAGCGGGCCTTCAGGCGCAGGTACTCGCCCTGGGCGTCGGCCTGGACCATGGCCCGCTGGGCCAGCTGGATGTGGCGCAGGCCCAGGGCGCCCTGGCGGACGAAGCTCTGCAGCAGGACCAGGTCGAACCGGGAGAACGGCTGGCCTTCCCGGGAGCGGTCCAGGTACAGCACCCCCTGGACCGTCCGGTCCACCTCCAGCGGCGCGCACATCACCGCGCCCCGGTGCAGCTCCACCAGGCTGGCCCCGCCGAACCGGGGGTCGATCAGGGGCGCGTTGCTCAGCACCGCCGTGCGCTGGGTCAGGACGTAGTCAACCACCGAATGGGAGAGCCCCTGGCGGTCCTCCAGATCGCCGATGCGGTGCATGGTGCGCCAGGCGCCCCCCGGGTCGACCATCACCACGAAGCCGCGGTCCGCCCCCAGGAGTTCCAGGGCCTCGGTGAGGATCCGGCGGAACATGGCGTTGGCGCTGCCCTCCTCCAGGAGGCACTCGGTGGACCGGTGCAGCAGCTTCAGGGCCTCCTTGAACAGCCTGGAATCCTCGGCTGGCGGGAGTTCGGTGTAGAGGTCGCCCACCCCCTCCAGGAAGTTCACCCCGTCCAGCCCCGGGAAGCCCTCCGTGAACACCAGCGCCCACTCCCCCAGCCGGATTTCCTGCCCCTCGATCAGGTTCGCGTGCCTGCCCGGGGGCAGGGCCACCCCGTCCACCTGCACGCCGTTGCGGGATTCCAGGTCCTGGATGCCCCACTGGCCGTCGCGCTGGGCCACCAGGGCGTGGGTCCTGGACACGGTGGTGTCCTGGGACCTGGACACAGGGCACAGGACCGGATCCCGGCCCAACTGGCAGTCTCCGGTCAGCGCGTGCCTGTGCAGGACATCTCCCTCGAACCAAGACAGAAAAGGCAACCCGACCTCCGGCGAATCCAGCGTAGGCACCCGGGGCGGAAGCGCGCAGCCCTTGATCCCAGGACCCGTTCTTATTTGCTATGAGGTTACCATCCTTCAGGGCGGACGAGCTGTCCAGGCTCTGCCTGGACAGCTACGAGGGGGGACGGAGAGCGAGCTTGGCGAGCGCGCGGTCCCCCCTTCACGGCAAGGTATAGCGCGTGGGGTGGGTGCGGCTGGCCCGGTACACCAGCAGGGTATGGCCGAGGGCGCGCACCACCTCGAGCCCCGGCACGCTGGCCTGGAGATGCGCCTCGACCGCGGCCGGGTCGGCCTGGGCGTTGGGGTTCAGCCGGATCTTCAGGAGCTCGAGGCTGTCCAGCATGACGTCCAGTTCCTGGCCCAGGGCCGGGGTCACGCCGGACTTGCCGATGTGCACGTGCGCCTTCAGGGGATGGGCCTGGGCCTTGAGGTACTGGCGTTGGCGCGGAGTCAGCATGGATGGCCTCCCGTGCGCCATCCTACTGCTTTTGCGGCCCGGGGCTGGCGGGAAACGGGTCCTGGTTGTAAGATCAAGTCTCGTTCCGGCAATAATTCCAAGCAACGAAAGGCGGCCCTCCCTGCTGATCACCGACCGCAAGCTCGCCAAGCCCTTCCCGCGCCCTTCCGGGCTGGAGCGGTTCCAGGACGCGCTCCAGGCCCTGCCGGCCGGCGCGGAGGCCGAAGTCTGGATCCGGGTGCCGTGCCAGCTCGGGGACATGATCATGGCCCTGCCCTCCCTGTTCATCGTCAAGCACACCTGGGAGGCCCTGGCCCGCGCCCAGGGCAGGCGGCTGCGGTTCGTGGTCACCGGCAAGCGCTCCGCCTCCCTGTTCCAGGAATCGGTGCCCGAGGTGTTCGCCGCCTGCCACCTGGACGACGCGTTCCCCCCCTCCGGGTCGCCGCTCGGGCTGCTCCGGCACTGGGGCCGCAACAAGCCGCTGGCGGTGATCAACTACTCCAAGTCCGACCGGCTCAAGACGGCCGCCTGGCTTGCGCGGGTGCCGGTGCGGGCCGGCATCGCCGACGGCGCCAACAACTGGTGCTACCACTACAGCCATCCGTTCATCACCTACGCCCACGTGGGGCACCGGCATTTCCGGCTGCTGCCCCTCACCGAATGGCTGGCCGGCCCGGACGCCGTGGGGCGGATGGAGGCGATGGGCTCGGCCCGGTTCGGCGGCGCCTCGGTGCTGGACGCGCTGCGCGGGCAGGGCTGGGACGGCGGTCCCTACGCGGTGTTCGGGGTCTACCCCCTGCCCCAGTTCCCCGAGCGGTGCTGGTATCCCCTGGACGAGCCCTGGCTGCGCCTGGCCGAACTGGCCCGCCGGGACGGTGTGACCCCGGTCCTGGCCGGAGGGTCCGAAAGCCGGGAGCGGCTGGAGCGGATCGCCGCCCAGGGCCGGTGCCTCAGCATGGCCGGGCGGACCACCCTGCCCCAGCTCCTGGCCCTGCTGGACCATGCCGTGGGCACCATCTCCGTGGACACGGGCATCGCCCACCTGGCCGCGGCCACCGGCCGGCCCACCGTGGTGATCTTCGCCCACGGGCAGGAATACTGGGATTTCCCGTGCGGGCCCAAGGTGCTCTCCCTGCGCGGGAACCCCGCCGGCGATCCGGCCTACCCGGTGCCGGCCGACCTCATGGGCCAGGCCCTGCGGCCCTGGGCCGCGGCCACCGCGGGGATACCGGCCGCGCGGGCGTGGGGCCTCCTGAAGTACCTGGCGAGCGAGAGGGCGGAGGCCTGAACGGGCCCTGTGGCATACTCGGTGCATGCCGTATGTTTCCCACCCTTCCAGCCATGGGTAAAAGCGCCGTCCCAACCTTCGCCCACCGGATCCAGTTCGGGCTGGTCCGCGCCGTCGAGACCCTGGTCTGCGCCCTGAGCTGGCGGACCGCCTGGACCCTGGGCCGGGCCGTGGGGCGCCTGTACTACCGGGTCGACGCCCGCCACCGCCGGGTGGTGCGCGCCAACCTGCGGTCCTCGGACCTGGGCCTGGACGAGGCCGCGATCACGGCCCTCTCCAAGGCCTGCTTCGAGCATTTCGGCGCCCTCCTGTTCACTACCCTGCGGGTCCTGAGGACCACCCCCGACGACCTCCGCCGGATCACCCGGCTGGAAGGGCGCGAGCACCTGGACGCCGCGTTCGGCGAAGGCAAGGGGGTGATCGGGCTCACCGGGCACCTGGGCAACTGGGAGGTCCTGGCCCTGGTCCTGGGCCTGGCCGGGTGGAAGCTGGCCGCCATCGGCCGGGAACTGGACAATCCCCTGCTGGAGGCGCGGCTGCGGGACTTCCGCATGAAGTTCGGCAACACGGTCATCCCCAAGGACGGGGCCGTGCGCGGGGCCATCAAGGTCCTGAAGCAGGGCGGGTTCGTGGGCTTCCTCCTGGACCAGGACGCCCTGGCCGCGGGGGTCTTCGTGCGCTTCATGGGGCGGTGGGCCTCCACCTTCTCCACCGCCGGGCTGCTGGCCCACCGGTTCGACCTGCCGATCCTGCCCGTTTCCAGCCGGGTGGACCCGGACGGCACCATCACGGTCACCGCCCATCCGCCCTTCCACGCCCCCCGCACCGGCGACACCGCCCGGGACGTGTGGACCGCGACCCAGCGCATGACCACCTGGCTGGAGGCCCAGGTCAAGGCCAACCCGTGCCAGTGGTTCTGGATGCACCGGCGGTTCAAGACCCAGCCCGGCCCGGGCGAGCCGGACCTGCCCCCGGAGGAATGGCTGGCGCGGATTGGCGCCCAGGAAGCATCACCGCCGGTGAACCAAGTGCAGCTTTGAGGAATCGGACTCTCCAGAAGGAGGCCAATCGACAGGTGTCCTATCGGCGGTGTTGGGCCTAGAATGGCATTCGTGGAGTGTGATAGGAATAAATCGACCAATATGTTGATGTTTTATTTTTTTCGCCTGGAATGTTCGGCCCTCCAATCACCTCCACGCGCTTCATCGTTTCGGGCGGTGAAATCCGCGTGAAAGCGGTTCCCCAGGAAAGAGAGTCGAGTGGTCCCAATCAGGTGGTGGTCCAAGAAAGGCAAAGTCATCCCCAACTGGTTCAGTACCGGCTTCACCCGCCGCGTGCTCGTCAGCAGCCTGGACCGCCCCTTCCGCAAAGGCATCCACTACAAGCACAACAACCTGTTCGAGTCCCTGGAAATGGCCCAGGTATTCCACGAACTGGAGCACCAGGTGGACGTGGTCAACTACGACAGCCGGGCGGAGATCGACTACACCCGCTACCAGGTGGTGTTCGGCTCTGGTCCTCCCCTGGAGCGGGTGTTCCTGCAGGAACACATCTGTCGGCCCCGGACCATCCTCTACCTTTGCGGCGCCTACCCTTCGGTAAATAACCGGGCCTCCCTGGACCGGCTGCAGGTGGTGCATCGCGGACGAGACGTCTGGCTTGCCGCATCCGCCCGCCTGGGGGACCCCGGGGTCGGCGTGGAGCGGGTGGTGGACGGCCTGATCGTGCTGGGCAACGCGGTCACCGCGGAGCCCTACCGGGCGGCCACCTCCCGGCCGGTGCACCAATTGCCCCTGCTCTTCCTCCAGACCGTTGATCCCGAGGAGATCCTCCGGGCCCGGGACCTGTCCCTGGCCCGGAACCACTTCCTGTGGTTCGCCGGCACCGGCCTGGTGCACAAGGGCCTGGACCTGGTCCTAGAGGCCTTCGCCCGGCACCCGGGCCTGCACCTGCACGTGTTCGGGGCCATCGACAGCGAGCCCGGGTTCGTCGAGGCCTACCGCAAGGAGCTGCGGGAGACGCCCAACGTGCACGTGGAAGGCTTCCTGGCCCTGGAGTCGCCTGCGTTCCGGGCCGCGCTCCTGGCCAGCGCCTTCGTCATCTGCCCGTCCTGCTCCGAGGCCTGCAATTCCTCGGTGCTGAACATCTGCGGCAACGGCGGCAACCTGCCCGTCCTGACCCGGCAGAACGGCATCGACCTGGACGACTTCGGCATCCTGGTCCGGGACACCACCGTGGAGGCGGTGGAAGCGGCGCTGGCCGAGGCGGCCGCCCTGACCGGGGCGGAGCTGGACCGCCGCCTGCGCCGCTGCGCCGCCTTCTTCCAGCGGGAGCACTCGCGGGAGCGCTTCCATCTGCGGATGAAGGAGGCGGTCCAGGCCATCCTGGACGCCCCCGGACCCGGAGGCCGGCCATGAGAGTCCTGGTCACCGGCGGGGCGGGCTTCATCGGCAGCCACCTGGGCGGGCGCCTCATGGCCGAAGGGCACCGGGTGGCCATCCTGGACAACCTGCGCGGCGGGGTGCGGGACAACCTGCCCTCCGGCGCCGAATTCCTGGAGCTGGACCTGCGCGACCCCGGGCTGCCCGCGGAACTGGCGCGCCTGCGCCCCGAGGCCATCGTCCACTGCGCCGCCCAGATCGACGTGCGCCTGAGCTGCCGGGACCCCCTCTTCGACGCCGGGGAGAACATCCTGGGCACCCTGGGCCTGCTGGAGGCGGCCCTGGGCCAAGGGCTCCGGCACTTCGTCTTCGCCAGCAGCGGCGGCGCCATCTACGGCGAGGCGGAGGCGCCCCAGGGGGAGGACCACCCGGAGCGGCCCAGCAACCCTTACGGGGTGGCCAAGCTGGCGGTGGACAAGTATCTCCACGCCTACGCGGTGCAGCGGGGGCTGTCCGGGTGCAGCCTGCGCTTCGCCAACGCCTACGGCCCCCGCCAGGGCGCCAAGGGGGAGGCGGGGGTGGTGGCGGTGTTCTGCCGCCGGCTGGCCCAGGGCCTGCGTCCGGTGGTCAACGGCGACGGGCTGCAGACCCGGGACTTCGTCTACGTCGACGACCTGGTGGACGCCGCGGTCCGGGCCCTGGAGCGCCGGGCCACGGGCATCCTCAACGTGGGCACGGCCCGGGAGACCTCGATCCTGGACCTGGCCCGGCGCCTGTGCGCCCTGGCCGGGGTGGACCCGGCGGGGATCCGGCACCAGGACGCCATCCCGGGAGAACAGCGGCGTTCCGTGCTGGACCCGGGCCGGGCCAGGGCGGCGCTGGGGTGGGAGCCCCGGACCACCCTGGACCAGGGCCTGGCCGCCACCTGGGCGTGGTTCCAGGGCCATCCTTAGAGGGTGCAGCCGGCCTACCAGTAGCAGCCGCCCTCCACCCGGTCCGCCGTGGGCGGCACCTCCTCCGGGGCCGGGCGCACCCAGGCGTCGTTGTAGAGCCCTTCCGAGTACTCCGGCCACCGGTCCCAGCGCCGGCCGCGGATGCCGAACAGGATCTGGGTGGCGCCGCCCAGGTGCACCGCCTTGCGCTCCAGGTCCCGCTTGATGAAGGCGGCCAGGGCCATGCCGTAGGCGCCGGCGCCGATCAGGGCCACGTCGAAATCCAGCGCGGCGATGCCGGCCTTCATCCAGTCCAGGGCCGCGAACCAGTCCGGAAAGTCCGGGCACACCCCGCCGACGGACTGGACCGCCGGGAAGGTCACCAGGTCGAACGCCGGCAGCACACGGGGATCCTTGAACAGGGCGGCGCGGTTGCGGTACTGGCTCTCGATGGTGCGCCGGAACGGGTGCACCACCAGGACCCTCCGCCCGGCCAGGGCCGCGCTCCAGGGGTCGGCGTGGCGGTACGGCTCCAGGTCGATGAAGGGGATCCGGCAGGGCCGGCGCTGGACCGGCATGGTCTGCTCCTCGGCCGCCAGGGAGCCCAGCAGGTCCACCTCTCGGCTGTCCTCCATGAACAGCAGGGCGAACCGCTCCAGGGATTCCGGGTCCACCGGAAAGAAGCCCGCCTGGCGGATCATCTCCCGGGCGGTGCGCTCGTCCCACCACCACGGCCCGGCCTGCCCGCGCAGGTAGCGCCGCAGCTTCTGGTCCAGGCGGCCCGGGGCGCGGATGCCCAGGTAGTTGGTCACCACGCGCATCTCCACCCCGCCGAAGCGGGAGACCATGCACGGCTCCGGGCCGTCGATCATTGCGCGGATGCGGTCGCCGGCGGCCTGGCCCTCGAGATCGAAGGGCGGCAGGGATGGTCTGGGCCGGCGCTTGTCCAGGGCTTTGCGCAGGTGGCGGAGCTGGCTGTACCACAGCATTCGCTTTAGGTCGTGCCTGAATCCCATCCTAGAGCCCCAGCTCACTCTTCATCCAGTCGATGGTCTCCGCCAATCCCTGGTCCAGGCCGATCTTCGCCTGCCACCCGAACCGCTCCAGGGCCCTGGACGTATCCAGGCGCCGCTTGGGCTGGCCGTCGGGGTATGCCGGGTTGAACCGCAACTCCCCGAGGAACCCGGTCATGGCCTGGATCTTCCTCGCCAGGTCGGTGATGGTGATCTCCGCCCCGGTGCCCAGGTTCACCGGGTCCGGATCCTCGTACTTGGCCATGGCTTCGCAGATGGCTTCGGCCGCGTCCTGGACGTGCAGGAACTCCCGGCTGGCGCTGCCGGTGCCCCACAGCTCCACTGCGGGGGCCCCGGAGGCCCTGGCCTCCAGGAACTTGCGGGTCAGGGCGGGGATGACGTGGTTGCGCTCCGGATCCAGGCTGTCGCCGGGCCCGTAGAGGTTGACCGGGAGCAGGAAGATCCCCCGCGTCCCGTACTCCTGGCGGTAGGCCTGGAGCTGGACCATGAGCGCCTTCTTGGCGATGCCGTAGGGCGCGTTGGTCTCCTCCGGGTAGCCGTTCCAGAGGTCGTCCTCCCGGAACGGCACCGGGCAGAACTTGGGGTAGGCGCACACGGTGCCCAGCACCAGCAGCTTGCCCAGTCCCTCGGCCCGGCAGGCCTCCACCAGGTGCAGGCCCATGGCCATGTTGGCGTAGAAGAACCAGCCCGGGTGCCTCCGGTTGGCGCCGATGCCGCCCACCTTGGCGGCCATGTGGATGGCCCCCTCGGGACGGTGCTCCCGGATGAACCGCGCCGCCGCCCCGGGGTCCAGCAGGTCGCATTCTCCGGACGCGGGCGCCAGCACCACCGCGCCGCGGCGCTCCAGCTCCGCGGTGACGCGCCGGCCCAGGAACCCGTGCGCCCCGGTGACCCAGACGCGCCTGCCGGCCAGGGGGAAGGTCTCCGCCAGGACCATCAGAATCCGCTCCGCGGCGTCTCGGCGTGGCCCGCGTCGCGGAGGACCGCCTCGCGCCGGGCCAGCGCCAGGTCCGACTCGACCATCATGGCGGCCAGGGCCCGCACCTCGGTCCGGGGCTCCCAGCCCAGCAGCCGGCGGGCTTTGGCGGCGTCCCCTTCCAGGTGGTCCACCTCCGCCGGGCGGAAGTAGCGGGGATCGATCTCCACGTACTGCTTCCAGTCCAGGTCCAGCTTGCCGAACACCAGGTCCAGGAACTGGCGGATGCTCAGGGAGGCGCCGGTGGCCACCACGTAGTCGTCGGGGCGCTCCTGCTGGAGCATCAGCCACATGGCCTCCACGTAGTCCCCGGCGAAGCCCCAGTCCCGCCTGGCGTCCAGGTTCCCCAGGTAGAGCTTGTCCTGCAGGCCCAGCTTGATGCGGGTGGCGGCCCGGGTGATCTTGCGGGTGACGAAGGTCTCGCCCCGCCGCGGGCTCTCGTGGTTGAACAGGATGCCGTTGCAGGCGAACAGCCCGTAGCTCTCCCGGTAGTTCACCACCTGGAAGTGGGCGTAGGCCTTGGCGCAGGCGTAGGGCGAGCGCGGCTGGAACCGGGTCTCCTCGCTCTGGCGCGGCCTGGCGCTCCCGAACATCTCGCTGGAGCCCGCCTGGTAGAAGCGCACCTGGCGCCCGGCCGCGTCCTGGTACGAGCGCAGGGCCTCCAGCACGCGCAGGCATCCCAGGCCCACCACCTCGGCGGTGAATTCCGGCTGGTCGAAGCTCACCCGCACGTGGCTCTGGGCGCCCAGGTTGTAGACTTCGTCCGGGTTCACCCGGTCCAGGATCCGGCGCAGGCCGCCGCTGTCGTACAGGTCGCCGTAGTGCAGGTGCAGCCTGGGGCTCTGGTGGGGATCGACGTAGAGGTGGTCGATGCGGTCGGTGTTGAAGGTGGACGCCCGGCGGATCACGCCGTGGACTTCATACCCTTTCCCGAGCAGCAGCTCGGTGAGGTAGCTGCCGTCCTGGCCGGTGATGCCGGTGATGAGGGCGATGGGGGACATGAACGCTCCTGGATTACAGGTTGAGCCAGCTGGACCGGTGCCTCGGCGGCCAGCGGAAGGAGACATCGGTGAACCAGGCGAAGCCGTTGCCGGTCCGGCCCGGTATCCAGTCCACCGCCTCCTGGCGCTGCCACGAGGCTCCGCCGCCCACGGTGGTGACCTCCCCGGCCTTCCAGGCCAGCGAGGACTGCAGGCCGGTGAACCGGTTCTTGGATGCGGGGGACACCCCCGGGTGGTCCAGCGCCCAGTCCGCGATCTGGTCCCGGAACGGGCGGAGTCCGCGGACGGCGGTCAGGGACCCGGCGAGCCTGGAGGTGAGGTCCGCCTCCACCTTGGCCGAGGTGGCGATCAGCTCCCCGCCCAGGCTGTTGCCCAGGGGGTCCCCGTAGTAGTAGAAGCCGGTCAGGTAGACGCCGTGGGTGAAGGGCCGGAAGCCGCTGTTCAGCCCGTCGACGATGGCGGAGTATTCCACCCCGGCCCGCAGCCGGGGCCAGTTCACCTGGATCCCGACGGTGTCGTTGGGCTGCCACAGGGAGGGCGCGGTGTAGCGGGCGGGCTGGTTCCACAGGATGCCCAGGTTCGGCCTCAGGATGATGCTGTCGTAGTCCCGGTTGAGGTCCCTCCCGCCGTACTTGAAAGGGTTCTTGAGGAACACCTTGACCGGCCAGTAGCCCCCCTTGGAGCCGCGGTCGATGTACACGAAGGTCTTCTCGGCGTTGATGCTCCGGGCCACGATCGGGAGCTGGAGCCGGAAGCCCCAGGCGATCTCGGTGGTGCTCGTGGCCTTGATCTGCTGCACCGAAGGATTCCCGCCGGCGATGTAGTCCGTGCCGGCCTCGGCGAAGAGATCCTTGGTCCCGGTCATGGCGGTGAGATAGTCGCCGACGTTGTAGCCGGAGGTCAAGCCCCTGCCGTTCAGGGTGCCCGACCAGAGCACCAGCTCGTTGAAGTAGAACTCCATCAGCGGACCGAAGGTCGCCTGGACCCGGTACCCGGAGATCATGGGCGCCTGGGGATCCCCCTGGGTGGCGATGAGCCGGTTGCGGTAGGACGGGTCCTGGATCTCGGGGGAGAGCTCCCGGTTGTTCTCCAGCTTGCCCATGAACGCCTGGAAGCCCCACTGGCCCAGGGGGACCCGGAAGATGTGGAGGTCGGACATGGGCGATTCGACCCGGAACCGGGGGAAGGGCCGGGCCGCCTCGCCCAGCACGTAGCCCCCGTTCAGCCCGTAGCCCCACACCAGGGGCTCCTGCTCGAAGCCGCCCTGCCAGCCCCGGGCGCCCCGGTACCAGATGTGGCTGCGGTACAGGGTCATGTAGGCGTGGCCGGTGACGTCCCGGTTCCCCAGCAGTTCCGCCGCCATGTCCCAATGGCCCCAGCGGAACCCGCCTTCCATGTGGAAGCCGCCGCCCACCAGGGAGTTGCCCAGGCCCAGGGAGTCGTTCAGGGTCACCGCCGGCCCGTGGTGGTCCGCGGTCCACAGGCCCACGCCGTACCAGGGTCCCGTGCCCGGCATGTCGCTGCCCAGCGGGCCCTGCTGGATCCAGCCGACCGGCGCCTGGGCCGCCAAGGGCATCGAGAGCAAAAGGCAGGATGCCCATTTTCTCACGTGGAAATCTCCAAGGTTGATCGCCTGGAAGCTAGGGCGGACATTGTGCTTCGACCATCATGCCATAGGCCGGCCGAAAAGATCCAATTCCTGCAAAGCTGTAGCTTATCAATACACGCCGAGCCCCGGGCCGGGCCACGGCCGGCCTTGGCCGGAGGCGCCGGGAGCCAGCCATACGGCAGCGCTGACCGGAGCCTCCAGGGCCTGCAGCGGAGGCCATCCTCCCAGGTCCGGACTCAGGATGCCACCCACCCGCAGCCCGCCCAGGGTCTCCGCGCCGTAGGCCAGGTAGGCCGCCATGGGGCCGTCCCCCCGCAGGAACAGCGGGTCCGGGACCGGGCCGCCGTCGGCCAGGTAGGGCACCAGCAGCCCGCACATCACGTCCCCGGGAAGGCGCTTCAGGGGGTGGTCCAGGGGCGGCAGCCCGCGCAGGAGCCAGCCCAGGGACTCCCCCGCCCCGCGCCGGGAGCGGGGCGCCAGCACGGTCCCGCCGGGGGGGAGCTCCGGGCGCACCGGCAGGCCCAGCAAGGTGCCCGCGCCCCCGTCCAGGAACCCCGCCACCGGCCGTCCCAGCCGGAAGCAGGCCCAGGCCAGCCAGAACCCGTCGGGACCGGTGCCCTGGACCCAGGCGGACCCGGCCTTCCCGGCGCGGGCCAGCACCCGGGCCGCCCGCGCCTGGGCCATCCGGGCGGCCCGGGCCACGTGCCGGCGCGCCCGCAGGTCGCCGCCCAGGAACGGGTCCGGGCAGGGCCCGGCCAGCCCGCGGCGCTCCCCGTAGGCCTGGACTACGCTGCGGAAGATGGCCCGCTGCACCCGCCCCAGTCCGCTGGAGAGGAACCTGGACCCGCCGTGCACCCGGTACTCCATCTGGGGCTCGTGGATGTGCACCCTGGGCCCCAGCGGGTCGGCCCGCAGGACGAACAGCACGTCGTCGGCCAGGTCCGAGGCCGAGAACCCGCCCAGCCGCCGCGCCAGCTCCACCGTGGCCGCGAAGGGCACGCCGATGGTGTCCACCGAGAACAGGCGCCGCAGCGGGAAGGGGTCCGGCCGCTTGCGCACCTTGCGGCGCCGGCCGTCCTCGGTGATCTCCCAGTAGTCGCACACCGCCAGGGCCAGGGGATGGACCGCCAGGGCCCGGCGGTGGGCCCGCACGAAGCCCGGCAGCAGCCGGTTGTCGGTGTGGATGTAGGAGAAGTGCTCGCCCCTGGCCCGCTCCAGCATCCAGTTCAGGCAGGTGCCGGGGTCCATCCGGGCGGGCTCGTGCACGAAGTGGATCCGGGGATCGTGGTAGGCGGCCATCACCTGCGGGGTCTCGTCGGTGGAGTTGTCCAGGATCCACAGCTCCCAGTCGGGGTCGTCCTGGGCCAGGACGCTGTCCACGGCTTCGGCGATGAAATGGGCCTGGTTGTACGACGGCATCAGCAGGGAGAAGGTCATAGGACTCCAGGAAATAGACCGGTCAGCCCTGCCGTCAACACCTCCCACCTCCGCGCCCGCAGCTGCTTCACGTCCAGCAGCTCCCCGGCCGGCCCCATCCTGTGAGCCAGGACCGCGATGCACAGCCCGTCCTCGGGGCGCACGAACAGGGCCGGGCCGGTGTAGCCCAGGTGGTACCAGAACACGGACGGCTCCCCGGCAGGATCCTCCAGGGCCGGGGCGGGGGGGCTGAGCCGGTCCGCCTCGTGGACCAGCACGTGGACCCCGGAGACCCCGGGCGGGATGGCCGCCAGCAGGGCGCCGAACCGCCCGGGGCCGGTGAGGGCCCGTTGCAGGCCCAGGCCCCAGCGGGACCCGTCGGCCCCCCGGGCGGTGTCCACCGCCATCCGTGCCGGCAATCGATCTGCCAGCCAGCGCGCCAGGCAGTCCGCCATCCCCGCGGGGGTGGTCCCGAACCCGGCGTGCCCGCGCATGCCGGCCCGGGCGTTGGCGTCGTTGGGCAGCAAGGGATTCCGGGCGGGAAAGGGCAGGTCCGGCTCGGCCGCCCGCCACATGTCGGCATCGGCCCCCTGGGGCGCGAACGGGGGCGCCTGGACCCAGGGGGCCGGCTCCAGCCCGGAGCGCTCCGCCCCCAGGTCCATGAACGGGCGCCCGGTCTCCAGCTCCAGCAGCTCGGCCAGCAGCCGGTAGCCCAGGTCGGAATAGCAGCTCGACCCCACCGCCGCCCGCACCAGCCCGGGATGCGCGCCGGCCGGGAAGCCCCGGGCCAGCTGCCCGGCCAGGGGTTCGCCGGTGTACGGGAGCCAGGGCGGCAGCCCAGCCGAGTGGGACAGGAGCTGGCGCACCGTCAGGGGCTCCGCCCGCCCGAGGAAGCCCAGCTGCACCCGCCGGTCCCGGTCCAGGTCCAGCCGCTCCAGGGCCAGGGGAGCGGTCGCCAGCGGCTTGGCCAGGGAGGCGAGGTCGAAGAACATCAGGGGTCCGTCCTCACGGGGTCCGTCCTCACGGCTGGACCACCAGGTTGGCCAGGCTCTCCGCCACGGAGGCCTGGACCAGGTGGGCCACCTCCATGGCGGCGAAGGCGTCCTGCCAGGGCACCAGGTCCTGGCCCAGGCCCAGGCAGGCCTGGTAGAAGGCCTCCAGCTCCAGCTTCAGGGGCTCCCCCTCCACGATCTCCACCACCTCCTGCTGCACCTCGGGGCCCGCGGGGCCCTTGACCAGGCGCAGCACCTCCAGCTTCTGGGCGGCGAAGTCGAGGCTGGCGTAGGCGTTGGCGCCGAACGCCCGCAGCACCCGCTCCTTCTTGCGGGCCACCCGGCTGGCGGTGACGGTGGCGAAGGCGCCGCCTTCGAACTTGAGGCGGGCGTTCACCAGGTCGGCGTACGGGGTGAGGATGGGCACCCCCACCGCCTCCACCGAGACCACCCGGCGCCCGATCAGGGCCAGGAGCAGGTCCAGGTCGTGGATCATCACGTCCATGACCACGTCCACTTCCAGGGAGCGCATGGGGAAGGGCGAGACCCGCACGGCCTCGGCGAAGTGGGGCCGGATGCCCTTGGCCCGCAGGGCGGTCACCGCGGGGTTGAAGCGTTCCAGGTGGCCCGTCGCCGCCACCAGCCCCGGCCGGGCCGTCCGGGCCGCGTCCAGGGCCTCCAGCAGCGCCCTGCCCTCGTCCAGGTCGGCGGCCAGGGGCTTCTCCATGAGCACGTGCTTGCCGGCCCGCAGCACCTCCAGGCCCAGGGCGTGGTGGCAGCCGGTGGGGGCCGCGATCTGCACCGCGTCCACCCGGTCCAGGACCTCGCCCAGGGCCGGGGCCCATCCGGTGCCGAACCGGGCGGCGATCTCCCGTCCGCGCGCCTCGGCGGGGTCCACCACCGCCACCAGCTCCACGGCCTCCGAACCCGCCGCGATGCGCGCGTGGTGCTGCCCCAGACTGCCGACTCCCGCGACGGCTACCCGCAACCTCGACATTTGCACTCCTTGTGGATGATCGTCATGGCGCCAGCCTACCGCGGAAGGGTCGCCAGGTAGTCGGCCAGGGCCTGGGGGTACAGCCGCATCTCCTGGGCGTAGACCCGCTGCTGCAGGCCTTCGGGGGTGTCCGAAGCCAGCACCGGCACCCGGGCCTGGGCCAGGATCCGGCCGTGGTCGTAGAGGCTGTCCACCAGGTGCACCGTGCACCCGGACTCCGCCGCCCCGGCGGCCAGCACGGCCCGGTGCACGTGCATGCCCCACATCCCGGGGCCGCCGAAGGCCGGGAGCAGGGCGGGATGGATGTTGAGGATCCGCCCTTCCCACCGGGGCGGCACCGCCAGCTTCTTCAGCCACCCGCACAGGGCGATGAGCTCTGCCCCGGCCGCCTCGGCGCACCGGTAGCAGGCCTCGGAGAAGGCCGCGTCGTCCGGGTAGGCCGGACGCGCCACCACCGCCACCGGGACCCCGGCCGCCTCCAGGCGCGGGATCCCGCCCGCCCTGGGGGTAGATGCCACCGCCGCCGCCACCTGGGCCGGCACCCGCCCTTCTCGGCAGGCCTGGAGCAGGTTCAGGGCGTTGCCCCCGGTTCCCGAAAAAAAGAGCGCCATCCGGATCATGACTCCATCATCCCAGGTTTCTTGGAGACCATCGGCGGCTACGCTGGTTATGATTTGATAGTGCCCGGCCACCCCCTCAGCCCAGCCCCCCCCGGAGGGTTTCATGAAGTTCACCAGCCAGATCGAGGACCAGACCGGCTTGGTCAAGCTTGAGGGCCGATTCACCTTCGAGACCCACCCGGCCTTCAAGTCCTGCACCCAGAGCCTGCTGGATGCCCCGAAGGTGCGCCGCCTGGTGCTGGACATGGAGGGGGTGAGCTACATGGACGCCAGTTCCCTGGGGATGATCCTGCTGCTGCGGGAGACCGCCGAGACCCGCCAGATGGCCCTGGCCCTGAAGCGGCCCTCGTCCTCGGTGCGCCGGCTGCTGGAGATCGTGCAGTTCGAGAAGATCTTCGAGATCATGCCCTGAGCAAGAGGGTTGATGCTCGAGCCCATCCTCATCACCGACACCGTGCGGGTCCCCTCCGCCGCCCTGCAGATGAAGGCGGTCCGGGCCGGGGGCCCGGGCGGACAGAACGTGAACAAGGTCGCCTCCAAGGTGGAACTGCGGGTGGACCTGGCCCTGATCGAAGGCCTGGATGAAGGGGCCCTGGAGCGGCTCCGGCTGCGCGTGCGCAACCAGACCGACGCGGACGGCCGCTGGGTCCTCACCAGCTCCCTGACCCGGGACCAGGGGGCGAACCTGGAGGATGCCCGGGAGAAGGTGGCCCGGGCGGTGCGGGCGGCGCTGAGTGCCCCGGTCCCGCGCCGGCCCACCCGCCCGACCCGGGGCAGCCAGGAACGCCGGGTGACCGCCAAGAAGCGCGCCGGGGCCCGCAAGCAGGCGCGGTCGGGCCGGGACTGGGAGTGAGGGGGAACCTTCATCCGCGAAGGCGCAACTGAATCGGCAGCGAGGTGCGCCATGGAACCCAGAATCAAGATCACCGCCCACCCCGGCGACCCCTGCACCCTGGGGCCCAACTGGTGGCTGTTCGCCTTGCGGGGCCTGGCCGCCCTCGGCTTCGGCTGCCTGGCCATGCTGGTGCCCGTGGTCACGGTCCAGGCCCTGACCGTGCTCTTCGGCGCCTTCGCGGTGGTGGACGGCACCTTCCACCTGGTCTCGGGCATCAACCAGGCCCGCAAGGGCCGCCGCTGGGGCGGGCTGGTGGCCGGCGGGATGCTGGGCATCGCCGCCGGGCTGGTGATGCTGGTGGCGCCCCACTGGGCCACCCTGGGCCTGACCCTGTTGCTGTGGGCGACCGTCTCCGTCTGGGCCATCAGCGGCGGCGTGGCGCTGATCGCCGCCTCCACCCGGCTGCGCCGGGAGATCCACGAGACCTGGATGATGGCCATGAACGGCGTGGTCCTGGTCCTGCTCGGGCTCGGGGTCATGCTCATGTTCTGGGTCAACCCGGCCGCCAGCCTGGTGTCCCTGGCCTTCCTCCTGAGCCTGGCCGGCCTCAGCGCGGGGGTGCTGAACCTGATGCTGGCCTACCGGTTGTTCCGGCAAACCACCCCGGCGGTCGGCACAACCTAGTTTGGGCAGATCGTAACAGCGGCACTACCCCGACCCACTCCAACCATCCGGATTGACCATCTCGGCGAAGTGCTCTGCGTCCTCAGCGTCATTGTTCTTTAGGCGGGTGATGCCAGCAAGCTACACTCGGCTGCTAGGCGCGACAAGCCGGGAACGAGTGGGTCGAGACGGTTCCGCCAATACGATCAAACCACGCTAGCCGGACGTCTTGCTGTCGAGGTACGTGGGCATCCCCCGCAGCTCGGTGAGCAGCGCCTTCAGGGCCTCGGCAGCGTCGGCCCGGACGTTCCGCCGGCGCCGGGTGGGGCCCTCCACCAGTTCGTTGGGGTCCCAGTGGACGCTCCTCAGCACGTCGTCCATGTTCTGCCCGGGGATGATCTGCTGGATCTTGAAATCCTCGTCGTCGTTGACCACCACGTGGGCCTCGGTGGGGGCGCCGAACAGGTTGTGGCGCATGCCCAGGATGTCCTGGTAGGCCCCGGTGAGGAAGATCGCCAGGTAGTAGGGCTCGCCCGAGCGGGGCTCGTGCAGGGCGAGATCGTCCTTCACGTCCTTGAGGTCGATGAACTTGTCCACCTTGCCATCGCTGTCGCAAGTGATGTCGCACAGGGTGGCGGCCAGGGTGGGCCGCTCCTTGAGCCGGTGGATGGGCATCACCGGGAACAGCTGGTCCAGGGCCCAGTGGTCGGGCACGGTCTGGAACACGCTGAAGTTGGCGATCAGCTTGTCGGCCAGGGACTTGCTCAGGTCCTGGAACTCCTCGGGGATGTACTTGAGGCTCTTGTAGCTGAAGATCCTCGAGAGCTTGCGGCACACCTCCCAGAACAGGATCTCGCCCTTGGCCCGGTCGTCCAGGGACAGGTAGCCCAGGTTGAACAGGGTGATCAGCTCGTCCTTCTGGGTGATGGCGTCGTGGTACATCTCGGCGAAGTTCTTCACCGTCATGTTGTCCCGGGTGTAGGCCAGCTCCTTGAGCACCTGGGGCTCGGCGCCGGTGAGCTCCACCCGGTACTTGGTGTGGGTGGTGTCGATCAGCCCGATGATGTCCACCACCACCACCTCGTGGTACGCGGTGACGGCCCGGCCCGACTCGCTCAGCAGGGTGGGCACCGGGACCTGCTCCTGGGTGCACACGTCCTTGGTGGTGTACACCACGTCCGAGGCATACTCCTCGACCGTGTAGTTCATGGAGGAGCTGAAGGTGGTGCGGGACCCGTCGTAGTCCACCCCGAGCCCGCCGCCCACGTTCAGGTACTTCAGGGGCACGCCCCGCTTCACCAGCTTGGCGTACATCCGGGTGGCCTCCTTCATGGCGGTCTTCACCCGGCGGATGTCGGTGATCTGGCTGCCGATGTGGAAATGCAGCTCCTGCAGGGAGTCCACCAGCCCGCGGCGCTCCAGGGTCTCCACCGCCTCCAGCAGCTCCTGGGTGTTGAGCCCGAACTTGGAGTGGTCCCCGGCCGAGCTCTCCCACTTGCCGCTGCCCAGGGCGTTGAGCTTGAAGCGCAGGCCCAGCAGAGGCTCGACCTTCAGGTCCTTGGCGACCTTGAGGATGAGCGCGAGTTCGGTCATCTTCTCGACGGTGATCAGCACCTTGCGCCCGGCCTTGCGGGCGAGGAGGGCCATCATGATGAAGGTCTCGTCCTTGTACCCGTTGCACAGGATGAAGGCGTCCGGGTGCAGGTTCATGGACAGGGCGATGATCAGCTCAGGCTTGGAGCCGGCTTCCAGGCCATAGCGGTACTTGTAGCCGGACTTCACCACCTGGTCGACCACCTCCTTGATCTGGTTGCACTTGACCGGGTACACGCCCTGGTAGCCGCCCTCGAATTCGTACTCCCGGATGGCCTTCTGGAAGGCCTCGTTGATCTCCGTGACCCGGGTGGTGAGGATCTGGGGGAAGCGCAGGATGAGGGGCGTGTCCGCGCCCTTCTTGCGCAGGTGCTGGATGATCTCGTAGACGTCGCAGGTCAGGTTCTCGTCCTGGGTCGGATGCACTTCCAGATGACCTTTACTGTTCACCCCGAAGAAGCCGTAGCCCCATTCGTTGACGCCGTACATCTCGAGGGCGTCCTGGACGGTGAAATTCTTGATGGCCATTGAGGTGCTCTCCCGGTTCAACCCTTGGAAGCCACGGTATAGGAAATTGCCGAACCTTTAATCACAAAGATTTGATGGTGCCCGGAAGCGCGTTCAATTGGAACCCAGGATTCTCCCCAGGGTCGCCAGCCAGTGCCGGTGGCGGACCCGGCGCAGGGCGGTGCCCCGGGTGAGGGCCTGCCAGCGGGCCACCCCCATCCGGGCCAGGGCCCGGGGCTGGGTGTGCAGGGGGCTGGGGCCGCCCCAGAGCCCCAGGTCGCCCCAGAGCGGGGCCCGGTTCCAGGGGCAGACCTCCTGGCAGCGGTCGCACCCCGCCGCCCAGCCGGTCTCCTCCAGCGCGCGCAGGACCGCCCGGGGCGGCTCCGCCTCGGTCTCCACGGTCCAGGTGGTCAGGCAGAGGTTGGGGTCCAGCCGGAACGGGGCCAGGGCGCCGGTCGGACAGGCCTCCAGGCACCGGGTGCAGGTCCCGCAGTGGTCGGCGACGAAGGGCCGGTCAGGAGGCAGCGCCAGGTCCAGCAGGAGCACCCCCAGGAAGCCCCAGGAGCCTTCCTTCCCCGCGATCAGCAGGGTGTGCTTGCCCTGCCAGCCCAGCCCGGCCCGCACCGCCAGCTGGCGCTCCAGGAGCGGGGCGGTGTCCACGCAGGCCCGCCCCCGGAGCCCTGGCAGGCGCTCCTGGGCCTGGACCAGCACCCTTCCCAGGCGGGCCTTGAGCACCTGGTGGTAGTCGGGGCCCCAGAGGTAGCGGCTGAGCTTGAGGGAGTCCGGGGCCTGCCCCGGGACGGCTTCGGGGCGGGCGTAGGGGAAGAAGCCCACCAGCGCGGTGGCCGCCCCGGGCAGCACCCGGGCCGGGTCCAGCATGGCCTCGGGCTCGAGGTAGGGCAGCCGGGCCGCGCGGCCTTCGGCGAACCAGGCTTCCAGCCGGGCCCGCTCCCCATGGAACGGTTCGCAGGACGCGAATCCCACCCGGGCGAAGCCCTGGTCCCGGGCGGCCTGGGCCAGCCATCGCTTGAAGCTTTCCGCGGCCGGAAGATCCAAAGGTTCTAGACTCCATTCATGGATATCCTGACGCTGGAGCTGTTCGATGTCACGGTCTCCGAAGCTCTGCGGGAGGTCGGCCGGGCCGTGGAGGAGCGCCCCACCCTGCCCCTGCGGATCCTCCTCGGCGGCGACCGCATGCTCCGCCACAATGTCCAGCGCCTGCTGGAGCGGCTCGGGCGGCCGGGGATCCTGAGCCAGGACGGGACCGTCTGGCGCCTGGAGGTGGCCGGGAAGGGAGCGCCCCGGGAGGCGGGCGGCCAGCCTGGACCGGCCGCGCCGGTCCGGCCCGCCGCCGACCCGGGCGAGGCGGTCCTGGGCCCTCCCCCGGTCCTCGTCACCCGTTCCCGCCTGGGGTCCGGGGATGAGGACATGGGCCGGCGGCTCCTGGTGGGCCTGCTCCGGGAGCTGGACCCGGGGGTGCCCTGGGTGGGGCTGGCCCTCGGGGGCCTGGAACTGCTGCAGGACCCCCAGGCGCTGGCGGTGCTGGAACAGCTCCAGGCCCGGGGCACCGGGGTCCGGATCTCCCGGGAGGGCCAGCTGTTCGCCCTGGCCCCGTCCCCCTTCGAGATCATGGAGGACTCCCAGTGGCAGCGCCTGGCGGGACGGGGCAGGCTGACGATCCTCTGAGTTTGCTGCGGCCCCTGGGGCCGGAGCCGCTATCCTGGAACCAGCCACCCGGACTCCCCGGTCCTCCTGCCCAAGCCTGCCGATGAATCTTCCCAACTATTTGACCCTCGCACGGATCCTAATGGTGCCCATCCTGGTCGTGGTGCTCCTGACCCGGGTGAGCAATCACGAGATCATCGGCGTGCTGGTGTTCTGGGCGGCCGGCATCACCGACCTCCTGGACGGCTATCTGGCCCGGCGCCTGGAGCAGGTCACCACCCTGGGCAAGCTGCTGGATCCGCTGGCCGACAAGCTGCTCATCAGCGGCGCCCTCATCTCCCTGGTGGAACTGGACCTGGCTCCCGCCTGGATGACCTTCATCATCCTCGGCCGGGAGATGGCCATCACCGGGCTGCGAGGCATCGCCAGCGAGGAGGGCATCACCATCGCCGCCGAGAAGCTGGGCAAGTGGAAGCTGGGGGCCCAGATCGCCGCCATCTCCTGCCTGATCCTGGGGCCCAAGCTGGACGTGTGGCTCTACCAGTGGACCCAGATCGAGATCTTCCGGTTCTTCATCCGGCTGCCCAGGCCGTTCAGCTTCTTCTGGGGCATGGGCGTCATCCTCCTCTGGATCGCGATGATCCTGTCGGTGTGGAGCGCCGTCTCCTATTTCCGCACCTTCTGGAAACAGCTGGGCAACAGCATCCTGACCGGCCAGGGCCGCCTGACCCGGATCCGGACCACGGAGAGCCGGACCACGCAGAGCCGGACCACGGAGAGCCGGACCACGGAGAGCCGGACCACGGAGAGCCGGACCACGGAAGCCAGGCCGCCCGCGGCCGACCCGGCCGGGTCCGGCCACCGCGATGGCGGACCACCGGTGTCCGCCCCGGCGGGGGAACCGCGCTGATCCGCCCGCCGCCCGCGCCGGGCCGCCTTTGGAGGCAACCATGATCCGCAGGTATCTCGTGGCCGGATTCTTCACGCTGCTTCCCGCCGCCGTCACCTTCTGGATCCTCAAGGCCATCTTCGACGCCCTGGTGAACATCTTCGAAGGGCCCACCACCTTGCTGTCCCGGACGGTGGGCCTGCCCAACCCGCCGTACTGGGAACTGGCCCTCGCCTCCGCCCTGGCCACCCTGTTGCTGCTGTTCCTGGTGGGGCTGCTGGTGGGCAACTTCATCGGCGTCCAGCTCCTCGCCTGGCTGGACGAACTGGTGATGTACATCCCGGTGGTCAAGGGCATCTACGGGGCCACCAAGCAGCTCATGAACGCGATCCAGAGCGGCAAGGGGGGCAGCTTCAAGGAGGTGGTCCTGGTGGAGTGGCCCCACCAGGACTCCTACACCCTGGGCTTCGTGGCCCACCGCAACTGCGCCTGGACCAGCCTGCCGGAGACCGAGGGCTTCATCGCCGTCTACATCCCCACGTCGCCCAACCCCACCTCCGGCTACGTGGTGATGCTGGACCCGGCCAAGGTCAAGCCCATGCAGGTTGGCCCCGACGAGGCCCTCACCTGGGCCATCTCCGGCGGGGTGGTGGCGCCCGCGCTCCGGACCGGGCCGCGGCCATGACCGGCCCAAAGGCCGGAGAGACCATGACCGGCTCCCTGGCCGGCAAGATCCTGCTGATCTCGGGAGCCGGCTCGGGAATCGGCCGGGCCTCGGCCCGGCGGCTCCACGCCCTGGGGGCCGCGCTGATGCTGGCGGGCCGACGCCCGGGGTCCCTGCGGGAGACCCTGCCGGATGCCCAGGCCGTGGTCCTGGACCACGCCGACGACGCCGCCGTGGCCGCCTTCGCCCGCACCTGTCCGGACCTGGACGGGATGCTGCTGTGCGCCGGGGAGCTCCTCACCGGCAGCGTGGAAGGCAGCCCTTTGGCGACCTTCGACCGCATGATCGCGGCCAACCTGCGCGGCCCCTGGCTGCTGTGCCACCACCTGGGCCCGCGCCTGCGCCCCGGCGCCAGCGTGGTGCTGGTGGGCTCCAACATCGGGCTGCGCGCCATCCCCGACTCCGCCGCCTATTCGGTGGCCAAGGCCGGCCTGCACATGCTGGCCCGGGTGCTGGCCCTGGAATGGGCCCCCCGTGGCATCCGCTGCAACGCCATCGCCCCCGGGCCGGTGCACACGGCCATGGTGGATTCCCGTATGGCCGGGGCCGGCGGGGATCCCGCGGCCGCCCTGGCCGCCCTGTCCCGGGTCAACCCCCTGGGCCGTCTGGGCCGGGAGGAGGAGATCGCCGAACTGGCGGCGCACCTGCTGGGGGACGGCAGCCGCTGGACCACCGGGGCGGTGATCCCCATCGACGGCGGGGCGGACGCGGTGATGTGATCCGTTGAGCCGGAAGCATCCGGCGGGGGCGGGGGCCACGGCCTTCGTCTGGATGGGACTTGCCGGTTGAAATTTCCAACCCACCCTTATGCCAGCTTTTTTGCAAACCCGCGCCGGTCGTGCCTTTCGGCTGGCCGTTCGCCCTGGAGTCCCGCCATGAGAACCTTGGCCCCCTGGATCCGCACTGCGTTCGCCCTGGGGGTCCTGGCCGTCCCCGCGCCGGCCGGGACGACCGGCTGCCCGGCCCCCGCCGTCCTGGGCCCACCGGTGGCGGTGACCTTCACCCGCCTGAGCGCCTGGTCCGGCGGCTACGGCGGCCAGCTGGCCGTCCGCAACCTCTCTGCCCAGACCTTCACCAACTGGAACCTGGCGTTCCAGACCACCGACGGGGTCAACCCCTACAACGGCGCCGTGGCCCGCAGCGGCACCACCGACACCTTCAACCCCGGCAGCAACCTGCGCCTGGGCTACTTCGCCCGGAACCAGGCCGGGGACAACGGGTTGCTCAACCAGGACGGCGTCCTCACCTGGGCGCCCCACTTGGCCTCCGCCGGGGTCGCCGGGGTGGTCAACGTCATGTTCGGTGACGGCGTGGGTGCCAGCACCCGGGCCCGCCCCGACGGCGGCACCGCCCCCACCGACGGGTGGTGGCTGATGACCGCCCTGCAGCGCTACCTGCGGGCGCCGGCGCCGCTGCCGTAGCTATGCCTGGGCCTTGGCGTGGATGTCCATCACCTTGCGCAGCAGCTGGACGGCCTCCGCCTTCGGTCGCTGGAAGGCGTTGCGCCCCATGATGCTGCCGAACCCGCCGCCGGCGGCGATCTCGGCCACCTCGGCCAGCAGGTCCTCGGTGCCCTTGGCCTCGCCCCCGGAGAAGATCACGATCCGCCGGCCGTTGAAGGCGCTCTGCACCACGTGCTGGATGCGCTCCTTCAGGGTGCCGATGGGGATCTGGTACTTTTCGTAGGCCTTCTTGGCCTCCGCCTGCTCCACGAAGTTCTTGGGCGGCTTCACCTTGACCACGTGGGCGCCCAGCTGGCAGGCGACCTGGGCGGCGTAGGCCACCACGTCCACGGCGGTCTCCCCCTCCTTGCTCAGGCCCGCGCCCCGGGGATAGGCCCACACCACCGTGGGCAGGCCCACTTCCTTGGCCTCCAGGATCAGCCCGGAGAGGGCCTCGTACTGCTCGTTGCGGGCGCCGCTGCCGGGGTAGATGGTGTAGCCGATGGCCGCGCAGCCCAGGCGCAGGGCGTCCTCCACCGACCCGGTGACCGCCGAGCAGGGCTCGATGCCCTTGGTCAGGCTGTCGCTGTTGTTGAGCTTGAGGATCAGCGGGATGTCCCCGGCGAAGTCCCCCGCCACCGCCTCCAGGAACCCCAGGGGCGCCGCGTAGGCGTTGCACCCCGCCTCGATGGCCAACTGCACGTGGTAGCGCGGGTCGTAGCCCGGAGGGTTGGGGGCGAAGCTGCGGGCCGGACCGTGCTCGAACCCCTGGTCCACCGGCAGGATCACGAACTTGCCGGTGCCCGCCAGCCTCCCGGTGTTCATCAGCCGGGCCAGGTTGGCCTTCACCCCAGGATTGTCCGAACCGTACCAGGAAAGGATCTCTTTCACCCGGGCGGTGCTCATGGCGGAACCCCCTTGAAAATTTCCACCATGATACCTTCCGGGCTGCCCCGGCCGGAAGGGGCCGGGACCGGGCTTGAGTCTGTAATTATATGAAAAAACGGTGCTTATATCAACCTTGACCCATTTAATAAAAAATTTATCATTGGATCATTCCGCGCCCTCGCGCGGAGGTGGCCATGTCGACCCGGAAGCCTGTCGCCCCCCCATCCGCCCCGGGCGGCTCCTCCAGCAGCCTCACGCGAAGACTGTTCCTGCTGCTGGTGGCCTCCCTGGAGGCGCAGGTCCTGGCCTCCACGGCCACCCTCCGCGCCCACCCCGGAGGCTCCCACGGCCACGCCGGGGCTTCCGGCCGCCCCGCCGCGGGCGGCAAGGACCATGGAGGGGGAACCTCCAGAACGGCCGCGCCCGCCCCGGAACTGCCCGACCTGGGCCCGGACCATGCCTGGAAGCCGGCGGAGGAGAACATCGACCCCCAGGGCTGGACCCACACCCAGTGGCAGGGCTGGTTCAAGGGCCTGCAGCTGGAAGGCTCGATCATGATCACCCACCACCGGGGCACCCACCGCCAGGCGCCCACCCCGTCCCCGGGGCTGGCCATGGGCAGCGGCGACGTGCCGAAGCTGCCTCCGGTCCACGGCAGCCTGGAACCCGGCCTGGACCTGGGCGCGGTGGAGCAGATCCTGGGCCGGCGCCTGGGCGCCGAGGCCCGTCCCCCGGCCATCGCCGCCTCGGAGCTGATCCTGTTCCCGGTGCTGGAGCCGCTGATCATGACGCCCCCCGGCAAGGACGCGCCCATGAACGCCGCCGAGTTCCCGGTCCACGTGGTGGGCTATGTGCTGGCCTACCGGATCCGCACCCAGGAGGAGCCGGGACGGGAGGCCTGGCAGTTCGTGGTGGACGCCCACGCCGGCAGGGTCCTGCGCGCGCTGCCCGTGGCCGAGGGCCTGGGCCCGCCGGCCAAGGGCAAGGGCCGCACCCTCTACAGCGGGGACGCGGAGCTGGACGTCACCAAGCTGGACGACGGCAAGGGCTATGCCCTGGTGGACCAGACCCGCGGACAAGGCGGGAACCGGGTGGAGGACCAGGGCTGGTTCTACCGGCCTGAATCGGGCCTCGGCATGTGGGAGGCGCCCCCTCCGGGCTGGGTCGATCCGATCCGGCTCGAAGACCATCTGCGGCAACCCGAACTGGTCACCAGCCCGGACGACGTGTTCGGGGATTCCCAGCTGGAGACCCTCCATACCGAGCGCGGGTCCAGGACCGCGCGCACCGCCGCCGCCGACGCCGCGTACGGCCTGCAGGTCGCCTGGGACTTCTACGACCAGGTGCTCAAGCGCAACGGCTGCGACGGCAAGGGCAGCGCCGTCCGGATCGTCGTCCATGCGTTCAACGTGAATGATGCCAACGAGTACAAAGGAAACGGGATCATCGAGGTGGGCCCCGCGAACGTGAACTGGCCCAACGTCAAGGTCGCCACCATCGTCCACGAGTTCACCCACGGGGTCATCGAGACCACCTCCAAATGGGTCAACGACGGCGAGATGGGGGGACTGAACGAAGGCACCTGCGACTTCTTCGGGCAGATGGCCGACACCTGGAAGGCCTTCGGCGGAGGGAACTCCAAGTCCGGACTGGCGGTGGACCGCATCGGGGACAAGGGCACCGCCTGGGAGATGCGCGACCATCTCCGGGACGGCACCACCAAGGTCCTGCGCAGCCTGGCCCAGCCGGCCTTGACGGAATACAACTTCGACGCCATGTGGAAGGGCAGCCCGTACATCAACGCCGGACCCCTGTGCCGGGCCCTGTACCTGCTCAGCACGGGCGCCTCCAACCGCCAGGGACGGCGGTGGCGGTTCTTCGAACAGTTCGCTCCGCCCCTGGACCCGGTGACCGGGTTGCCGCGTATGGACATGGTCGGCGGCATGTCCGGCCTGATCGATTTCACCGTGCGCGAGCTGCCCGCCCCGGCCAAGGTGGAGGGCAAGGAATCCAACTAGGCTGGCAACGCGGGCGGGGTGTTGGTACTTTGAAAGGTGCCAACCCCCGAGAGGACATCCCATGCCGGTCGTGAACCCCCACCAATACGCAAAGATGCTGGAGCGGGCCAAGCGGGAGCAGTACGCCTACCCGGCCTTCAACGTCACCTCCACCGAAACCGCCAACGCAGTCCTGCAGGGCCTCAAGACCGCCCAGGCCGACGGCATCATCCAGGTGTCCACCGGGGGGGCCGAGTTCCTCTCCGGGCTGGGGGTCAAGAGCATGGCCCAGGGCGCCATCGCCCTGGCCCAGTTCGTGCACCAGATGGCCGCCAACTATGACGTCAACGTCGCCCTGCACACCGACCACTGCCAGCCCAAGTACCTGGACACCTTCGTCCTCCCCCTCATCGAGGAGACCGAGCGCCGGCGCCAGGCGGGTCTGCCCAACCTGTACAACGTCCACATGTTCGACGGCTCGGAGCTGCCCCTGAAGGAGAACATCGCCCGCTCCACCGACCTGCTCAGGCGCTGCGCCGCCAGCGAGCTGGTGCTGGAGGTGGAGATCGGCGTGGTGGGCGGCGAGGAGGACGGCCACGACACCAGCCGGGTGGGCAAGGAGAAGCTGTACACCACCCCCGAGGACATGGTGGCCGTACACCAGGCCCTGGCCCCCCTGGGCCGCTACCTGCTGGCCGCCACCTTCGGCAACGTGCACGGGGTCTACAAGCCCGGCAACGTGGTCCTGAAGCCGGAGATCCTCAAGCACGGCCAGGAGGCCATCCGCGCCGCCTGCAAGGGCGAGACCGCCCTGCTGGTGTTCCACGGCGGCTCGGGTTCGAGCCTGGAGGAGATCCACGCCACCGTGGACTACGGCGTGATCAAGATGAACGTGGACACCGACACCCAGTACGCCTTCAGCCGTGCCATCGCCGACCACTTCTTCAAGAACTACGACGGCGTGCTCAAGGTGGACGGCGAAGTGGGCAACAAGAAGGCCTACGACCCCCGGTCGTACCTGAAGAAGGCCGAGCAGAGCATGGCCGACCGGGTGGTGCGCGCCTGCCAGGACCTGCGCTGCGCCGGGAGGACGATGGGGCGTATCTGATATTCCATGGGGGGACCGCCCGCTCGCTTTGCTCGCTCTGCGTCCCCCCATACCCCCACTTCATGCCCGGGCGGAGCCCGGACATGAAGTCTAGCGTCCCGCCACGTGCCCGTGAGGGTGAGGGTGGTGGTGGTAGTAGTGCGAGTCGGTCTTCGCGTGGTGCCGGTGCCGCCCTCCGGGGAGCCCCCCGGGCTGGGCGGGCTTGGGGTTGGGCGGGTTCGGCTTGACCGGCCAGTCGTGGGGCTGCAGGGGCGGCCGCACGGGGGGATTGGCCAACCCGAGGCTCCCCCCCAGGACCAGGGCGGCCAGGGACCGCAGGATCTTCGAGCGAGGCACGATTCCTCCTCCTAGGCGTCCGTCCCGGGCCGGGACAGTTCCGAATCCGCCAGTTCGCCCCGCAGGGCCTGGCGCAGGTCCTCCCGGCCCCGTCCCGCCGGCCTCTCCGCAGCCGGAGGAAGCGGGCGCAAGGCCGCCCGGGCGTGAACCTGGACCGGGCGTTTGCCCGAGCCCCGGCCCTGGAGCGGGTGGTGCACCGGCCGGTCCACCCGCAGCTTGCGCCGGGCCCGCTGGCTCCGATGGACCAGCCGGGGCCACAGGGCGCACAGGGCCGCGTGGGCCAGGCCGATGCCGATGACCAGGTTCAGCAGGGCGCAGGAGGGGGAGGCCGAAGTGCCGGGGGCGAGCCCGCCATCCCGGACCAGGGTCATCACCGGCATGGGAAAGCCCAGGATGATGTGCTGGGCGTCCCGGGGCAGGGCGATGACGTTGAGCAGCCAACCGGCCATCTCCCCCAGGATGAGCGTGGAGACCCGGACCGAGACGGTGGGGCGGGTCTTGTCCGGCCAGGCCCCGGGGCTCCAGGCCTGCCAGGCGGACCAGGCCCCCAGCAGCAGCAAGGCCAGTCCGGCCAGGGGAAAGACATAGGACACGAGGAATCCGCCGATCACTCCGACCATCGCAACCCAAACCCTTCCGGCCCCGTCCCGGGGCCCTCGGCACCCAAAGGTGGATGAAAAAAATATAAATCTTTAATCCTACGGAACAAGCGGTCGACCGCCGTTTTTTTCCGCCGGCGAATCCCGCCGGACCTTGGATCCGGAGGGTGGATCACGATCGAAGATGTTGCAAACCGGATCCAATCTCATTATAAGAAGATGACGAGGTTCGCCATGTCCCTGAGCACCCTTCCTCCCCATTCCCGGCTCTGGCTCCTGGCCCTCCGGACCCCGCCCGACCCGGACGTCGAAGCCCGCCTGCGCCAGGGGCTCCAGGAGATCATCACCCACTGGCGCCACAAGGGGCAGGCCTACCAGGGCGCCGGGGTCCTGCTGGAGCCCCAGCTCCTGGCGGTGGCGGAGCCCACCCTGGCCGCCCAGCCGTCCGGCTGCGCCATCGACGGCATGCTGCGCCGGGTCCACCGCCTGGTGGAAAGCCTGGGGTTGGCCCTGGTGGACCCGGGCGCCAACATCCTGGTCCGCCTGGACGGCCGGTTGGTCCCCATTCCCAAGGACCAGATCCAGGCCCGCCTGGACGACGGCACCCTCACCGGAACCACCCCGGTGCTGGACCTCTCCCTGTACAGCCTCCAGGACCTCCGCGACCGGAGCCTGGAACGCCCCCTGGCCGGCACCTGGGTGGGGCGCCGGTACCGGATGGCCGTGGACGCCTGAACACGCCGGCGGGCGGCCATGGCCGCCCGCCGGCTGAAGGGTCCTACCCGTTCAGATCTTGGTGACGTTGGTGGCCTGGGGGCCTTTCTGGCCCTGGCCGGTTTCGAACGACACCCGCTGGTTCTCGTCCAGGGTGCGGAAGCCGCTGCCCTGGATGGCCGTATGGTGGACGAAGAGGTCAGGCCCGCCGCCATCGGGGGTGATGAATCCGTACCCCTTCTCGGCGTTGAACCACTTGACGATGCCTTGCTGTGCCATGACTGGATCCTGCGATGACGTCTGGGGTGTTTGAGGCTTATGACATTCCCCCAGACGCAGGTCGTCAAAGCAATAAGGTGGCTAGGCGTGAAGGCCGCCCGAGGGCGTCCCACATGGATCAGGATGACCGGAAAGCGTCCGGAAGTCTCAAAGATCTTAAAAAAAAATCGCGCCGGCGCAGGGAACCCAGGACCGCGTCCCACATCCGGAAGGTCTCCTCCCCGGCCTGGATCGGGCCCGGGGCGGCCCTGGCCCGCCGGCCGGGCGAGGCCCGCAGTTCCAGCAGCATCATGGGCGCCAGGGGATCCCGGGGCCGGCCCAGGCACTCCCAGGTGAAGTTCCAGCCCTGCCCCCCGCCCAGGTCGACCACCTGCTTGACCAGCTCCTGGCCGGCGAAGGGCCCCACCCTGCGCTCCCGGGCCCGCAGCCGGGCGGCACCCTGCAGCCGGCGCAGGGTCCACCCTTTCGCGTCCCGCTCCAGCAGCGGCGGATAGTGGGCGATTCCCTCCTCGCCGACGGTGTCGGTGCAGAACCGCAGGGACAGCCCGGGCCGGGCCGGGAACTTCACCAGGAGTTCGATGTGCTCGTCCGAGCAGTTGGCCGCTTGCCCGGGAAAATACGCCTCCCGCAGGCAGAATTAAAATTGAAAACAAATGGCTTAGTCTGTTTACAGGAAAAATATGGTAAAAACCTGCCCCTGGAAGGGGTAGATTCCAGGTGTTCAAGGGTGGAACTGCCGAACCCGGGACGCCTCCGGTACATGGCGAGGGGCGTCCTCGCCTTCGCCATTCGGGCCCAGCATCTGTCGCAACCGGTCACGGGGATAAAATGGAGTGCTGATTCCACCCCATGGGGAGGTTCATGGATGCTGAAAGGAAGGAATCGCCCTGCAAGACTTGCCACGGGCAGGGTGTTGTCGCTGACCATTCCCCCACGGCAAGGCTTTCGGATTGCCCGGACTGCATCGGCAAGGGCATCTGCCCTCGGTGTGGCGAAAAGCTTGCTCACCCGCGCACTTTCACCTGCCAAAAATGCGGATTCCCCTTCCAGGGTGGCAATTGAACCTGTCCGGCTCTCACTCACCCGAACCGCCGCCAGAGGGCCCAACTCCCCGTCAGGGGCAGCACAAGGGGCCACATGCACCCCAGGGACCGGCCCATCTTCCGTTGTTGACCGGACCGTGGCAGCAACATTCCGATCCGGCGGGAAAGACGGGCCTGAGACCGGGAGACGCCCAAGGCCCACCTTCAGGAGTTGCCAGAGATCACCGTGGCCTATCCTAAATGGAAAAGTTTTACCTGGTTTTCTTTTTTGGTCTTTTTGCTTGAGAAAGATCGCTTGCCGCGACTTCTTTTACTTTATTTGTTGAGGTATTCTTCTTGAGGAGTTTTCCAGCATCACTGGCTGGTTTTTTCCCGGTAACCATTGAACTCTGCGCTTGTAGGATTGTAGCTTGCTGTCCTGGCGGTGCCGTGGGGAGAAGGAGGCCCGCCACCAGAGGAGGCATACCGAGGCCTAATGTTGCGCTGCATTGGAACTCCCGCCAGTATGGCCAAACGTGAACTAGCGTGCTTCGTGCGCAGAAATCAATAGCTTTTTCTGGAAATCCCGCTTCTTGAGTGTCGACATCGGTTAAGGGATAAATAACTCTGTAATTGTTGGTAATCGAAAAAAGAGTTTCATCATCCCAAATGCCAAGTGTTTTCAAAGAAACAGTTGCGATAATCGCCTTTGGAGAGTGGCTGATGCCAACCTGCAGGTTGTTTTGAGTGGTCACATTGACCTGTGTTGGTGTAGTACCAATCTTGTCCATTGCCGGTTCACGCCTTGCCTCAAATCCAATTGAGTGGATCGCACCGATTCCGATGTGACCCAACAATGATTGCGAGATTGGTTGCTCAGATCTTAGAATGTTTTCCATTTTAAACACCTAGGGAGATTAATTTGTCTTCCTCAACAAATTCATTTTTGGTGGTGTAAATAGGAGTCTGATTTCCTCCTATTATCAAAACTTGATCATGAATAAATTGGTTTGCTTTAAGCGTATAAGATTTTTGGATTTTTTCTATCATAGCTTCTTCGACCCATGCGTTTGTCGAAATGCCCAAGGCATCAGCTTCGTTGCTTACCAATTCCCAAATTGAGACCAATGTACGAATTGAGCGAAGCGCAGTTGGTAGGCTGTCCGTTCCGTTCCGTGGGCGCCCGCCCCTTCTTCGAACCATTAGGCTTCCAGGCTTATGCCTGGCAAGCTGAATCTCGGTTCTTTCGGCCAGGGCGAGGAGATCATCATCAGAAATGGAGGCACAACCGGAAACTTTGCCCTCCTCCCAAAGTTCACCAAAGGTCTTGGTCTGTTTCATCGCTGTCTCCCCAGACTCAGTACTTAATTTTTTTCTCAGGAAGCATGGTCACAAGAATCGCTTCATTTCCCGGAGGATTTTTTAAAACATAGGCCATCCGATAGAGGACCTTTTTGTAATACCTCTCGATGACCCAGCGTGGAGGATCCCAAGCCTGGTCCCCAGGTTCGATTGGGTGAGGTATGGCAACTTTTTGGTACATCTCAAAAAACTCCCGTGCGAGTTCTTTAGTCACGCCATGTTCGGTAAGAATTTTCTCCTCGATCACCTTGCTGATGATCAGCCGGACAAGAGGTCTGAAGTTTTTCATCGCCTCCACCAAAACTGTAACACGGAATTTTTGCCGTGCCAGTGGGTCAACTTTGCACTCATGGCGACACAGCCAGCATAAGACTTCTTATTTAAGTAAATACATCATCGATTGAACTGGACCTCAACCAGGATTACCCAAAGGTTTGAATTGAGCTTCAATGATACTTTCCACGATGCAGATTTCATCGTATAATTTTAATTCTTGATATTGTTTGGTTTGATATATTTTAAGGTTACATAATTCCGACACGATCACTCCCGCCCCCCTGGGGCCCGGCCACGCCTTCATTGATTCCATCGGTACCTGCAGATCCACAAGGGCGATCAGGATCTGCCGCACGCCCCCCCGGGGGAACCCGCTGGGACGGCCCAAACAATAGGGGCGCTAAGAGTTCGATCCTGTAAGGCTGCTTTGCCACGTTCCATCTTTCGGTGTTCTCTGCTTCCTGCTTGGCCAGGCCCTCCTCCAGCCAATCAAAGAACCCCTGCCCCGGCATGGGCTGCTGCAGGTATTCCAGCGCCTGGGTGAGGCTGTCCACCTGGTCATCTTGCGGCCCGGCGGTGAACCCTGGCGCACCGGGAAACCCGCGGCCTCATCAGTGAATCCGGTCTCTACGCTTTGGTCTTTCGTTCCGCCAAGTTCTGGGCGCCTAAATCGATGAGGAACCCGAGAACCCCCATGGCGGTCATTACCGCATTGATGACAGCCAGAGCTGCCATGTGAGGCAGGAACTGACAGCAGGCGACGATTAGGAAAAGCTGAAAAGATAACAGGGCCCAAAGGAATTTCGAAGCCGGCAAGGTGAAGTTTATATGTTTGCCGCGAATGAACCATGTTGCCACTGCCCACCCAATCGGCCACCAAAGCCATTTTGGGACCGCTCCGACCTGTGCCTTAATCCAAGAATCCGCCGTTTCTTCTTTCAACGGGATGATCGCGCCGACGGCAAATTCCAGACCAGTCAATGCAGCCCAGATCAGCACCCCCCATTTCACGTGGTCCCAGACATCTTTGAGGGTAACGCTACCCAATGCCTTGAGCACGTCCAAGTCCTTTGACTCTGTCGCCATAGCGCTCCTCATATTGGGTGGAATCCATATGGTCAGCGTCTCCCTTGAGCCGCACTCATAGTTGGATCCATTGGGTCAAGATACCAATTTGCCCTATCCTCCATAAGCACATAGGCAACCGGTAGGAGTTTGTGGGGCCGATCGTAAACATCGAAGACCGTGATGTAAATTCCCACTCGCACGTCCGCGCCATGCTCCATCGCCTCTGGTGGGAGCATAAACTGCCCATTCACACCCTCTCCAGGATTCAGGTTCCACCGATATTGGCCTCCGTAGAGCCCATAGTACGGATAGTCTATTCCTACCCCATTTATGAAAATTTTGAGGTTTACCGTCGCTTGAACCGCCGGAGCCTGACCTCCTTTGTGTATGAGCGTGAAGCCGACCATGGGTAGTACGCGACCATTTGCGTGGACTTGGTATTGGAGGACTGGGACGAGATTCCTGGTGCACTCGTCATAGACTTGGTCGCGCCGTTTCTTCAGTTCTTCTGGTTTGAACTTCGTCCCGATTGGCTGTGTGGAATCGTAATGACTCACTTTAGCGTGGCAGTCGAAACAGAGAGGAATGGCATTGTCCTCTTCGTCGGTTCCCCCATCCTTCTCGGGTACGATGTGGTGCACCTCAATGAACACATCGCATCCCTTTTTACATAGGCAGCAGCGACGATCACACCACAGAAGAACCTTTTCTCGAAGTGCGGAAGGAAATGGCATGGTGCGCAGTCCTTTCGAAAACAGGAACTGGGAACTCAAATTCTCTGGAGGACTCCGGCGCCGATCTGACCGGCCTACGGAAAGGTTTCCATCACGATGCGGAAGCCTAAGCCAAAGTGACGGTGGTTTGTGTCGTACCAGTTTTGGTCCGCAGATCGGACAAACCTGCCTGAGGTGTCTTTACTGCCACCGCGAAATACCCGGAGGGATCCCTGAAATGGGCCTTTGGGATCGGTCAAAGAACCACTTGGGTAACTTCCATACCAATCCTGGCACCACTGAAAAACGTCCCCGTTCATATCATCAAGGCCCCAGGCATTATCATTGTTTCCAATACGCCATGCATACTCCCACTCCGCCTCCGTTGGCAGCCGGTAACCCTTACCGGGGGTCCGTTTGTTCAATCGCGCGATGAATGCCTGCGCTCCCTCCCAGGGGATACAATCCGATGCGACTGATGGGTCATCCCCCAATGCGGCCCTCCATTGCTCCAGGGTCACATTGCTCTTGCCCATCCAGAAATCTCGGCTAATCGTCACCTGGTGGAGATTCTGTCCCTCACCCATCATGAATCTACCAGCGGGAATCATAACAAAGTCAAGTTGAATACCGTACCCCGCCTCCACTCTCTCGGTAGCGCCTGCCTCGAATTTCACTTTCGCACCCTTGAGAGGTAATGCCCCCCAAACGGGATCCATAAGCCGCGATGGGAGGGTGGCTTGGTCCCCGCTCAAGGTGGAATCTCCTTCCGCTTTAAGCAGTTCCTTCCGGCTCTGCAATTCCTTGGCTTTTTCGGGTTCTATGGCTAGGGTTGCTTGAACATAGCGATGGTTCGGAATTGGGACACGAACTGTATAACGCCCCTGGTCAGCATCATAGGTACCAAGCTCAACTTGGAAGGTGGAGGTGAGCTTTTTCGCCTTAAGGGCGCTTAAACTCTGGTCCACTGCCTTGGTCTGATTATTAGCCAGTTCAGCGTATTTTGATTCCAGGCCGGCGCGCTCCTTCTTCATCTTCAGTTGAAGACCCACGGCCTCCTTCATCCGGGCCTGATACCGGGTTGTGGTCTCGAACTCGTCCTTGGGTGCTTCTAAGCGTTTTTGTAGGAAAGCGTAATCGTTCTCCAGATCGGCAAGGGCCTGGGCCTTATCATCTTGAATAGGCTTAATGATTTTGTCTCGCAGAAGAGTTAGGCGAATCATTTCCTGACGGGCATCTTCTAAGGTGGCAATGCTCAAACCTCCATTCACAGCAATTTGTTCTTGGGCCAACCGCTGTTTCAGGGCTTCAAGTCGGGTAGCCTCCTCTTTTCTGCGGGCATCCTCGGCTTTAACCTGGCGAGTCTCAGCTTCAATCATCTGCCGGCGCGATTCTTCTTCTTCCAGCCTTTGCCTTTCCAGTTCCTGGACCCTTAACTGGGATTTTAGAAGATCGGCCTGGCGAGCAGCTTCTGCAGTTTGAGCTTTGGCAAGTTGGGCCTGCAACTCCCCCTCAAGCCTGCGAGTTTCTTCTTGTACAACCGCCTGCTCCCGGGCGATTTCCTCTGCAGTTCGTTGGGCCCGGAAGAAGAAAGTGCCGATGGTGCTATTGGATTCCCAAGGGGTTTGCGACCTCTGGCTCAATTCCACCACCTTCTCCCGCACCTTCTGGAACACTTCGAGCATCGGCAGACCTGGTTCTTGGAGTTCCTGAATCAACGCGCCAGTGTAAAGCCCGTGATCTCCGCTGCCATCAGCTGCGATGCTTCCAGGAGCAGTGGCATACGCCACCAGGGTTCCCATGGGTGCTTTCACTTGCGCCAGTCCCTTGTCCCCAGTAGTTCGCCAGGAATGGGCGAATGGATTGTTTCGGCATGCATCGAGGATCACTATGTTCAGCTTGTTCTTCGCCGCATCCATCTTGTCCAGCACCAACCCAGCGTCCACTGCTTGATAGGGAACCTCGTCCTCCCGCTGCAGGTTGGCTCCAACCGGGACAAGGTAGTTGGTTCCCTTCACCTGGATCCCATGCCCAGCAAAGTAGAAGAGTCCCACTGCACCATTCCTGATCTTGTCCCCAAAATCACGAATAGCATCTTCCATGACGCGCTTCGAGGAATCGGTCAGGAGAGTGACCTCGAAATTGCAAGATTCCAGAGCCTCTTTCATGGCACGGGCGTCGTTGGCCGGGTTGCGAAGAGGAGCGTCAGCATAGCCCCCGTTCCCGATCACCAGGGCCACCCGGGCTTCTTGGTCCTTGGGCAGGTGGGTTCCCGGCTTCACGGCGATTGCACGGGGCGGCGTGTTACCGCTCTGAGCCAAGAGAAGGGAGGAAGCGATACAGCACGAAAGGAGGGCAGCGACTATGCGCATGGGGATTCTCTGGGCTTGAATGCCACATGATCCCACCAATGACTAAGAGGGGAGGAGGAAATGCCCGAGGGTAAACCAACTCGCTTCCCTGAACCCGGAGGGCCACCTTCTTGTCAGTCCCAAGAGTCCTGCCCCTTCCATCTTCGCCCGCTGGGACCGGCTTCGAAGTCAGGGCCCAGACGAATCCTGCTCGCAGGCCTAAAAAGCGGCCCCCGGAAAGCCCAGGGGCCGTGCCCATGCCATGCCTCGCCATGCAATGCCTTGCCTCGTCTTTGGCTCAACCAAAGGCGAATTTTGTCTTACCGCCGGCGAGTAAGGCAACCACGTGCATAGACACAATCAGGAATATCACTGTGCCTCCGCGAATGTGGTTTCAAAGAGGCTATTCGGGCGCACCACAGCACGCCATTCGGCTTTGGGCAAACCAAGTATAGGAGGATTGCCGAAGGTGCTGGTTGAGGGCAGGTGGCCTGCTTTGGCCCCAGTGATGCCCTGGCGAAAGTGGAAAAGTTCGGACCGTAGAAGGGGGGATGCCTGGGGGAATGAACCGACGCCGCAGGATGAACATGTGTACGACCGTTCCCACATTGGACCGAGTTTCCAAATGGGAATTATTTATTTTCTCACGGAAATTAATTAATTCAGGGAGACCGGGCCCCTTCCCTTAGACTTCCCGCTTTCAATCCCTTTCCCAATTTTTGCGCGGACGCCATTTCGGTTCGATTTTCCGGGATTTGCAAATAGAAATGATTATTATTATCATGTATGGGGGGTAAGGGGGGACCAGTACGAGGAGCCTGCCTTTTCCCGATGAACGCTGAACCGCCCCCCGGCTGCCAGGTTGGCGGATGAGCCTCCCAGGCAGGCAAATGTGGCGTCCCAAAGCCCTGGTCTGCCTGGTGGATTTTTTTCGGCTCCTGTAAACTTTTTATCCATCCATCTATTGAGATCCCATCTCGTTCCAAGAGCGGTCCGGTTCCCTCGGCCACAACCGGCACCGCCCCACAGCGTTCCTGGTTCGCCTTGTCCCGGGACCGGCGGCGGGCGGCACCATCACGGGGTCAGGCTGGCACGGAGGGCGGCGATCTGGGCCTCTAAACTCTTCAGCAGGTTCCAGCCCGTGGTGGCAGTTGTTGGGACAGTGGCAAGGAGTTGCTCGCGGACATGCCTGGCCTGACCGCCACCATCAAGCGCCCCCATCTGAGCGATCAGGGCCGCTTTGGCGGCGGCGGTCGCCTGCGTTTGCAGCAGGGCGGCCCGCTGCGGGAAGGCGGTCTGAAGCTCGGCCTCGGCGGCCTGGTCGGGGAAGATCGCCTCCACCCCGTCAGTGGCGGTCGGGTC
>JBELAL010000038.1:0-50270 GCA_049508835.1 Holophaga sp. | reverse complement strand
GCACAAGCAACCGTAGCAGGCAGAGCCTGCAACGGTTGCTAGCACCGTTAGATTCAAGCACTTTTCGGCGCCCGTGCCAGGCACAAGCAACCGTAGCAGGCAGAGCCTGCAACGGTTGCTAGAATGATTCCCAATGAGGTTGCGCATGACCCCCTACCTGAGCATCGTCATTCCCATCTTCAACGAAGAAGCCAACATAGATAATCTCTGGGGGCGGCTGCGGGCGGTGCTGGAAGGGCATTTCACCGACCCGGAGCGCCCCTGGGAGGTGGTCTTCACCGACGACGGCAGCCGGGACCGCAGCCTGGAGCTGCTCCAGGCCGTCGCCCAGTCCGACCCCCGGGTCTGCGTGGTGGAGTTCAACCGGAACTACGGCCAGCACGCGGCCATCTTCGGGGCCTTCGCAGTGGCCCAGGGCCGGGTGATCGTGACCATGGACGCCGACCTGCAGAACCCGCCCGAGGAGATCCCCAAGCTGGTGGCCAAAATCGAGGAGGGCTTCGACGTGGTGGGCGGCTGGCGCCAGGGACGGATGGACAACGACAGCCTGTTCCGGACCCTGCCCTCCAAGATCGTCAACGCCGTGACCCGGAAGACCACCGGGGTCCGGCTGCACGACTATGGCTGCATGCTCCGCGCCTACCGGCGCGAGGTCGTCGACGCCATGCTCCTGTGCAAGGAGCGCTCCAGCTTCATCCCGGCCCTGGCCAACAGCTTCGCCAAGCGGATCGCCGAAGTGCCGGTGGCCCACGCCGAGCGGGCCGCGGGCGAATCCAAGTACGGGTTCTGGAAGCTGATCAACCTCCAGTTCGACCTCCTGACCAGCTTCTCCCTCATCCCCCTGCAGATGCTCAGCGTGCTGGGCGTGATCATCTCGGCCATGGGGATCGGGTTCGGCGTGGTGCTGCTGGTCTACCGGTTGATCCACCCCGAGGGCACGGCCCAGGGCGTGTTCACCCTGTTCGCCGTGCTGTTCTTCTTCGTGGGGGCGCAGTTCCTGGCCTTCGGGCTCCTGGGGGAGTACATCGGCCGGATCTACCAGGAAGTGCGGGACCGGCCGCGATATGTGATCAAAAAGGTACACAAGCTTGAAGACTGACCCAATTTTCGGCCGTTCGGCGTAGTATCAGATGAAGTGCAGGGCCGTTGTCGCGCCGGCCGGGATCCAGGTGTTCTCAGGGTGGAGGGTAGACAAATGGCTGCCAAGGGCAGGATCCTGTTTGTGGACGATGATCCCCGGGAACTGGCCGTCCTGCGCAGCCAGGCGTCCCTGCTGGGCGCCGACTGGGAGGCCGAGTTCCAGGACAGCGCGGAACATGGGCTGCAGTCCTTCGCCCGGGAGCCCTTCAACGTGGTGGTGACCGACCTGCACATGCCCGACATGGACGGGGCGGCCTTCCTGCAGGAGGTCATGGCCCGCTACCCGGCCACCATCCGCCTGATGCTGGCCGCCGGGCACGAACGGGAGACGGCGCTGCAGAGCCTGTCCTGGGCCCACCAGTTCCTGCTCAAGCCCTGCGACCTGCGGTTCGTGAAGTCGGTGGTGGAGTTCAGCTACGCCCAGGGGCGGCATGTGGGCAACGAACACGTGCGGGAGCTGGTGGCCCGCATCGGCCAGCTGCCGGCGGTGCCGGACCTGTACCGGCAGATCACCGACCTGCTGGATTCGGACCGGGGCTCGGTGGAACAGGTGGGGGAGGTGATCGCCAAGGACATGGCCATGACCGCCATGATCCTTAAGCTGGCCAACTCCGCCTTCTTCAGCCTCCGCCAGCCGGTGACCAGCGCGGCGGAGGCGGTGTCCTACCTGGGCGTCGCCCTGGTCAAGGCCCTGGTGCTGGCCCACGGCCTGTTCGGCCAGGTGGGTTCGTTCCGCATCCCCCACTTCACCATCCAGCACCTGTGGCAGCACAGCCTGGCCGTGGGGGCCGCCGCCCGGCGCATCGCCGAGGTGGAGGAGACCGGCACGCACCGGGCCAGCGAGTTCTTCACCGCCGGGCTGCTGCACGACCTCGGCATCCTCATCCTGGCCTCCCGGTTCCCCGACGACTACGCCAGAGTGCTGGAGACCAGCCGCCGTTCCGGGGGCGACCTGGAGAGCACCGAGTTCCACGTCTTCGGCGCCACCCACGGCGAAGTGGGGGCCTACCTGCTGGCCCTCTGGGGCCTCCCCGAGCCGATCGTGCAGGCGGCGGCGCACCACCACGGCATCGACCGCCAGGCCTTCCGGGACTTCTCCGCCGCCCTGGCGGTGCACGTGGCCGACTGCCTGTACGCCTACAACCCCGACCACGAGATCTTCTCCCGGGCCCGCCTGGACATGGCCTACCTCACGGCCCTGGGGCTGGCCGACCGCATCCCCGACTGGAAGGCCGCGGCGCAGATGAAGGCCGACTAGCCGTCGCGCAGGGCCTTGGCCATGGCCATGAACGCGGCGGTCTGGGGGCTGTCGGGATGTCCGACCACCATGGGTACGCCCTGGTCGCAGCCTTCCCGGATGGCCAGGTCGATGGGGATCTCCCCCAGGAACGGCAGCCCCATGCGCAGCGCCGCCGCATGCACCCCGCCGTGGCCGAAGATGGGCGTCTCCACGTGGCAGTTGGGGCAGTGGAAGGTGGACATGTTCTCGATGATCCCCGCCACCGGCACCTTCACCGTCTGGAACAGGGCGATGGCCTTGCGGGCGTCCAGGAAGGCCACGTCCTGGGGGGTGCTGACGATGATGGCGGATTCCACCTTGGCGTTCTGGATGAGGGAGATCTGGGTGTCGCCGGTGCCGGGGGGCAGGTCGATGAAGAGGTAGTCGAGGTCCCCCCACAGCACGTCCCCCAGGAACTGGGTGAGCGCCTTGTTCAGCATGGGGCCGCGCCAGATCACCGGCCGGTCCTCGTCGATGAGGAAGGCCAGGGACATGAGCTTGATCCCGAACTTCTCGATGGGGACGATCTTGCCGTCGGGGGTGCCCTCGGGGCCCTCCTTGATTCCGAACATCATGCCCATGCTCGGCCCGTACAGGTCCGCGTCCAGCAGGCCCACCTTCAGCCCCAGCCGGGCCATGGCCAGGGCCAGGTTGGCGGCGACGGTGCTCTTGCCCACCCCGCCCTTGCCCGAGCCCACCACCAGGCAGTGCTTGACGGTGGTCAGCAGGTTCTTGAATTCCGGCTCGGGGGTCCGCTCCCATTCCACCTGCACCTCCACCTGCTCCACCCCGGCCACCTGCCCGAGGGTTTCGGCGACCCCACGGCGGATGGCCGCCTCCCGGTCCTGGTAGGCATCCAGGAGGTGCAGCTGCACGGTCACCCTGGCCTCGGACACGTCGATGCCCCGCACCGCCTTCAACCCCACCAGCGACGCCGAGACCCCCGGCACCTGGTAAGTGTTGAGTGCATCATAAATAGCGGCGCGACTGATCCTCATTCCCATAAAGGTCTCCCTCCTCAATCCTGCCACGAATCTTATATTTCCGTGTCCCAGGAATCGGAGTCGGCGAGTTTCTGGGTGATGGCCTTGACCGGGCTGCCCAGCAGACCGTGCTCGTACAGCTGGTACTGGCTGCGCAGCGGGGGCCAGTCGGGGTCCAGGCCGCGGCCGAGCACCGCCCCGTCCGGCCCCAGGACCCTGCCCTTGGTGGTGTCGTGCAGCTGGAGCTCCAGCATCTCCACCACCTGGGCGGCCACGATGGGGTCCGTCAGGGGGAAGGCCACCTCCACCCGGTGGTCCAGGTTGCGCGGCATGAGGTCGGCCGAGGCCACCAGGGTCTCGGGATTGCCGTCGTTGTTGAAGTGGTAGACCCGGGCGTGCTCCAGGAAGCGGTCGATGATGGAGAGGGCGCGGATGGTCTCGGACAGCCCCGGGACCCCGGCCCGCAGGCTGCAGGAGCCCCGCACCAGCAGGTCGATGGCCACCCCGTCCTGGCTGGCGTCGTAGAGCCTCTGGATCATGAACGGATCCACCAGGGAGTTCATCTTGAGGACCATCCGCCCGGGCCGGCCGGCCTTGGCGTGGGCGCGCTCCCGGTCGATGCGGTCGTAGAGGGCCTGGCGGAAATGCTGGGGGGCGATGATCAGGCGGTTCAGCCTGGGGGGGCGGGTGTAGCCGGTGAGCAGGTTGAACAGGTTGGAGAGGTCCTCGCCGAATTCCGGCCTGGCCGTGAACAGCCCGATGTCGCAATAGAGCCGGGACGTGCGCTCGTTGTAGTTGCCGGTGGACAGGTGGCAGTAGCGGCGGAAGCCGCCCGGCTCCCGCCGGATGACCAGACAGACCTTGCCGTGGGTCTTGTAGTTGGGCATGCCGTAGACCACGTGCACCCCGGCCTTCTCCATGCGCCGGGCCCAGGCGATGTTGGCCTCCTCGTCGAACCGGGCGCGCAGCTCGACGATGGCCGCCACCTGCTTGCCGCGCTCCGCGGCCCGCTCCAGCGCCGCGGCGATGGGGCTGGTGGGGCTGATCCGGTAGAGGGTCATCTTGATGGCCAGCACCCGGGGATCGTCGGCGGCCTCGCGCACGAACCGCACCACGCTGTCGTCGAAGCTCTGGTAGGGGTGCATGAGCAGCACGTCGTTGCGGGCGATGCACTCGAAGATGCCGGCGTGGCCGTCCAGCTGGGGTACCGGCAGGGGCGGCAGCGGGGGGTCCTTCAGGTGGGGCAGGTCCACCTGGTTGTAGATCTGCATCAGGTCTGAGAAGGCCGTGAAGCCCTCGGTGGGATAGAGGTCCTCCGGGGACAGCTCCAGCTCCTCGATGAGCATCTCCAGCAGCACCGGGCTCAGGCCCTGCTCGTACTGCAGCCGCACCACCGCGCCCCGCCGCCGGCTGCGCAGGTGCTCCTCGACCATTTTCATCAGGTCCTCGCCCGAATCCTCCTCCACCGGCAGGTCCGAGTCCCGGGTCACCCGCAGGGCGTGGCAGTTGCGGATGGCGTAGCCCTGGAACACCTGCTCCAGGTGCAGCCGCACCACGTCCTCCACCATCACGAAATGGTGCCCCCCCGCGGCCGAGGGCACGCGCAGGAACCGGGGCGAGCCGGTGGCCGGCACGTGGATGATGGCCAGGGCCGAGACGGGCAGGTTCTGTTCCTCCGGGTAGTCCAGGGCCTCCAGTTCCGCCATGAGCACCAGGATCCGGTTGCCCAGCCGGGGGAAGGGATGGCCGGTGTCCACCGCCAGGGGGGTGATCAGGGGCAGCAGGTTGCGCTCGAAATAGTCCCGGGTGAATTCCCGCTGGGCCTCGTCCAGCTCCTCCGGCCGGAGCACGAAGATGCCCTCGGAGTTCAGCAGGGGCTCGATGGTCTGGTGGAACACCCGGTGCTGGCGCAGGGAGAGGTCGTGGATCCGGGCCGAGAGGTCCTCCAGGAGCTGGCGCGGGGTGCGCCCGTCGGGCCCGGGCTGGGTGATCCCGGCATCGATCTGGCGCCAGATGCCGGCGATCCGGACCATGAAGAATTCGTCCCAGTTGTTGGAAACGATGGCCAGGAACTTGACCCGCTCCAGCAGGGGGACCGTGGGATCCTCGGCCTCCTCCAGCACCCGCTCGTTGAAGTCAAGCCAGCTCAATTCCCGGTTCAGGTAATTTTCCGGCTTGGGGGCGGATCGGCTCATACTGAACATTATGGCCCAAGCGCCCGCGCCATCGGCGGGATGGGGCCGGTAAATTCACTGGTTCCACCGGTCCTTCGCGGTGGTCTTTTCCGGCGTTCCGGGATAACCTGGAGGTTCGTCCATCACCGGGGGCCGGAGACCGCCCCCTTTTGCCAACGAGAGGGCCGGCCCCCCGGCCAGGTAGGAGGAACCCAATGATTGAAGAAATCATTCCCGTCGCCAAGCGGGAGACCACCGGCAAGGCGGCCAGCAAGGGGCTGCGCAAGTCCGGGCTGATCCCGGCGGTCATCTACGGCCTGAACGAGCCCCCGGTGGCGGTGGCCATCAGCCCCAAGGTCGTCGCCCGGGTCATCGCCAGCGACACCGGCCTGAACTCCATGCTCCACCTCCAGCGGGAAGGCACCGACATCAAGCGCCACGTCATCATCAAGGAGGTCCAGCGCGACCCCGTCACCCGCCGGCTCACCCACGTGGACTTCATGCGGGTCGACCCCACCCACAAGGTGCGCGTGAAGATCCCCATCCGCCTGCAGGGCATCCCCATCGGCGTCAAGGAGGGCGGCATCCTGGACTTCACCCACCGGGAGATCGAGGTGGAGTGCCTGCCCTCCTTCATCCCCCCGCACGTGGACGTGAATGTCGAGCACCTGCGGGTCAACGACTCCCTGCGCCTGGACGATGTGGTCCTGGACCAGCACCTCACCCTGCACGGCGACGCCCACAACGTCATCTGCTCGGTCAAGGGCAAGCAGGCTGAGGAGGAGGCCCCCGAGGCCGCCGCCGCCACCGAGGAAGGCGCCGCTCCGGCCGCCGACGCGGCTTCCGCCGCCCCCGCCCCGGCCGCGGCTCCCGCCGCCCCCGCCGGCAAGGGCAAGAAGTAGGCGCAACCAAGTCTGGAAAGGCGGGCCCCCGGGCCCGCTTTTCCTTTCCTTCCGGTCCCCTTCCATGTGGCTCCTCGTACCGCTCGGCAATCCCGGCGACGCCTACACCGCCACCCGGCACAACCTGGGCCGCCTGACGCTCATGCGCTGGATGCAGCGCCACTGCGCTCCCCGGGTGCAGCGAAGGCTGGGCAGCGGCGCCGTGTACGCCCTGGACGGGGACTTCCAGGCCCTGGTGCCCGGCACCTGGATGAACCTCAGCGGCCTGGCCTGCTCTGAAGCTGCGGCCGCCGGCTGGGCCCCGGAGCGCATGATCCTGCTCTACGACGACAAGGACCTGCCCCTGGGCCTGGGGCGGTTCCGCCTCGAAGGCAACGACGGCGGCCACAACGGCGTGCGGTCGGTGCTGGAGGCGCTGGGGCGCCGGGACCTTGCCCGGCTGCGGCTCGGCATCGGCCCGTTCCGCCGGCCCCTGGTGGACTTCGTCCTGGAGCAATGGACCGACGCCGAGTGGGCGAAGATCGACGCCCTGGACGCGCCCTTCGCCCGGTTCATGGAACTGCTGAGGGCCGCCGGCGACCTGTGCGCCCTGGCAAAGGACGTGAATCCGGCCGACTTCTGGCTGCCTCAGGAACCGGGAGAAGCGCTTGATTCCACGGGGGAACCCTGAGAGACTGGACGTTCGCGTCCCCGTTCGAGGGGACCTCCTTGCTCCGGCCCCGCGCCGGGGCTTCACATCCATAAGGAGGATCGATGCGTCGCTATGAGACCATCTTCATCGCCTCCCCGACCTTGACGGACGAGCAAGCTGAAGAGCTGGTCCGGCATTTCGAGGGGATCATCGCCGAGCAGGGTGGCGAACTGCTCAAGACCGAAAGGTGGGGCCGCAAGAAGCTGGCCTACGAAGTGCAGAAGTTCAGCGAGGGGTACTACACCCTGTACGACCTGAACGCCGGGCCCAACCTCATCGCCGAGCTGGAGCGGCGCTTCCGCAACCACGACTCGGTGATCAAGTACCTGTCCGTGCGCATGGACGAGCAGACCAAGGCCGCCGAGCGCCAGAAGGTCCGCTACGAGCGGGAAGGCCGGCGCAAGGCCCAGGCCGGGATCAAGGAACGCTCCCTCGAGGAGGTGATGGGATGAAGCGCAAGGCCGACACCAAGGGCAAGCCCAAGAAGAAGAAAGTATTCGGCGGACGGCGTTCGAAGTTCTGCAAGTTCTGCGTCGAGAAGTCCACCATGATCGACTACAAGGACGTGAAGACCCTCAGCGGCTTCACGCCGGAACGGGGCAAGGTCCTGCCCCGCCGCACCAGCGGCGTGTGCGCCCTGCACCAGCGCATGCTGGTGGAGGCCATCAAGCGGGCCCGCAACATCGCCCTGCTGCCCTTCGCCACCGACTAGTCATTCAAGATTGCAACCCACCCTCGGGCGCCGGAGCCGGCGCCCGAGGCTTTTCTTGCCCCAGGTTGCAGGTAACATGGAGCCATGAACGAAGCCGCGCCGATTCCCCACCTGCCCCCGCCCCTCCGGCACATGAAGGCCGTCCGGGCCTGCTGGAAGCCGCTGGTGCTGAACTGGCTGGTGCCCGGAGCGGGCTACTGGATGATCAAGGAGAAGCGGCGGGCCCAGGCCCTGTTCGGGGTGACGGTGGTGTTCGGCCTGCTGGCCTTCCTGGAGCTCACCTACGGCGCGGTGGACGGGATCAAGGGCGGCGTGTTCGTGCCCGAGCTCTCGCCGCTCCAGTGGATGCCCACCCTGGGCGCGGCCGCCACCGCCGGCATGGGGCCGCTCTACGCGCTGTTCGCCTGGTGCTTCGGCGCCACCGGCACGGAACCGGTGCGCAACCTCACCCAGGAGTACGGAGCCACCTACGTCATGGTCATCGGGCTGCTCAACTGGCTCTGCCTGATCGACATCTTCGACCGCACCACCGGGCGCTGGTTCTGGCGGCTGCCCACGGACGAGCGGGAAGCCCTGGCCCGGAAGGACGCCAGGCAGTAGCCGCCGTCCGCAGTCCGCCAGTGAGACCCGACATCCCCCCCCGGCCCCGTCTGCTCACCCGGCACTTCGCGCTTACGGGGGCGGCTACAGCACGGTGCACACCCTGGTGAACATCCACGTCCTGGAGACCACCCCGCCCAGCCGGCGGAGAGCCGCCTTCGGCGCCACCCTGTTCGCCTTCGACTCGGGCATCGGCCTGGGCTCCCTGGCCATCGGCGGCCTCATCGGCTGGGGTTGCGGCCGGGTGGGGCTGGCCGGCTACCGCTGGGGGTGGGCCGTGGCCGCGGCCCTGGCCCTGGCCGCGGTGCCCCTGTCCAGCCGGCTGGTGCGGAGCCGCCCGTCGCCCATGGGCACCTGACCGGGCCCGGCCATCCGCCCAGTGGAAGCCGAAATGGTTTCAACGTGGAAAGTTATTGCATTCCGGGCGATCCCGCGCGAAAATAAATCGTAAAGAGGTTTGACATGGATGGAATCCGACCTGGCGCGTGCATGCTGTGGAAGCCGGCGATGGGTGGGGTCAGCGCTCTGGTGACGGTGATGGCCTTGGACCTGGATCGGGACAAGGTGCAGGTGCACGTGAAGAAGGCGTCCACCGGCGGATGCGCGGTGCACTGGGTGGACCTGAACGCCTTGTCCGAGGCCCCCCGGGACGCCAAGCCCTGCCCCTGCGCGAGCCGGTCCAACGGCCGGGACGACCACGCCGCCTAGGCCTTCCCCGTCAGCCCACCTGGAACGCGTCCCAACTGGCCCGGACCCAGGCGGCGATGCGGTCCATCCAGGGGTCGAAGTCGTGGCCGCCGTCCGGGTCCCGGGTGAGGGGGATGCCGGGCGGGAGCGCTTCCAGGTTCGGCCCGGGCGCCACCACCGTGTCCCGGTCCCCCTGGAGCACCCGCAGCCCGGGCCGGGCCGAGGCCTGCCGGATGGCGTCGGGGGTCATCCTCGACCAGGGCGCGCAGATGGAGAGCCGGAGCGGGGACGGGGCGAACGCCGCCAGCAGGCCGCCGAAGCTGAAGCCTACGGTCAGGTGGGGCACCCTCGGCCCCAGGAAGGCGTTCATCTCGTCCCAGGCCTGGACGAACACCCTCTCCATGGGCTTGCCTTCGGGGGGCTGGTGCACGGCCTGGAGGGTCGGGCGCAGGAACACGGCATCGGCCCAATCCTCCGCCTGGAGCCGTTCCTCCAGGAGGCGGACGGAACCCAGGCCGCTGCCTCCAAGGCCATGGAGCAGGAGGATGGAGGAAGGCGAGGCCATAAGGGATGATGCCATGGGCGCCGGCCCGCATTCCAGAGGATCCCCGGCCCGGATCCAGGCGGGGACCGCTCCGGCCAGGAAAAATCAGGCCCGGCGGTGGACTTTGGCGCCGGTAAAGCTCGCCTGGTCCCGGGATTTCACGATCATTTCATCAATATCCACGTGGTCCGGAAGGGCCAGGGCCCACCGGATGCACTCGGCGATGTCCGCGCCGGTCAAGGGTTCGGTTCCCCTGTAGACGGTCTTGGCCTTGGCCGCATCCCCGAACCGCACGGTGGCGAACTCGGTCTCCACCGCGCCCGGTTCCACGTTGGTGATCCGGATGGGCTCGCCGCACAGTTCCAGGCGCAGGGTGCGCACCAGGGCCGAGAGGGCGTGCTTGCTGGCGCAGTAGACGCCGCCCCCCTCGTAGACGGAGTGGCCGGCCGTGGAGCCCAGGGTGAAGTAGTGCCCCCAGCCGCTGGCCCGGACGTGGGGAAGGGTGGCCTGGATGGTCCGGATGACCCCTTCGACGTTGGTGTGCATCATGGCCTGCCAGTCCTCTTCCAGGATCGTCTCCACCGGGGCGACGCCCTTGGCCAGGCCCGCGCTGGCGACCACCACGTGCAGGCCGCCCAGGGCGTCGACGGAGGCCTGGACGAAGGCCGCCACCGACGCCGTGCTGCGGGTGTCGACGGTGCCGGCGAAGGTCTTCACCCCGTGGGCCTGGGCCAGTTCCTGGGCCAGGGCCGCCACCCGCTCCCGGCGCCGGGCGCCCAGGGCCAGATGGCAACCCTGGGCCGCCAGCAGGCGGGCGGTGGCTTCCCCGATCCCCGAGGACGCGCCGGTGATGAGGGCGATGGGATGTTCCGGTCGCATGGGTGCTCCTGGCTGGAAAGCCGGGAAGGCCGGGAAGAAACGCTCGCGGATCCTTCCAAGTCCCGGTCAGCCACCATCATAGCGCGGCCGACAGCAGGAACGGCGGCGTCATGTTGAAATTTGGAACATCACCAAGAATCCGATTTTTTCCCCGGGCTTTTTTTCAATTCCCATATTATTATTCTGGAAATCCTCAATCCTCTTTCCCATACCCCAAGACCCGCTCGCCGGCAGTCTTGTGGTGCCACGACTCCTCGCCTGGGAGGCGTCTGGCCCGCAACACTCCAGGCTCATTTTTCTAGGAAGTAGCTATGGCTCAGGGCACTGTCAAGTGGTTCAACGCAGAGAAGGGATTCGGTTTCATCACCCCCGACGAGGGCGGCGCCGATCTTTTCGTCCACCATACCGCCATCCAGGATCGCGGTTTCCGCACCCTCCAGGAGAACCAGCGGGTCAGCTTCGACGTCATCCAGGGGCAGAAAGGCCCCCAGGCGACCAACGTGGTGAAGCTCTGAATGGTGGTCGTGCCCGGCCCATCCCCCCAGGGATGGGCCGGACGGCCTCATTCTTCGTTGAATCAGGCTGGATACCTCGATATATTCCCTCCCAGCGGTCGGTCCAGAGGGCGGATCGTTTATGTCTAAGGGAGTTCCGCTCCCCCTGGAGCCTTGGCCTGGCAAGGACCTTGAACGCACAACGCCAGGCATCGGGGGCGCGACCCCCAGGGAAGAAGGCAACATGGCTGAAGGTACCGTCAAGTGGTTCAACGCGGAAAAGGGTTTCGGCTTCATCACCCCGGACGGGGGCGGCGCCGACCTTTTCGTCCATCACTCCGCCATCCAGGACCGGGGATTCCGCACGCTCATCGAGAACCAGCGCGTAAGCTTCGAAGTGGCCCAAGGGCAGAAAGGCCCCCAGGCGACCAACGTGGTTAAGCTGTAAGTTCCGCGCGGATCGAGGCGATACCGGAGCGGCGCTCGGGCCGCTCCTTTTCGTTGGGGGGAGTCATTTTAACCATTGAATCGGGACGGCGGCCCCGGTAGCCTTGGCGGCATAAGTCCGGTGTTCCGGTAGGGGAATGGGCCCATGTCCACAGGCATCGTCAAATGGTTCAGTGCCGAGAAGGGATTTGGCTTCATCACCCCCGACGAGGGGGGGCCGGACATCTTCGTACACCATTCGGCCCTGCAGGCGGCCGGCCTCCGCACCCTGGAGGAGAAGGCCCGGGTGAAATTCGACATTGCCCAGGGGCCCAAAGGCCCCCTGGCGACGAACGTGCAGAAGACTTAGGAGCCCTAGAATCCGGATCTTGTTTCCGGCCCCATCCCTGCCAGACCCCGTTCCGGGAAGGTCGCGCTCCATGCCGCCCCTGGCGCTGTACAACGATCAACTCATCCACCGCCTTTCCCAGCTGCTCTACCAGTGCCTCGAGGAGCTGGGCAGCACCAAGGCCGCGCTGTACCTGGTCGCGCCCGAGCCTCGCGGGTTCCAGCTGGTGAGCCATTTCGGCTGGCCCCGGGCCACCCCGCCTCCGTCCTTCCTGGCCCCTGGCGATCCCCTGGTGCTCATGGCGCACCGGGAGAAGCGCTGCTTCGCCCTGAACGACGGTGCCAAGTACCCGGAACTCCAGGCCTTCGGGCAGGGCAAGGCGGACCCGCGCTACTTCATCGCCCCCATCTACGACCGCGGGGAATGGATCGGCCTCCTGCTGCAGCGGGACCTGCACGGGAACGAGCCGTACCACGCGGAGCGGCAGGAGGGTCCCACCCTGGCCATCTGCCAGGAGATCGTCCAGGCGGTTCATCAGCTCTCCCCCCGCGCCGACGCCCCCCTCGAGCACCCGATCGAGCTGGCGATTCCACCCAGTCCCCCCGCCCCCAGCGCTCCCCCCCGGCCGGCCCAGGAGCCCGAACCCATCCGCCTGCCCGCGCCGCCCACCTTTCCGGAGCAGATCTCGTTCTTCTGGGAAGCCGCCCGCCTGCTGTTCCAGGTGGTGCCCATCGGCGCGGTGGCGCTGTGGATCTTCGATCCCCACGAGCACCGGCCGATCCTCACCTACAGCGTGGCCCCCCTCCCGCCCCTGATGCAGCGGCAGGTGCTGGCCCTGGCCCAGGCCCAGCGTCCGGACCTGCACGACCCGACCCTGAAACTCCTGGCCAAGGCCGAAACCTCCCGGACCGACCTGTTCCAGGGTCCGTTCAAGACCCTGCTGCCGATCATGCTGGAAGAGCAGTTCGGCCGCCCCGACCTGCTGATGGTGTTCCGGGCCGAGGACACCCCCTTCATGCCCCAGGAGCTGTCGTTCATCCAGGGTCTGGGCCGGATGCTGGCGCTCTACCTGGAGGAGGGGCGCCTGCACGAGCGCTACCACCAGTCCTTCCTCTCGGTCAGCCACCGCATCCTGGCCACCGCGGCCGCCAAGCTGCCCAACCTGCGCGCCCACAGCCTGAACACCGCCGAACTGTCCCGCGGCCTGGCCCGCCGCCTGCGGCTGTCCTCCTCCCAGGTGGAGGCGGTGACCATCTCCGCCATCCTCCACGACGTCGGGACCCTGCTCCTGGACCTGCGGATCCTGGACAAGCCCGTGCTCACCGCCGAGGACCTGGAGCAGGTGCAGACCCACCCCATCCTGGCTTCCACCTTCCTCAAGGACTTCCATTTCCCCTTCGATGTGCTGCGCATCATCCGCCACCACCACGAGCGCTGGGACGGCAAGGGCTACCCTGACGGCATCGCCGGCGAGACCATCCCGGTGGAGAGCCGGATCATCAACCTGGTGGAGTCCTTCCAGCGGATGACCACCGGCACCGCGTACCGGGCCGCCAAGTCCCTGCCGGCGGCCATGGCCGAACTCCACCAGCTCTCCGGCCAGCAGTTCGACCCCAGGATGGTGGATGAATTCATCAAGCTGATGGAAAACCGGCATTGACCCCCGGAAGGGGTAAACTTGGCATGAGGTCCGCCGCTCATGCCAGTGCCGCCCCAGCCAGAATCCGGAGCCCGGGAACGGGGCTTCATCCTGGTCATGCTCCTGGCCTTCATCACCATCATGGGGATCTTCCTCACCGTGGCCTTGCCCAGCGTGAGCGCCGAGATCCAGCGGGACCAGGAGGCGGAGCTGATCTTCCGGGGCGAGGCCATCGCCAACGCGATCCGCCAGTACAAGGCCAAGACCGGGAGCTATCCTTTGAATCTGGAAGACTTGACCAAGATCCGCCCGCGCCTGATCCGCAAGCTCTACCAGGACCCCATGACCCGGGAGGGCGACTGGGACCTCATCACCGCGGTGCAGCCGGGCTCCTCCGGGGACAAGACCGGCCTCCCCATCGTGGGGGTCAAGAGCCGCTGCCAGAAGGACAGCTACCGCGTCTACAAGGGCAAGGACCTGATCAGCGACTGGAGCTTCTCCGCGGCGGACAACATCCTGGGCATCCCCGGCGGGGCGGTGCCCCCGGCGGCCAACGCCCTGCTCCAGCAGAACGGCGGCCAGGTGCCCGGCGGCGTGGACCTGGACCAGCTGCCCAGCGGTCCCCAGAAGAACCCGCCCCCCAGCGCCCAGCTCGGCCAGCCCGGCCAGCCCAATCCCCCAGGACCGCTCAATCCGGCCAACCCGGTCAATCCGCCCGCGCCCCCCAATCCGTCCAATCCCGCCAACCCGTCCAATCCGCCCGACGCGTCCGGCCAAGCCCCCCCGTCCAGCCAGCCGCCCCAGCCCAATCCGCCCCAGCCCAACCCGCCCCAGGATTGAGCCGGACCCGGGATCCTCGCCCCCAGCGCCGCCATGCCCCTGCGACCTCTCCTAGCCCTGTTCCTGCTCATCGCCTGGCCCGCGCGGGCCCAGGACTTCCAGCACTGGGTGCGGCGGATGGAGGCCCGGCAGGTGAAGGTCTCGGCCGGCGTCTGGAGCCTGGCCACCGGCAAGCTGCTGGAGGGCTCCCATACCGAGGTGCCCCTGGTCCCGGCCTCCACCACCAAGGTGGTCTCCACCTACGCCATCCTCAGGACCCTGAAGCCGGACTATGAGCTGAGCACCGAGGTGTGGGGCGACCTGCGCGGCGGCACGGTCTACGGCGACCTGGTGTTCAAGGGCGGGGGCGACCCCTTCCTGGTGGATGAGCGCATCTGGCTCCTGGCCCACGAGCTGAAGAACCGGGGCCTGCAGACGGTCACCGGCCGGGTGCGGCTGGACCAGAGCGCCTTCGATGCCCAGCGGTTCGGCCCCGGGTGGGAGAACACTTCCAGGAACACCACACCGCCGATCCTGCCCCTGTCCGTGGACTTCAACCGGGAGAACGGCCGCCTGGCGGCGGACCCCGAGCGCCTGGCGGTGGACATCCTGGAACGGATCCTGCGCGAAGCGGGCATCGTCATCCTCGGGGAGCCCCAGCCGGAGAGCCCGTCCCAGGCGGGTATGCCCCAGAAGCTCCTCGGCTTCCCGTCCCTGCCCCTGCGCGAACTGGTCGCGGACGCCGACAAGCTCTCCAACAACTTCATGGTCGAGATGCTGGTCAAGGAATTCGGCGGCGGGACCTGGGCCCAGGGCGTGAAGCGGATCCAGGAGTTCTATGCCGGGACGTTGGGCCTGGACGCGGACCAGATCGCCATCACCGACGGCTCCGGGCTGAGCAAGGACGACCACCTCTCGGCGCGCACCCTGGCCATCATCCTGCGGGCCGCCTGGAACGACTTCGAGGTGGGCCCGGAGATGGTGGGCGCCCTGAAGGTGATCGGCGGGGAACCCTGGAGGCTGCACATCAAGGACCCCAACCTGGCCCGCCGGATCCGCTGCAAGACCGGGCACCTGAGCGGAGTGAACAGCGTCTGCGGCTACCTCCAGACCCCCGGCGGCGACCTGCGGGTGTTCGCCATCCTCCTCAACGGCCCCTGCGACGATACCGACGTCTGGGAACAAGTCAGCCGCTGGGCGAACTGACCCCGGGAGACGTCCGTGTCCCGAACCATCGACAGCTTTTTCGTACGTGTCCCCCGGAACGGCGCCGACCCACTCGTACGTGGTCGGATCAGATCGTCCTCGCAAGCTGCGGGCGATCTGATCCGACCACGTTAGCCGTCCTCGAACCGGTTGATCCATAGGCTGCGTTTTTCCATGGCCCCCTTACGGGCGATCCTTCATCCCTCCATGGGCCGCCAAAATAACGAAACCATGAACCCGGGCCGTTCTATGGTCGGCAAACCGTGTTGAGTTAACCCCCCGCAGCAAAGCGAGGAGGGATTGACTCAACACGGTACGAATGGGTCGGCGCCGCTAAGGGAGACTCGTACGAAAAAGCTGCCGTCGGGTCGGGACACGGACCTACGGACTTGCCGCGGCCGCCAGCAGGTCCTCGAGGGTCTGCTTGAGCTTCTTCAGGTCGAAGGGCTTGCCCAGGTGGGGGACGCTGGCCCGCTCGAGGAAGGAGCGGGTGCCCGGGTCGAAGGAGTCGCCGGTGGTGAAGAGGACCCGGTTGGCCATGCGCGGCTGCTCGGACAGGATCCATTCGAACAGCTGGATCCCGGTGAGCCCGGGCATGCGGATGTCCGAGACGATCAGGTCGAAGGTGCCGGCCTGGAGCTTCTCGATGGCGTCGGTGGCCTGGGCGCAGGGGGTGGGCCGGCACCCCCAGGAGCCGAGGGCGTCGGTGAGGCATTCCAGCAGGAACGACTCGTCGTCCACCACCAGGATCCGCTGTCCCTGGAGACCGGTGGCGGGAGGGGGAGCCGGGACTTCAGCCATGGGCAACTCCACGAGAAAAGCATTGCCAAGGCCTTCCTGGCTGCGGACGGAGATCCGCCCTCCGTGCGCCTTGACGACGCAAGCGATGACGCTCAGGCCCAGGGACTCCACGTCCTTGGCGTTGGCGAGTTCGAAGATCCGCCGGGCCTCCCCTTCGGGCAGGGCGCGCCCAGTGTTCTGGCAGACCAGCTGCAAGGTCTGCCCGGTCTGGCGGGTGCCGATCCGCACCCGCCGGGCGGCGGAATCCACCGACTGGCGGAGGTTGCCGCGCAGCAGGCAGACCAGGCCCTCCCTCAGCATGCCCGGGTCCAGTCCGCAAGGCTGGAGGTTGGGATCCAGGGTCAGGTCCATGGCCACGCCCGAGGCGGCCGCCTCGCCCTCCACCCGCTTGACGGTCTCCTGCACCAGGGTGTTGAGGCTGCACAGCTCCGGGTGCGGAGCGGCGGGGTAGAGCACCATCAGCAGCGGACGCATCAGGATCTGGGCGTACTCCACCGACTGCAGCAGCTTGCCGATCCGCCCGGCCTGGACTGGATCGGTCGCCTCCTCCATGAGCATGCCCTTCTGCAGCAGGATCGGCGTGAGCCGGTTGGCGATGTCGTTGAACAGCTGCGGCATGATCCGGGCCAGGCCGGTGGCGTTCTCCACGTCCTGGAGCCGGCGCTCCAGCCGGTGCTGGGTGCCCAGGTCGCGGATCATGGCCGAATAGGCCAGGACCCGGTCGTCGCTGCCGCGGATGGGGGCGTAGGTGATGCTGGCGGGGAATTCGATGCCGTCCTTCCTGAGCCGGGAGGTGGCCACGTCGCGGATGGTCTGGCCCTTGGCCACCTGGGCGATGGCCTGTTCCAGCTCCCCGGCCCGGGACGCGGGGGTGAGCTGGTGGAAGGTGCGGCCCACGATCTCCGCCCTGGGGTAGCCGAAGATCTGCTCGGCCGCCGAATTCCAGGTGAGGATCCGGCCGTCGGCGCTGAACGAGACGATGGCCTCGCCCACGCTCTGGATCAGCCCCTCCAGGTAGCGGCGGGTCTTCAGGTTGTCCTGGTTGGCCCGCTCCAGCTGGGCGTAGATCTGGCGCAGCTCCTCGTTCTTCTTCTCCAGGGATTCCTTGACCGCCTTCAGCTCGGTGTAGAGCCGGGCCGTCTCCATGTTGGACTTGAGGGCATCCTCCAGCAGGTCCTGGGCGTCGGCCACCTTGCCCGGGGTCAGGTCGGCCACGCTCAGGCTGTGCCGCAGCACCACCGATTCGGGCGCCGGCTTCTCCTCGCCGGGCTTGGGCAGCTCCTGCATGTTCGCCCGCACATTGGCTTCGATGAGGTTCAACATCTCCTCGAAGTCCTTGACCTTCTTGTCCAGGTGGTACTTCTTGAAGGTGGTGCCCACCGTCTCCCGGGTGATGGCCAGGAAGGTCTCCAGCACCCCCTCGCCCCGGCTGGCCACGGACTCGAAGTACGGCACCGAGCGGAAGTTGAGCCGGCGGTTCATCACCCCCACCGGCATGGCGTCCGGCAGGTCCCGCTTGTTGTACTGGATGACGAACGGGATCTGCTTGATGTTCAAGCGATTGGCGTTGAGGTTGTGGTACAGGTTGGAGAGCGAGTCCACGTTCTCCTGCATCTGGGCTTCGCCGGAATCGGCCACGAACACCACCCCGTCCGCGCCCCCCAGCACCACCCGGCGGCTGGCGTCGTATTGCACCTGCCCCGGGACTGTATAAATCTGTAAATGAATCGAGTTGCCGTAGATGTACCCGAGGTTGATCGGCAGCAGGTCAAAAAAAAGGGTTCGGTCCTCCTGGGTGTTCACCGAGAACATCTCGCCCCGGTTGGATTCCTTGCACATGGCATGCAGCGCCCGCAAATTGGTCGTCTTGCCGGAGAGCCCGGGCCCGTAATAGACCAATTTCAGCAGTATTTCATTTGCACGCGTATTGAACTGGACCATGAGTGTTCATCCAAAGGGGCTGCACTGAAGACAGATTAGCATTACTTCCTCCATCCTTTTCAGGCGGAGCGGGGGAGCATTGGCCACGGGCGAACGAGATAGAATCCCATAGATTCTCACCCATGTTGTTCATTTGAAGTAGTCTTCTTTGCCTAATCCGGCCCGGAACGGCAGCATCCGGCCGGGGCCGCCGGCCCGGGGACCGAAGATTGGGAGGGGTCCGGGGGGCATGGTAGAATTCGCAGCACTCGTTTTCACCAGGGCTGGCTCCGGCGAAAATCGTTGTTGTTCTAGTTCATGATCTGGGAGTCTTCCCCGTTGAGTGTACCCCGCCACGTAGCAATTATCTTCTCGGTATCCGCTGCGCGGATACGCGAGACCCCCCACCCGGGCCGGGTCGGCCGCGGCTGGGGCGGGGTGGTTCAGTGACCGTCCCCCGCCACGTCGCGATCATTATGGACGGAAACGGCCGCTGGGCCTCCCTGCGCGGCTGGCCGAGGATCAAGGGGCACAAGGCGGGGGTCCAGGCGGCCTACGACATCCTGGAGACGGCCTCGGCACTGGGAATCGAGCACCTGACCCTGTACGCCTTCTCCACCGAGAACTGGAAGCGCCCGGAGCGGGAGGTGACCATGATCATGGCCCTCCTGCGCATGTACCTGAGGATGTTCCTGCCCAGGCTGCGGGCCAGCGGGATCCGGTTCCACCACCTGGGCGCCAGGGAAGGGCTTCCGGACGGGGTCTGCCGGGACCTGGCCGGCCTGGAGGCCCAGACCGCCGGGCACCAGGGCATGGTGTTCCACCTGGCGGTGAACTACGGCTCGCGGCTGGAGCTGGCCATCGCGGCCCGGCGCTGTCTGGAGGACCGGCTGGAGCCCGGGGAGGTCACCGAGGAGGCCATGGCCGCGCGCCTGTGGACGGCGGGAGTGCCGGACGTGGACCTGCTGATCCGCACCTCGGGAGAGTTGCGGATCTCAAATTTCATGCTCTGGCAGAGCGCCTATGCGGAGTTCTTCCTCACCGACTGCCTCTGGCCGGACTTCCGGGGCCCGCAGCTGCGGGAGGCGGTGGCGGCCTACGCCCAGCGCGCGCGCCGGTACGGCGGCCTTTGAGACCATGAGCGGAGGTGCGATGCAGACGACCCCAGTCCTCCAGAAGCAAGGCATGGACCGGAAGAACCTGGGCCTGCGCCTGGGCACGGCGGCGGTCTTCGCAGTGTTCTTCCTGGCCCTGCTCTGGTTCGGCGACCACCCGGCGGCCCAGGCGGTGTTCTCGGTGCTCCTGGCGGGGGCCCTGTTCATGGGCGTGCGGGAATTCACCCTCATGGGCCGCAAGCTGGGGCACCGGCCTTCCCTGGCCGCCGGCGCCGCGGCCGGCTGGATCATCCTCCTGCACTTCCTGCTGCTGGGGCTCTACCCCGACGACCCCCTGCCCCTCTGGCTGGCCCTGACCCTGGCCGGGGCGGTCATCCACATCGGCGCCCTCCTGTTCGAGCCGGACCTGGGCAGCGCCCTCACCAGCCAGGCTCTGACCTGGCTGGCCGCCCTCTACCTGGGCCTGGGCTTCGGCTTCCAGCTCAAGCTGTTCCTGTTCACCGACACCACCCTGCCCAACACCGGCGGCCGGCTGATCCTGGCCCTGTACCTGATCGTGTGGCTGGGCGACTCCGCCGCCTATTTCGTGGGCAGCCTCCTGGGCCGGCACAAGCTGGCGCCCAGGGTGAGCCCCAAGAAGACCTGGGAGGGCGCCCTGGGCAACCTCGCAGGCAACCTGGCCGCGGCCTGCGTCATCAAGCTCACCGTCTGTTCCCAGTGGACCTGGGTGGACGTCGTGGCCATCGCCCTGCTCCTGGGCGTGGTGGGACAGCTGGGCGACCTGGTGGAAAGCACCTGGAAGCGCAGCGCCGGGGTGAAGGACTCGAACCTGGGCGGGGTGGCCATCCCGGGCCATGGCGGCATGCTGGACCGGGTGGACAGCCTGGTGTTCGCCGCCCCGGCCCTGTACGCCTACGTCCACTTCGTCCACGGGCTGAACTGATCTAAGGAGCCTGTCTATGCGGCACCTGGCGATCCTCGGCAGCACCGGCTCCATCGGCACCTCCACCCTGGACGTGGTGGCCGCCCACCCGGACCGGCTGACGGTGGGGGCCATGGCCGCCGGGTGCAACCGGGACCTGTTCCGGGCCCAGTGCGAACGGTACCGCCCGGACTGCGTGTCCCTGGCCCGGGCCGAGGACGCCGCCTGGCTGGCGTCGGAGCTCAGCTACCGGCCGGTGGTCCTGCACGGCATGGACGGACTCATGGCCTGCGCCCTGGAAGCCGGGACCGACACGGTGGTGGCGGCGGTGGTGGGGGCCGCGGGCCTGGCCAGCGTGGAGTCCGCCCTGCGCGCCGGGCGGCGGGTGTGCGTGGCCAACAAGGAGAGCCTGGTGGTGGGCGGCGCGCTCATGCGCCAGGCCCTGCGCGAGGGCGGCGGAGAACTGCTGCCGGTGGACTCGGAGCACTGCGCCCTGCACCAGCTCCTGGCCGGGAAGGCCGCGGGCGACGTGCGCGAGGTGTGCATCACCGCCAGCGGCGGGCCGTTCCGCGACTGGGACCTGGAGCGCATCAAGGCCGCCACGGTGGCGGAGGCGCTCAACCACCCCACCTGGAAGATGGGCCCGAAGATCACCATCGATTCGGCCACCCTCATGAACAAGGGGCTGGAGGTGATCGAGGCTTCGGTGCTGTTCTCGCTGTCCGCGGACCAGATCCGGGTGACGGTGCACCCCCAGAGCCAGGTCCACGCCATGGCCGGGTTCCGGGACGGGACCTACCAGCTGCAGGTGTGCGCCAACGACATGAAGCTGCCCATCCAGTACACCCTGCTCTACCCCGAGAAGCTGCCCGGCCCGGTGCCGCCCTACGACTGGAACCTGGCCCGGGCCTGGACCTTCGCCCCGCCCGATCCGTTGAAATTCCCATGCCTGCCCCTGGCCTACGAGGCCCTGCGGGCCGGGGGGACCGCCCCGGCCATCCTCAACGCCGCCAACGAGGAGGCCGTGGGCGCGTTCCTGGCCGGAACCACGGGGTTCTGGAGCATCCAGGCCTGCGTGGCGGATGTTCTGGCGGGCATTCCTGCCGAACCGGCCCACACTTTAGAGCAGGTCATGGCTGTGGACCGGCGCGCCCGGTCGGCGGCCGCAGCCTGGATCCACCGCCACCCGGCTTGACAACCGCCCTATCCAAAGGATTTAAATGAAGCATCTGGTCTACATCGCACCGGCGGTCCTGGCCGGGAGCCTGGTGCCGGGGGCGGGTTTCTGGGGTCCGGTGGTGCTGCTGGTGGGCCTCATCTTCTTCCACGAAATGGGGCACTTCCTGGTGGCCAAGTGGATGGGGATGCCGGTGGAGGTGTTCAGCCTGGGCTTCGGCCCCCGGGTGGCCGGGTTCAGCTGGAAGGAGACCGACGTCCGCCTGTCCGCCCTGCCCCTGGGCGGGTACGTGCGCCTGGCCGGGTACAACCCCGAGCGCCCCGACGCCCCCGACCCCCACGGGTTCCTGGCCCAGTCCGCCTGGAAGCGCATGGCCTTCTATTCCGGCGGGATCCTGGCCAACATCCTGATCACCGTCGTCATCTTCTTCGGCCTCGGCACCGACCAGGCCCGGATCACCGACCGGCATGCCATCCCCTCCCCGCTCACCATCGTGGAGGTGACCCCGGGCACCGCCGCGGCCCAGGCCGGACTGCAGCCCGGGGACCAGATCCGCACCTTCGGCGAGCTGACCTTCCCCGGAGCCGGGGATGAGGAGGCCAAGGCCTACATCCAGGCCCGCCCGGGGCAGTCCATCCCGGTGACCCTGGAACGGGACGGCGCCCTGCGCTCCCTGCGCGTGGTGCCCCACAACGAGGGGGGCAAGGGCCGCCTGGGCGTCTCCTTCGAGACCACCCACTGGCTCCTGGACCGCCGCCCGATCCGGTTGGGGGACCTGGGCAAGGGCGCGGTCTTCTCGGTGGCCACCAGCTCCAGCCTGGCGTGGGAGATCCTGGACAACTTCGGCAAGCTCATCACCCGCCAGGTGAGCCTGCAGGAAGTGGGGGGCCCCATCACCATCGTCCGGGCCGGCAGCCGGGCCGCCAAGGCCGGCCTGGTCCAGTTCCTGCTCCTGACCGCCCTGATCTCCATGAACCTGGCCGTGCTCAACGCCCTCCCCATCCCCTTCCTGGACGGCGGCCACGCGGCGATCCTGCTGGTGGAAAAGATCCGGGGGAAGGAACTGTCGGTCCTGGTGAAAGAACGCATCCTCACCGGCGGCTTCCTGTTCCTGGCCTCCTTGATGGCCATGGTGATCGCCATGGACCTGATGAAGCTGCGGAACTGATCCTCGCCAGGAGACAGAGGAGTTCGTCCGGGTCGGCCGGCTTGGTGAGGTGGTTGTGGAAGCCCGCCTGCACGGCGCGCATGCGGTCCTCGTCCTGGCCGAAGCCGGTCATGGCCACCAGGTAGGTGGAGCGCAGCTCGGGGATGCCCTGGATGGCCTGGACCACCTCGTATCCGTCCATGCCGCCGGGAAGGCCGATGTCGCACAGGATGACCTCGGGCGGCTCGGCCTTGGCCATGGCCAGGCCCTCGGCGCCGGTGTGGGCCACCTGGACCCGGTGGCCGGACAGGGCGAGCAGCATGCGCAGGGTCTCGGCCGAATCCCGGTTGTCCTCGATCACCAGGATGCGCTTGGGGACCACTTCCCGCGCGGCTTCCGGCGGCCGCTCCGGCTCCAGGGCAAAGGTGCCGGTCAGCACCGGCAGGACCACGGTGAACTCGGAGCCCTGCCCCGGGCCGCCGCTGCGGGCCTGGGCGTGGCCGCCGTGGAGCCGGGCCAGGCCCTGGACCAGGGTCAGCCCCAGGCCCAGTCCGCCGCTGCGGTCCGTGGGCTGGCCGGCCTGCATGAAGGGCTCGAACAGGTGCTCCATGAGCACGGGCTCCATGCCGATGCCGGTGTCGGTCACGGTGATCACCGCCTTGCCCTCCGGGTCCAGGTTCAGGCGGACGTCCACCCTCCCGCCCCGGTCCGTGAACTTGCCGGCGTTGACCAGGAGGTTGCTCACGATCTGGTCGATCCGGGTGGCGTCACCGAAGGCCGCCATCGGGCCGGGGGGGCCGTCATAGGTTACCCGCATCCCCGCAGCCTCCAGCATGGGGCGGTGGGCGGCCACGGTGGCGGCCACCACCTCGCCCAGGTCCATGCCGGCCTTGTGCAGCGCGATCTTGCCGCTGGAGATGCGGGACACGTCCAGCAGGTCGTCGATCAGGCGGGTCAGGTTGGTCACCTGGCGGTCGATCATCTCCCGGGCGCTCTTGATGATGGGGTCGTCGGTCCCGGCCAGCTTCATGAGCGCCACCGAGTTGCGGATGGGCGCCAGGGGGTTGCGCAGCTCGTGGCCCAGCAGGGCCAGGAAGTGGTCCTTGGCCCGGCTGGCCTGCTGGGCGGCGCCCAGGGCCTCCTCCAGCCTGCGCTCGGCCACCGCCAGGCGCTCGAACTGCTTCTGCTCGGTCAGGTCGGACACCACCAGGGCGAGGCTGGTCCCCTGCTGGGCGACGAGGGGGCACACCGCCGCGAACGCGCGCAGAGTGGAGCCGTCCCGGCGCTGCAGGTTCAGTTCGCCCGCGCCCCTGGGCGCGGTGGCCGCGATCCGCATCAGGGTGTGCCAAGCCTCCCGGCTGCCGGGGGAGAGGTGGTCCTCGAACCGGGATCCGGCCACCTCGGAGGCGTCGCACTGGAGCATCTCGGCGAACCGGTGGTTGCAGTAGAGCACGGTGCCGTTCCGGGCCAGGGTCAGGGCGCCCTGCTGCATCTCCTCCACGAATACCCGGTACGGGCGCTCGGCGCCCTCCAGACTGAACACCTGGTTGACGCCGGCCTTGCGCATCACCACTGCGTCCACCGCCCCGGTGCCGATGGCCTCCAGGGCCTCGCCGGCTTCCTGGAGCTGACAGCGCAGCTCCTCGATCTCGTTCCGAAGCTCCTGGATCGTCTCGCGGTCGTCCGCCATGGGATTCCTCCGCGCCCTATTTCTTGCGCAGGTCCAGCCCCGGGAGCACCCGCTCGGTGTTGGACAGGTCGCCGATGATCTTGCGCATGGGTTCCGGCAGCTTGCGCACCAGGGGGACGTTCTGGGCCAGTTCCTCGGGGTGCTCCTCGAACGACATGAACACGCCGGGTTCGTTGAACTCGGTCGCGCCCCGCACGATGAATTCCATCGCCATCAGGGTCTTGCCGCACCCCGCGCCGCCGCAGAGGAGGGTCGGGCGTCCGGCCGGAAGACCGCCGAAGGTGATCTCGTCCAGACCTTTGATGCCGGTGGGGCATCTGGGCAGTGTCAGTTCCGTGGTCATGGACGCCTCGCATGGACCGGGCGGGATGGAATCCGCGCGCCGGGAACACCGCGCGGAAATCCCCTGGGACAAGGAAGGGATCCTGGGTTTTGATTGCAAAATAATTTTATCCCAAGCACAACCCGGGCAAAAAACATGAGATTTAATGAATTTAAATTATTAATTTATGTGAATTTAATAAATTGGCGGCACTGGCATCCAGGGCCTCCGGGCACCGGAACGGTCAGGGCTTGAAATCGTCCTTCCGCAGCCGGTCCATCTCGCGCTTGTGCTCGCGCTCCTTGAGGGCGTGGCGCTTGTCGCCCAGGGTCTTGCCTTCGGCCAGGGCGATGCGGACCTTGATCTTCCCCCTGGGGCTCAGGTAGATGGCCAGGGGAATGATGGTGAACCCCTTGCGCTCGGCCTTGGCGGCGATCTTGGCGATCTCCGCCCGGTTCAGCAGCAGCTTGCGGGGGCGCAGGGGATCGTGGTTGGCGTAGGTGCCGAACTCGTAGGGGCTGATGTGGGCCTGCTGCAGCCAGAGTTCCCCGCCCCTGGCCTCCACGTAGGCGTCCTGGAGCTGGCCGTGACCACCGCGCAGGGCCTTCACCTCGGTGCCCAGCAGGGCGATGCCCGCCTCCCAGGTGTCGAGGACGTTGTAGACGTGCAGGGCCTTGCGGTTGCGGACCAGGTCTTCGCTCATGGCCCCCAGTCTATCCAGGTTACAGTTAGAGCTTCATGGCCCGGAGACCCCTTGCTGGAGAAGCTGCTCGCCCCTGTCATCGCCTGGATGACCGCCCTCTTGGCGGCCGTGGGCCCCATCGGGGTGACCCTCCTGATGGCCATCGAAAGCGCCTGCATTCCGCTGCCCAGCGAGGTGATCATGCCGTTCGCCGGGTTCCTGGCCCATAAAGGTCAAATGACGTTCCTGGGCTGGGGGGCGGCTTCCCCCGGGGTCCAGATTCTCACCGCGGGCATCTTCGGGGCCGTGGGCTGCAACCTGGGTTCCCTGCCGGCCTACGAACTGGGCGCGTGGGGCGGGCGCAAGGCGGTGGATCGCTATGGGAAATACATCCTGCTCAACCCGGACCACCTGGACCATGCGCACCGGTTCTTCGAACGGTTCGGGGTCTGGGCCATCCTGATGGGGCGCATGCTGCCGGTGATCCGCACGTTCATCGCCCTGCCCGCGGGCATCGCCCGGATGGACCGGGTCCGGTTCCACCTCTGCACCTTCATCGGCAGCCTGCCCTGGTGCTTGGGGCTGGCCTGGCTCGGCTACCAGCTGGGCGAGCGCTGGGACACGCTGGGGGTCTACTTCCACCGGTTCGACCTGGCGCTGCTGATGCTGCTGGCGGCGGGCTGCGCCTGGTTCCTGTGGAGCCACATCCGTGCAGCCCGCCGCCGGGCGTAAAATGGAGGCAGGGAGTACAATGGGGCTCCCAAGCGGAGACGGCTATGGAGATCCCTGAACACCTTCGAGAGATCGTCGACCGCCTGGGCGTTGCACTGGTCAAGGCCCTCGCCAACGACGAGAGCAGCCGCGCCCTGGTGCAGGAGATCCAGGCCTGCGGGTTCGACATGGCCCTGATGCTGGAGGCCACGGTGGCCCTGCACAAGCGTGGGGAACTGGACGGCCGGACGGAGGCCGGCGCCATGGAGGGGGTCGAAGCGGGGTTCAACCTGGGCCCCGGCGATACCCAGTGGTCCGAAGATGATCGGGCCTTCCTGAAGACCTTCAAGATCTCCCTGGACTGACACCCATGCAGCGTGGCTGGGAACAACCGGCTCCCGAACTGGCGCCGGCCGGGCTGCCCAACGCCGCGGGCATGGACCTGGAAGCCCTGCGCGCCCTGGTGGCTTCCCTGGGGGAAAGCGGGTTCCGGGCGGCCCAGATCCACGAGGGGCTGTACCGCCACCGGTGGACCCGGTGGGAGCAGTTCACCAGCCTCTCCAAGGACCTGCGCGCCCGGCTGGAGGCCCGGGCGCGCCTGTGCTGGCCGGAGATCCAGGAGAACGTCGGGTCCGAGGACGGCTCCACCAAGCATGCCTTCCGCCTGGAGGACGGCTGCGTGGTGGAGGGGGTGCACATGCCCTACGGGACTCGCACCACCCTCTGCCTGTCCAGCCAGGTGGGCTGCGCCATGGGTTGCACCTTCTGCGCCACCGGCATGATGGGCATCAAGCGCAACCTGACGGCCGGGGAGATCACCGGGCAGGTGGTGACCATGCTCAACGCCCACGGCCACCCCGGCAACGACCCGGTCAACCTGGTGTTCATGGGCATGGGCGAGCCGCTGCACAACCTGGACCAGGTCATGGCCGCGTTCAGCCTGCTCAGCGACCCCAAGGGCCTGGGCATCTCCCCCCGGCGCATCACCGTGTCCACCTCCGGGCTGGTGAGCGGGATCCGGCGCCTGGCGGAATGCCCCAGGCGCCCGCGCCTGGCCCTGAGCCTGAACGCCACCACCGACGCCTACCGGGACCGCATCATGCCGGTGAACCGGGTCTGGAACCTGGCCGCCCTGGCCGCGGCCCTCAAGGCCTTCCCCCTGGAGCCCGGGGAGCGCATCACCCTGGAGTACGTGCTGCTCAAGGGGGTCACCGACAGCCTGGAGGACGGCCGGCGGCTGGCCGCCTTCGCCGCCCAGTTCCCCAGCAAGGTGAACCTGATCCCGTTCAACCCCCATGAAGGGTCGGGATTCGAGCCCCCCACCGAGGAGCGGATCGGGGAGCTGTGCGCCCTGCTGGCCTCCAGGCACCTCACGGTGAGCGTCCGCCGCAGCCGGGGCCAGGATGTGGCCGGGGCCTGCGGGCAGCTGGCGCGGGAAACTGGAAAAGGCCCCCGGACCGTCCGGGCCTGAAGGTTTTTCCCCTCCCGGCTCCAGGAGGCGCCTGGCTTGGCAGGCTTGATCTTTATTTGATCAAAAAGATCTACAATTCATGTCAGACAAGGTCAAAAAAATTGTCAGACAAGATGCTTGACACGGCTGCCGAAACGGTTCATCTTTTCAACGTAAATCCAACCAAATCCGCGCGGCTCCCCACCCCAAACCCATGCTTTACGTCCCCTGGCCCTTCAGGGCCGGACTGGAATCCTGCTGCATCTCCGCCTGTCGACCGTAAGCCCCTCTTATGGAGAGATAACTATGGGTAAATTCACCCGCATCATCGCGGGCCTCGGGATGCTGACGTCCCTCGGCCTGGCGACCGCCTCGGCCCAGACCACCGAGTTCAAGCTGGGCATCCTGTCCCCCTACACCGGTCCGGCCGCCCAGACCGGCACCGAGATCAAGAACGGCGCCACCCTGGCCTTCGACTCGGTCAACTGGCAGATCGGCAAGTACAAGATCGTTCCGGTGTGGATCGACTCCCAGTCCGACCCGGCCAAGGCCACCAACGCCTACGAGCAGGCCATCGTCCAGGACCACATCCAGTGCGGCCTGCAGAACTGGCACAGCTCGGTGGGCGTCGCGGTCATGGAAGTGTGCGCCAAGTACAAGATCCCCCACCTGCTGGGCACCGCCTCCACCGGACTGATCAACGAGAAGTTCAAGTCCAACCCGGACAAGTACGGCTACTGGATGATCAAGTCCTGGCCGATCCCGTCCAAGCTCAGCATCGCCTACGTCCAGGCCCTGGAAGACGCCATCAAGAAGGGCACCTACAAGCCCAAGAACAAGACCGTGTGCCTCTACGCCGAGGACTCGGACTACGGGCGCGCCGCGGTCAAGGGGTTCACCGACGGGTTCACCGCCGCCGGCTGGAAGGTGCTCGACACCGAGTACTTCCCCCTCAGCCAGACCGAGTTCTACCCGCTGCTGAACAAGTTCAAGGGCCTGAAGCCGGCCGTGGTGGCCGGGAGCAGCACCGCCGCCCCGGCGCTCACCTCGTTCATCAAGCAGGCTGACGAGGTCGGGATCGACGGCGTGCTGATCGCCGACGGCCTGGGCTGGTTCGGCGACTGGTACAAGCTCACCGGCAACGCCTCCGACCTGGTGCTGGACGAGATCCCCACCTGGAGCACCGCCGCGGGCAAGAAGTTCGAGACCGCCTACAAGGCCAAGTTCGGCTACTCCCCCAGCCCCGCCACCGCCGGGATCAGCTACGACAGCGCGCTGTTCTTCATCAAGATGGCCAAGGAGATCACCGCCAAGGGCGGCGCCCTCACCAGCGACTCCATCTACAAGTTCGTGAAGAACAACGTCTGGACCGGCAAGTGGACGTTCAAGGACGGGATCGTCATGAAGGAGTACAAGTTCACCCCCGAGACCATTGCCGATCCGGTGGTGGGCCCCAACGAGTACACCTTCCCGGTGCTCCAGTACCACAAAGGCCAGGGCAAGGTCGTGTTCCCGCCCGAATGGGCCGAAGCCAAGCTCGAGACCAAGTAGCAGGCGAAGTTGTCAACGGGGTGGCGGCGCAGCGCGCTTTCGGCGCCGCCACCCTTTCCTTCGAGGTAGCCAGATGCTGCTGGAAGCAAGGGACATTACCAAGACCTTCGGCGGGCTCACCGCGGTGGACCGGATCTCGGTCCAGGTTGAGCCCGGGGAGATCGTCGGCCTGATCGGGCCGAACGGGGCGGGCAAGACCACGTTCCTCAACTGCCTGGCCGGCACCTTCCGCCCCAACGGCGGGTCGGTGCAGTTCCTGGGCCGGGACACCACCGGCTGGAGCGCCCACGAGATGTGCCGGCGGGGGATGGCGCGGACCTTCCAGATCCCCCGGCCCTTCCCCAGGCTCACCGCGCTGGAGAACGTGCTGGTGGGCGCGGTGTTCGGGGGCAGCGGCGGCCACGCCTCCACGGCCCGGGACCGGGCCCTGGAGCTGCTGGACTTCGTACACTTCTCCCAGCCGCCCGACACGCCGGCGCAGAGCCTGAACGCGGTCCAGCTCAAGCGCCTGGACCTGGCCCGGGCCCTGGCCTGCGGGCCGAAGATGCTGCTCCTGGACGAGCTGGCCTCGGGCCTGACCGAAGGGGAACTGGACGGCATGATCGAGCTGATCCGCTCCATCCGCGACACCATGCAGCTGGGGATCATCGTGGTGGAGCACATCATGAAGTTCATCACGGGGATCTGCGGCCGGATCATCGCCATCCAGTACGGCGCCCTGATCGCCGAGGGCCCGCCCGCCGAGGTGATGAGGAATCCCCGGATCATCGAGGCCTACCTGGGCACCATGGCCCCCGCCGCGGAGGGGAACTAGCATGCTGAAACTGGAGCGCATCGACTCCGGCTACGACTACCTGCAGGTCCTGTGGGACGTCTCCTTCCACGTGGACGAGGGGGAGTTCGTCGCCCTGATCGGGCCCAACGGCGCCGGCAAGACCACCACCCTGCGCACCATCGCCGGGACCCTGCGCCCCCGGTCCGGCGCGGTGACGTTCAAGGGCAGGGACATGGTCGGGACGCCGGCCTACAAGGTCAGCCGCGCGGGCATCAGCTACGTGTCCGAGCAGCTCAACCTGTTCACCAACATGACGGTGCGCGAAAACCTGCTGATGGGCGCCTACCACGTGCACGACAAGCGCAAGCAGCAGGAGAAGCTGGAATACACCTACCGGATCTTCCCCCGGCTCAAGGAGCGCGAGGGGCAGCTGGCCGGCACCATGAGCGGCGGCGAGCGCAAGATGCTGGCCATCGGCCGCGGGGTGATGGCCGACCCCCAGCTCATGCTGGTGGACGAGCCCTCCCTGGGGCTGGCGCCCAACACCACCGCCGGGGTGTTCCAGGCCCTGCTGGAGCTGCGCAAGAGCGGCGTGACCATCCTGCTGGTGGAGCAGAACGTCCACCTGACCCTGGACGTGACCGACCGGGCCTACGTGATCGAGAACGGCCGGATCGTCATGGGCGGAGCGAGTTCGGAGCTGAAGCACAACCCGCACGTCCAGAACGCCTATCTGGGCATCTGAGGAAAGGATCGGCACGATGGCATCTCCAGTGACCAAGGTAAACAACCGGTGGGCGTTCCTGGGCAACACGGCGGCGGGCAAGTCGGTGGTGCTGCTCTCCATCCTGCTGGCGGTGGTGATCGCGCTGCACAGCGGCGCCGGGAGCCTGTTCAACGTGGTGGTGACCGGCGGCATGTGGGCGCTGCTGGCGGCGGGCCTGGCCCTTGTGTTCGGGGTGATGAACATTCCCACCTTCGCCCACGGCGAGTCGTTCATGGTGGGGGCCTACGCCGGGTTCTACCTGTTCAGCCCGATGCGCAACTATCTGCTGGACCACCCCAATCCGTTCCTGGAATGGTCGGCACCGCTCCTGGCCATGCTGGGCGCGACCCTGGCCGGAGCGGTGCTGGGCATCATCTCCGAGCGGCTGGTGGTGGCGCCCCTGCGCCGGCGCACCAAGGAAGGCTGGATCATGAACACCTTCCTGCTGACCGCCGGCATCTCCTTCGTCCTGGTGAACGGCGCCACCATGGTCATGGGCGCCAACTTCCTGGGCATTCCCAAGTACTACGACGTCCACCCGGTCACGGTCCTGGGCATCCGCTTCTCGGTGGACCGCCTGGTGTCCCTGGGCATCGCCGTCCTGATCATCGCCCTGCTCACCTGGTTCATGAAGTGGACCCGCACCGGGCGGGCCATCCGCGCCGTGTCCCAGGACGAGGCCGGGGCCCAGATGGTCGGCATCAACCTGAACTTCATCCACGCCCTCACCTACGCGCTGTCCACGGCCATGGCCGCGGCGGCCGGGGCGGCCCTCCTGTTCATGTTCCAGGCCTACCCCACCGTGGGCCACGACCCCAACTACTACGCCTGGTTCGTGATCATGCTGGTGGGGTTCGGCAACATCTACGGGGCGATCGTGGGCGGCTTCATCGTCGCCCTGCTGCAGGCGGCCACCCAGGAGTTCATCGGCATCCAGTGGGCCGACGTGGTGCCCACGGTGGTGATGATCCTGATCCTGATCGTCGTTCCCTCGGGGATCTTCGGGAGCGTCGTGAAGGGCATCCACGAACAGTCGTAGCGCTCAAGAGCATCATCAGCCGTAGCAGGCAAAGCCCGCAACGGCTGCTAATCCGGGAACGAAAGGGACCATGATGAGCATCGGAGACAAGGGTCAGGGGAAGGTCCTGCGGGGCCTCGGGCGGATGGGGTTCAACCCGCTGGGGGTGGCGCTGTTCCTGCTGCTGCTGTGCTGCCCGCTGATCCCGCCCTTCAACAGCGAGTACATGATCCGCTGGATCATCATCGCCGCCTTCCTGGCGGCCCAGGCGGTGGCGTTCGACTTCACCGCCGGGTTCATCAACGTGGTGCCGTTCGGGTTCGCCGCCATCGTCGGGGTCGGCGCCTACACCTCGGCGATCTTCGCCAACCGGTCCCTGGCTGGTGTTCCACCCGGGCCTGTCGCCCTGGGCCGGGATCTGGATCGGCGCCTTCGTGGCCGGGCTGATGGGGCTGGGGCTGGGGGTGCTCACCCTGAGGCTGCGGGGCATCTTCGCCGCGGTCATGTCCTGGTTCGTGGGCATTGCCCTGATGGGGCTGGCCCGCAACCTGACCTGGCTGACCCGGGGACCCAGCGGCATGGCCCCCAGCACCCTGTTCGAGGCCACCTCCAACGTCCCCTACCTGTACGTCATCCTGGTGATGCTGCTGGCGGTCTACGTCGCCCTGAACCTGATCACCAAGTCCCACATCGGCCTGGCCTTCCGGGCCATGGGCCAGAACTACGAGGCGGCCTGCGCCTCGGGGATCAACCCGACCCGCTACCGGGTGCTGAACTTCACCGTCTCGTCCTTCTTCGCCGGCTGGCTGGGGGGGTTCTACGCCCACTATGTGGGCTCCCTGACCCCGACCTCCATCATGGACACCTCCAAGACCATCGAGGTCCTGGCCATCGCCTACATCGGCGGCCGGGGCAGCCTGTGGGGCGGGATCGTGGTGGCCTTCCCCATGGTCTTCCTGATGGAGCTGATCCGCTCCCACTGGTCCGAGCTGCCCGGGCTGCAGTTCGTCATCTACGGCATCCTGCTGATCCTGGTGATGATCTACTACCCCCTGGGCATCGCCGGCATCTACCAGTGGCTGAAAAAGCGGCTTGTTCCTGCCTCCGCCCGGTAAAATACTGGAATCCTACGGTGCTCCCATGCGATTCAAGCGACTGATCTCCGCCATCGATTCCCATACCGAAGGCGAGCCCACCCGGGTGGTGATTGGGGGAGTCCCGGTCATCCCCGGCGCCACCTTCCAGGACAAGTGGGCCTGGGCCAAGGCCAACCTGGACGACCTGCGCAAGCTGCTGATGTTCGAGCCCCGGGGCAGCAACGTGATGTCCGGGAGCATCATCACCGCCCCGTGCACCCCGGGGGCCGACGTGGGGGTGATCTACATCGAGGTGAGCGGCTTCCTGCCCATGTGCGGGCACGGCACCATCGGCACCTGCACGGTGCTGGTGGAGGCCGGGCTGGTGCCGGTCACTGAGCCGGTCACCGCCATCGTCCTGGACACCCCCGCCGGGCTGGTGCGGGCGAAAGTGCGGGTGGAGCACGGAGTGACCCAGTCGGTCACCATCCAGAACGTGCCCGCGTTCCTCTACAAGGCCGACGTGAAGGTGCGGGTGCCGGAGCTGGGGGAGATCACCCTGGACATCGCCTACGGCGGTAACTTCTACGCCATCGTCCCGGCGGAGAGCGCGGGGCTGGAACTGGTCCCCCGCCAGGCCAAGGAGATCGTCCGCAAGGGTTCGTTGATCCGGGAGGCCATCTTCGAGCAGGTGGAGGTCCGGCACCCGCTCATCCCGGCCATCGACCGGTGCTCGCACGTGAGATTCATTTCCAAGTCTCCGACCCCCGGGGTCACCACGCGCAACGCGGTGCTCTACTCGGCCGAGGCCATCGACCGCTCCCCCTGCGGCACCGGCACGTCGGCCGAGATGGCGGCCCGGTTCGGCAAGGGCCTCCAGAAGGTCGGCGAGGAAATGGTCAGCGAAAGCATCATCGGCAGCCTGTTCTACGGGAACCTTGTCGAGACGACCCAGGTCGGCCCGTACGCCGCCGTGGTGCCGACCATCCGGGGCAGCGCCTACATCTCGGGCATCCACCAGGTCGTCCTGGACGACCGGGACCCCTTCCCCAGGGGGTTCTACCTGGGCGAAAGCAGCCGCTGGGGCGCGGAATTCGAGTGAACCGCCATGGCAGCCGGGATCAACGACCAGCCCAGGGAATCCACCACCGTCGACCGGGTGGTGATGGCCCTGCGCCAGTCCATGTTCGAGGGCAGGCTCAACCCGGGCACCCAGCTGCGGGAGGAGATGCTGTCCACCCGGTTCGGAGTCTCCCGCAGCACCGTCCGGGAGGCCCTCCGGGTGCTCACCGTGGACGGACTGATGCGGCGCGAGCCCAACCGCAGCGTCATCGTCCGCCACCTGACCGTGGCCGAGGTGGAGGACATCTTCCGGGCCCGGATGCTCCTGGAGGGCGCCTGCGTGCGCGCCGCCGCCACCTGCCCCGACCAGTCCCTGCAGCAGCTGGCCGGGGCGCTGGAGGCCTACGTCGCGGAGATGATGACCAACGACCATCCGCGCGCCGCCGAGGCGCACGTTGAATTCCACGCCGCCATGGTGCGGATCCTGTCCGGCAGCCAGTGGCTGGCCGAGACCGAGCGTTCCATGCTGCGCCAGCTGCTGCTCATCCTCGCCACGGTGCACATGAGCGGCGAGGACCTGCGCCACGAGATCCAGTACCATGTGGACCTATGCTGCCTGTGCACCGCCCGGCGGATCGAGCCGGCCCTGCGCTGCCTCAAGGAGGGCCTGGACGACTCCAGGACCTTCGCCATCAAGTTCACGTTCGAAGCGCTCGAGCTGGCCAAGTCCCAGGGGGAAACCTCCTGGCTGGAGCCGAAGGCCTGAAGGGCGGGGAATTCCCCGCGGTTTAGTTTTTTTACTGCAAACAGGGTAGTTGGGCTTCAGGGAGGTCCTCCGTGAAAGCTGTCCGCAGTATCCACGCCATCGATTCCCACACCCAGGGCGAGCCTACCCGGATCGTCATCGGGGGAATCCCCAAGATCCCCGGGGAGACCATGGCGGCCAAGAAGCAGTACCTGGAGCAGAACCAGGACTGGCTGCGCACCTCCATCATGCTGGAGCCCCGGGGGCACAGCGACATGTTCGGCTCCATCATCACCGAGCCCTGCAACAAGGAGGCCGACTTCGGCATCATCTTCATGGACTGCGGCGGCTACCTGAACATGTGCGGGCACGGCTCCATCGGGGCCATGACCGTCGCGGTGGAGACCGGCATGGTCCCGGTGGTGGAGCCGGTCACCCGGATCCTGCTGGACACTCCGGCCGGGCTGGTCCGGGGCGAGGTCAAGGTGGAGCAGGGGCGGGTCCGGGAAGTCTCCATCACCAACGTGCCTTCGTTCCTCTACCGGGGCGGGGTGCTGGTGGACCTGCCCGGCTTGGGGTGCATCCCGGTGGACATCGCCTTCGGGGGCAGCTTCTTCATCCTGGTGGCGGCCGAGCGGCTCAAGCTGGAGGTGACCCCCGCCAACCTCCCGGAGCTCAGGACCCTGGCCCTGCGCCTGCGGGACATCGTCAACCGGAACGTCCCCATCCAGCACCCGGCCCTGGCCCACATCCGCACCGCCGACCTGGTGGAGATCTACGGCCCGGCGGTGGACCCCCGGGCCCGCTACCGGAACGTGGTGGTGTTCGGCCGCGGCAACGTGGACCGCTCCCCCTGCGGCACCGGCACCAGCGCCAAGATGGCCGCCCTGCACAGCAAGGGCGAACTGCAGGTGGGCGAGGACTTCGTCTACGAGGGCATCCTGGGCACCCTGTTCCGGGGCAGGATCATGGAAGAGCTCAAGGTGGGGGAGTTCGACGCCATATCCCCGCGCATCACCGGGATGGCCTACATCACGGGGTTCAACCACTTCGTCATCGACGAGGAGGATCCGCTGAAGTACGGGTTCGCGCTTTGAACCGGAGGGCTGGATCGCCTGGACCGCGCGCCACTCTCCCGGATCAGCGAAGCGATCAACTGTTTTTCATTTCCAGGATCCTGCGCTCGTAGACCTGGTCGACTTCCCACCCGTTCCAGCGGAAGGTGAGATAGGTGTCATGCCGGCAGGTGCGGAGAGTCGCGGGATCGAAGACTGCGCAACATTCTCCACCCGCATGGCGGAGGCTGCACCAAAGGATCCCGTGGGAATTCGATCCCCGGAGCCGGTCGGCGAGGGCCTGGGATGCGGCGTAGGAAACCGGATCATAGATGGCCGCCCAGGGAGCCTTGGCTCTGGCCTTGGCGCGGAGGTCGTGGAACGTCCCGTCGAGATGAACCCTGAGCGCACGGTATTCCAGGTCCTGGGGCTCCTGGACCCCCTCGACCCGATACCCCAGTTCCAGGTGGTACTTCACCTCCGCCACACTGGTTTCCAACTCCCGGGCGGCGTAGAAGGCACCATGCCGGACGGTGGGAAACCGCCCAGGCCGAGGCACCAGGTACACGGCATTGATCCACCCCGCACCCGGTCCGAACAGAATCCTGGAAGGATCCTGGGCAGCAAGGTCCCCGAATCCGGTAGAGGTTAAATCCGCCAAGGTGACCTGGAGGTTTCGGGTTTCCACATCCAGCCCGATCCGTTCGAAGCAGTCCGGCGGGCGATAACGGGCCGGCACCAACCGTGCGGCGTGCGGCCAGTCCACCCCGGTTTGCGCGATCCGCACCGGCGAAACCGCACTCAAAGGCCGAACCTCCATGCCTCCAGGTAGCGGCGAACATCCACCAGGGCAGTCACGGTTCCCTGGAGAATCCAGGCCAGGGGCGAATGTCCCCCAAAACGCGGATCGGAATGGGCGCGTTTGATCCAACTCGAGGAAGACACCGGATTGGGCATCAGGATTTCCAGGTTCGCCCATATTCCCAGCAGCAGGGAGAGACGCTCCAGAGTGTCGTTTGAAACGGTGCGGGCCTCCCCCTTCAACACGGCGTAGTAGGTGGTCTTGGGCAGGTCTCCCAGCAGCACCCGCTGCTGGTCCACGGTGAGCCCCCAGTGGTCGCCCATCCGGGCCAGGCCGCGCATGCCGGCCTGGGTCATTTCCAGGGCTTGTTTCCCCTTTGGCATTGGCCGCAGCAGGGAAGGCTGTGGCAGGGCCCTGGCGTTTTCCAAGATTCACCTTCAGGAGCAGTTTGGTTCGAATCAGGACGAAGTCAAGGAAGATATCCCAATATGAACCCTTGGCCTTTACATCCTGGTCTTGATTTCGGACAGTTTGAACCCTTTGAATTCCCTTCCCCCTCCCGGTGGGAGGGAGGCCAGGCATGTAAGCCTCCAGCCAGACGCCCTGCGCCGCTCCGGAGGCTCGATCAAGACCGAAATCCAGCCAAGGCTTGTCAGTTGACGACCAGCTGTGCCACCACGACGTTGCCCTTGGGCCGCGGGAAGGCTTGCACTTCCCACGGCTGAGTCAGGACCTGCAACTCAAGGGAATCCGACGGGGGCGGCACGATCTGCCAGGTGACAACCAGGTCATCCCCCTGGGCCACCGGATTCAGGAATTCGATCCCGTACCCGGACGTCGGCTGCTGCCCAGCGTACGCCACCACCGCGACGGCGTTGGTGAAATCGAAGAAGGGAGTGTCTCGCTGCAACCTGCGCCATACCTGGTTCCAGCGGCCGGCATCCTCCACCACTTCCGCACCCGCAACCGGCCACCCATTCATTTCGCCGCGCCAGGCCATGGCCGTGTGGGATTCCCCCGTTTGCTTCGGAGCCAAAGCCTCTGACACGGTCATTGCTTGAGCGTTGCCAGAACCTAGGGACGCAGGTACGCGTGGGCCGGCGCCTGGATCCGCGCACCGACCAACGAGCATTAATAGTTACTTCCCAGCAGTTACCGACCGGGAGCACTCGGCAGCAGCGTCCCCTCCCGCATTCCGCCCTACTGGAAGAGGCATTTAGGCGTTACACTATGCCTTTACCCACAAGGATTTTTCCATGCCCTTCGAGCCCCTCCAGCAGGAACCCCTGATCCAGCAGCGCTGGGCCGAGACCCGGGCGTTCCGGTCGCCCCGGGCGGCGGAGCTGAAGCCTGGCGGACGGACGTTCTACATGCTGGTGATGCTGCCCTACCCCAGCGGGCGGATCCACATGGGGCACGTGCGCAACTACACCCTGGGCGACGTGGTGGCCCGGTTCCGGCGCATGCGCGGGGACCAGGTGATGCACCCCCTGGGCTGGGACTCCTTCGGGCTGCCGGCCGAGAACGCGGCCATCAAGAACGGCATCCACCCGGCGGTGTGGACCCGGGCCAACATCCAGGAGATGAAGGGCCAGATCCAGAAGATGGGCATCAGCTACGACTGGGAGCGGGAGATCGCCACCTTCCTGCCCGACTACTACCGGTGGAACCAGTGGTTCTTCCTGAAGATGTGGGAGCGGGGCGACGTGTTCCGGGCTCTGCGCAACGTGAACTGGTGCGAGGCCCTGGGCACGGTGCTGGCCAACGAGCAGGTGGTGGACGGGCGGGACGAGCGCACCGGGCACCCGGTGGTGCAGAAGCCCATGGAGCAGTACTTCTTCGCCATCACCCGCTACGCCGAGCAGCTGCTGGCTGACCTGGACACCATCGACTGGCCGGACAACGTCAAGACCATGCAGCGGCACTGGATCGGCAAGTCGGAGGGGGCGCGCCTGACCTTCGAGCTCACCGACGGGCGCCCGGTGCCGGTGTTCACCACCCGCCTGGACACGGTGTTCGGGGTGACCTTCATGGTGCTGTCCACCGAACACCCCCTCATCCAGGAGGCGGCCGAGGCCGACCGGGGGCTCAAGGAGTTCTGCGCCATGGTGGCGGCCCAGAGCCGGGAGGAGCGGCTGACGTCGGACGTCAAGCTGGGCTGCCGGACCCGGCTGGAGGTGGTCCATCCCTTCACCGGCGCCAAGGTCCCCGTCTACGCCGCCAACTACGTGCTCATGGACTACGGCACCGGCGCGGTCATGGGCGTCCCCGCCCACGACGAGCGCGACTTCGACTTCGCCCGGAAGTACGGCCTGGAGATCCCCACCGTTATCGTCCCGGCCGACGGCCGCGCCCTGGGCGACGGGGAATTCTTCAGCGACTTCGGCCGGCTGGTGAACAGCGGCGAGTACAGCGGAATGCCCAGCGAAGCCGCCATCGACCTGATGGTGCAGCGCCTGGGCGACAAGGCCGAGAAGGCGGTCACCTTCAAGCTGCGCGACTGGGGCCTGTCCCGCCAGCGCTACTGGGGCACCCCGGTCCCCACCGTGCACTGTCCCAAGTGCGGCGTGGTGCCCGAGAAGGAGGAGAACCTCCCGGTGCGCCTGCCCGAGGACGTGGCCTTCACCGGCCAGGGGGCCTCGCCCCTGCTCACCTCCCGGTCCTTCCTGGACTGCCCCTGCCCCAGGTGCGGCGGCCCCGGCCAGCGGGAGACCGACACCATGGACACGTTCGTGGACTCCAGCTGGTACTGGATGCGCTACCTGGATCCAGCCAACGACGGGGAGCCCTTCGCCCGGGCCGAAGCGGACGCCTGGGCCCCGGTGGACCTGTACGTGGGCGGCATCGAGCACGCCACCATGCACCTGATCTACGCCCGCTACTTCTACAAGGTCATGCGCGACCTGGGCCTGGTGGGCGGCGACGAGCCGTTCAAGAAGCTCATCTGCCAGGGCATGGTGCTCAAGGACGGCTTCAAGATGTCCAAGTCCCGGGGCAACATCGTGGACCCGGACGATGTGATCGCCCAGTACGGCGCCGACGCCCTGCGCCTGTTCATGATCTTCGCCGCCCCCATCGAGAAGGAGATCGACTGGACCGGGTTCGAGGGCATCGACGGCGCCACCCGGTTCCTCAAGCGGGTCACCCGCATGGTGGAGGAGCACCCCGTCACTCCCGGCGCCCTGCCGCCCAGGGAGCAGCTGTCCGCCGAGGAGAAGGCCCTGCTGGTGAAGATCCACCAGACCCTGCACAAGGTCACCGGCGACCTGGAGCGCCGCTACCAGTTCAACACCCTGGTGAGCAGCCTGATGGAGCTGGCCAACGCCCTGGGCGACCTGCCCAGGGAGGCCCCGCACCGGGACGTGGTCCTGCAGCGGGCCCTGGAGATCTTCACCCTGATGCTGTCCCCGGCCGCGCCCCACCTGGCCGAGCAGCTCTGGACCCGCCTGGGCGGCCAGGGCCTGTGCATGCACGCCGCCTGGCCGGAGGCGGATCCCGCCTGGCTCACCGCCGACGAGGTCACGGTGGTGGTGCAGGTGAACGGCAAGGTCCGCGGCCGGGTCCAGGTGCCCGCCTCCGCCTCGGAGGACGAGCGCCGCGCCGCCGCCCTGGCCTGCCCCGAGGCCCGGCACCACCTGGAAGGCAGGGAGGTGGTCAAGGTGGTGGTGCCACCGGGGGGCAAGCTGGTGAGCATCGTGGTGAAGGGATGACTCCCGCCGCCGCGCCCCTCACCCCCGCCGACCTGGCCTCCGGGCTGCTGGACGCCGGCGCCGTGCGGCTCTCCCCGCGCAAGCCGTTCACCTGGGCCTCCGGACTGAAGGCCCCCATCTACTGCGACAACCGGCAGCTGCTGGGCTTCCCGGCGCTGCGCGCGGGGATCCGGGCGGCCCTGGCCGTGCGGGCCGCTCGCCTTTCGCCCACCCTCATCGCCGGCACCAGCACCGCCGGCATCCCGTGGGCGGCCATGGTGGCCGACCAGCTGGCCCTGCCCATGGCCTACGTGCGCCCGGAACCCAAGACCCACGGCATGGGCCGCCAGGTGGAGGGTCCCAGCGGACAGGGGCACCGGGTGGTGCTGATCGAGGACCTGGTCTCCACCGGGGGCTCCAGCATCCGCTGCGTGGAGGCCCTGCGCCGGGAAGGCGCCCAGGTCCTGGCGGTGCTGGCCCTGTTCAGCTACGGCCTGCCCCGGGCCGAGGCGGCGTTCCGGGAGGACGGCGCCCCCCTGCAGGTGCTGGCCACCTTCGACGACCTGGCCGCCCAGGCCGCCGCCAAGGGCATCCTGGTCCCCGAGGACCTGGCCTCCCTGGCCGAATGGCGCGCCGACGCCGCCGCCTGGAGCCGCCTCCATGAGCTGGACTAGGCCATGAGCGCGGAGCAGGAGCGGAGCGCCACGGGCCGCAGCCCCGCCCCTAGGGGGTCGCGCACAGGAGGTGCGCGATGAAGATCTACACCCGCACCGGCGACCAGGGCACCACCGGGCTGTTCGGCGGGGAGCGGGTCTCCAAGCGCCACCCGCGCCTGGCGGCCTACGGCACCCTGGACGAGCTGAACAGCGTCCTGGGGGTGCTGGCCCTGCACCTGGACCCGGCCCTGGCGGCCCACGTCCCCCTGGGGCTGGTCCAGCGGGACCTGTTCGCCCTGGGGGCGGTGCTGGCGACGCCCCCCGCCCGGGCCGGCCAGGTGGCCCAGCGCCTGACCCATCCCCTCTGGCCGGTGGCCGCCATGGAGGCGGACATCGACCGGCTCACGGCCCTGGCCGGCCCCATGACCCACTTCGTGCTGCCGGGCGGCTGCCCGGGCTCGGCCTACGGGCACTGGGCCCGGACCGTGTGCCGGCGGGCGGAGCGGGAGGTGGTGGCGCTCCAGGAGACCGAGCCGGTGCCGCCGGAGGTGGTGGTCTACCTGAACCGGCTCAGCGACTGGCTGTTCGCCCTGGCCCGGGCCGCCAACGCCCAGGCCGGGGTTGAGGATGTCAAATGGGAACCGTGATCCGGATCAGGGCGTGGCCTGGCGGCTTGGCGTAGACTGGTTCATGGATATGTCATTCATGCGGCCGCGCCCCCTGCTCCTGACCCTCCTGGCCACGCTCGCCCTGCGCGGCGGGACGGAGCGGGGCGTCACCTACCTGTACACGTACTACGACCGCAACGGCAATGTTGTGGTCAACAACCTGCCGCCGGACTATGTCCGGGGCCAGGGGCTGGTCCTGCGCCACGTGGGGGTGGGGCACGTGCGTCTGGCCATCAGCCGCCAGGAGATGGCCAAGGTCCTGCGCAGCCCGGAACTGCTGGCGATGGTGGACAGCATCGCCGCCCAGGAGGGGATCGACCCCTTCCTGGCCCGGGCGGTGATCCAGGCGGAGAGCGCCTTCTACGCCAGGGCCCGCAGCCGGGCCGGCGCCCTGGGGCTGATGCAGCTCATGCCCCAGACCGCCCAGCGGTTCGGGGTGCTGGACCCGTTCGATCCCCGGCAGAACATCACCGGCGGGGTGAAGTACCTCAAGTGGCTGCTCGACGCCTTCAACGGGGACCTGCCCAGGGTGGTCGCGGCGTACAACGCCGGGGAGGCCGCCGTGGCCAAGTACCAGGGCATGCCCCCGTACGCCGAGACCCGGGCCTACGTGCCCCGGGTGCTGGAACTCTACCGCAAGCGCCTGGTCCAGGCCGATCCCGGCGCCGCGGGCTCCATGGAGATGCTCAAGAAGGGGCGGGGCGGGTTCCAGGTGGAGGAGGCCGCCTACACCCCAGGCTCGACCCTGGTGGCGGACGCCGGCCGCGGCCCGGTTCCTCCGCCCATGCGCATCTACCAGTGGGTGGACGGCAACGGGCGGCTGCAGATCTCCGACCATGCGCCCCCGCGCGGCACCGCCGGGGTCAAGGTCTACCAGAGCGGCTCAGACTGATTCCCGCTCGGCGATGAACGCGTCCAGCGCCTTCAGGGACTCGGCGTAGGCCTCCTTGAGCTGCTCCAGGAGCAGGACGGGGGCCACCGGGAAGTCCGCCTTGCGGGCGCCCCCCTCCAGCTCCGCGGCCACGGCCCGCAGACGCACCGCGCCCATGGTGCCGGCGGCGCCCTTGATGGCGTGGGCCAGGTCGCCCAGGTCGGAAGGATCGCCGGAACCCAGGAGCATCTCGATGGCCTTGATCCGGTCCGGCGTGTCCTCCCGGAACAGGCCGTACATCTCCTTCAGCAGGCCCACGGCGCCATCGTCCAGGTTGAGGAGCTGGTCCATCACGCTCAGGTCCAGGGTCCCCTCGAAAGGGTCGGGGTTTGGTGCCATGGCACATCTCCTGGGGCAAGTATCCCAGAACCGGGCAGCCTTGGTACACTTGACCTTCAGCCCAGGGGACCGTTATGAAAGACCTCCTCCTCCAGCACGTCCAGGAAGCCGTCGCCCTGAAGCAGGTCTTCTTCGAGGCGGAAGCGGACCACATCCTGGCCCAGGCGGCGGACATGGCCGAGCGGCTCAAGCGCGGGTGCCGGATCCTGATCTGCGGCAACGGAGGCAGCGCCGCCGACGCCCAGCATTTCGCCGCCGAGCTGTCCGGGCGCTACGTGAAGGAACGCCGGGCCCTGGCCGGAATCGCCCTGACTGTGGACACCTCCGCCCTCACCGCCATCGGCAACGACTACGGATTCGACCGGGTGTTCGCCCGCCAAGTGGAAGCGCTGGGCCGCCCCGGCGACCTGCTGGTGGGCATCTCCACCAGCGGCAACAGCCCCAACGTCATCCAGGCGGTGGCCATGGCCAAGGAGCTGGGCATGCGCACCCTGGGCCTGCTGGGCCGGGACGGCGGCAAGCTGAAGGACCTGGTGGACGACGCCCTGGTGGTGCCCAGCAAGGTCACCGCCCGGATCCAGGAGCTCCACCTGATGACCTACCACTTCTGGTGCGAGGCCATCGACAGCTACTTCTGATGATCTCCGCGCTGGCGCCCCACTTTCCCAGGCTGCGGGAGGCCGCCGGCCGGGAGCCCCTGGGCCTCTACCTGCACATCCCGTTCTGCCGGGACCGATGCACGTACTGCTCGTTCGTCACCACCCGGGACGAGGCCCTCAAGCCGGCGGCGCTGGCGCGCCTGGTGCGCCAGCTGGGGGAGTGGGGCGAGGCCCTGGGCCGCCCGGCGGTGGACACCCTGTACCTGGGGGGCGGGACCCCTTCCCTGCTCTCGGTGGGCGAGCTGGCGGAGCTCACCGCCGCCGCGCGCCGCGCCTTCGACCTCGCCCCCCTGGAGGAGGCCACCCTGGAAGCCAACCCCGGCACCCTGGACCCGGCCTGGCTGGAGCGGGCCCGCGGCCAGGGCTGGGACCGGATCAGCCTGGGGATCCAGGCCCTGGACGATGTCCTGCTGGCCCGCCTGGGCCGGATCCACGACGCCCGGACCGCCCTGGAAGCCCTGGCGCAGGCGCGCCGGGCCGGGTTCGAGCGGGTGAGCGGCGACCTCATGGTGGGCATCCCCGGGCAGCACCTGGACCGGGTCCTGGGCGACGCCCGGACCCTGGCGGAAGCCGGGGCGACCCACCTGTCCATCTACCTGCTGGACCTGGACAAGGCCTGCCCCCTGCGGGCCCAGGTGGAATCCGGGCAGCTCGCCCTGCCTTCGGACGACGAGGTGGCGGACGTGTTCGAGGCGCTCCAGGAGGAGCTGCCGCGCCTGGGACTGCAGCCGTACGAGATCAGCAACTACGCCGCGCCCGGGCAGGAGTCCCGGCACAACGGCCGCTACTGGGAGCGCCGCCCGTACCTGGGCCTGGGCCCCAGCGCAGCGTCCCAGCTGGGCGCGTGGCGCTGGACCGAGAGCGGGGTCATCCCGGCCTGGATCGAGGACCGGGGCGTCGCCGAGGTCCAGGAGCTGGACCCGGCCGAGGCCCTGGCGGAGATTCCGCTGCTGGGCCTGCGCCGGCACCGGGGGGTGGACTGGGAGGAATTGCGGGCCCGGGCCCGGCGGGACAACCTGGAGCCCCTGGTGGACGCCTGGGAGGGGCAGCTGGCGCCGTTCCTGGCGCACGGGCTGCTGACAAGGGAGGGGCCGGTGCTGCGCTTCACGGCCCGTGGGATGCTGGTGAGCAACGGGGTGCTGCAGACGTTCGTATAGGGGCCGTTCCGGGCCACCGGGAGCCCGACGACCCCGGCCAGCGACTTGGGTGTAGAATCCAAGGCAACCCATGTCCCAGCGCCCCTGCAAGGATCCCGTCACCTGGCTCTATCCTCCCGTCGAGCCGTACCGCACCGGACGGCTGAAGGTCTCCGACCTGCATGAGCTCTACTACGAGGAGAGCGGCAACCCCCTGGGCAAGCCGGCGGTGTTCGTCCATGGCGGCCCCGGGGGCGGCACCGAACCCAGGCAGCGGCGGTTCTTCAACCCCGAGGTCTACCGCATCATCCTGTTCGACCAGCGGGGCTGCGGCCGGAGCACCCCCCACGCCAGCCTGGAGCACAACACCACCTGGGACCTGGTGGACGACCTGGAGAAGCTGCGCCGGCACCTGGGCCTGGAGCGCTGGCAGGTGTTCGGCGGGTCCTGGGGGTCCACCCTGGCCCTGGCCTATGCCGAGACCCATCCGGAAGCGGTGACCGAACTGGTGCTGCGGGGGATCTTCCTGCTTCGCAGGCAGGAGATCCAGTGGTTCTACCAGCGGGGCACCAGCGCCCTCTTCCCCGACGCCTGGGAGGGCTTCCTGGCGCCGATCCCCGAAGGGGAGCGGGGCGACCTGCTGGGCGCCTACCACCGGCGCCTCACCTGCCCCGACTCCATGGTGCGCCTGGCGGCGGCCCGGGCCTGGAGCCGGTGGGAAGGGACCACCAGCAAGCTGCTGCCCGACCCGGAGTTCGCCGACCACCACGAGGAGGAGGCGTTCGCCCTGGCCTTCGCCCGGATCGAGTGCCACTACTTCGTCCATGGCGGCTGGTTCGAGCCGGAGGACCAGCTCCTGCGGGACGCGGTGAAGCTCCGCCCCATTCCGGGGGTGATCGTCCAGGGCCGGTACGACGTGGTCTGCCCCATGGAGACCGCCTGGGCCCTGCACCAGGAATGGCCCGAAGCCGATTTCATCATCACCCCGGACGCCGGGCACAGCGCGTTCGAACCGGGCAACGCCCGCGCCCTGGTGGCGGCCACCGACCGGTTCGGGGAGATGAACCCCAAGTAGCACCGTAGGGCCTTTCTTGCATGAAACACACGTGCCAGGCACAAGCAGCCGTAGCAGGCAAAGCCTGCAACGGCTGCTAGGTTCATCGGTATGATTGGGGCATGCCCTTCACTGTCATTGCCCTGATGATGAGCGCCGCGACTCTGAGCGCCACCTTCAACGCCCTCATCAAAGGCGCGGATGACAAGCTCTTCATGACCATCCTGCTCACCACGGCGACCGGGGTGGTGAGCGCCCTGGCCCTGCCCTTCCTGTCCGGTCCCGCCTTGGCCAGCTGGCCCTTCATCGCCGTCTCGGCCACCCTGTCCGTAGGCTACTACGCCGTGGTGGCCGAAGCCTACCAGGTCGCGGACCTGAGCCAGGCCTTCCCGGTCATGCGCGGCACGGCGCCCCTGCTGGTGGCCCTCGCCAGCCGCACGCTGATCGGCGAGCACCTGTCCTGGCCCGCCTGGCTCGGGGTGGGCCTGATCTGCTCCGGCATCCTGGGCCTGGCCACCTCGGCCCGGAGCGGCAGCGCCAAGGGGGTGGGCCTGGCCCTGGTCAACGCCGTCCTCATCGCCGGCTACACCTGCTCCGACGGCATCGGGGTCCGCCGTTCCGGTTCCCCGTTCGCCTACGGCCTGTGGGTGAACGTCCTGACCGCGGTGCCGCTGCTGGCCTGGACCCTCCTGGGCCGCCGGCGCGCCTTCGTGCGCTACGTCCCGGCCCGGCTCCACCTGGGCCTCCTGGGCGGGCTGGCCAGCACCACCGTCTACTCCGTCACCCTGTGGGGCATGACCGTGGCCCCCGTGGCCCTGGTGGCCGCCCTGCGCGAGACCTCGATCCTGTCCGCGCTGGCCATCTCGGCGGTCTTCCTCAAGGAGAAGGTAGGCCTCCGCCGCGCCCTGCTGGCCTGCGCCATCGCGGGGGGGGCGATGGCGCTGCGGCTGGCCTGAATCCCGATCAAAGGGCGCGCAGGAACGCCTCCACCTCCTCCCAGTCCCGGCTGAGCGGGAACGGCGGCAGCGCCGCCCGCACCTGGGCCGCGTAGCGCTTGCCGTTCGGATCCTCGTGAGGCAGCATCAGCCGGGGATCCAGGATGCACACCGCGCCCCGGTCGGTGCGGGTGCGGATCAGGCGGCCGATGCCCTGCTTGAGCTTGAGGGTCATCTGGGGCACCTGGATGCCGATGAAGCCCAGGCCCTGCTGCTGGGCGTCCGCCTCCCGCACCCGGGCCTGGAGCACCGGGTCGTCGGGGGGCGTGAACGGGAGGGCGGTGACGATCACCAGGCTGAGGGCGTCCCCGGGCAGGTCCACGCCCTGCCAGAAGCTGGCCAGCCCCAGCAGCGCCGCCTGGGGCGTGCGCCGGAACCGCTCCATCATGGCCGAACGGGTCAGGCCTTCCCCCTGGGTGAAGAAGGTCATCTCCGGGAGCGCCGCCTCCAGGCGGGGGCGGAAGGCGGCCAGCATCTTGCGGCTGGTGAACAGCACCAGGGCCCGGCCCCGGCTGGCGCGCATGAGCCGCTCCATGGTGGCCAGGCTGGCCTCCACCCAGGCCGGGTCGCCCACCGCGTCGCGCCCGGGGCGGCGGGCCGGCAGGTCGGGGGGGACGAACAGCAGGCCCTGGGCGGGGAAGTCGAAGGGGCTCTCCACGTGCCGGCTGCGCTCGGTCTCCTCGTCGCGCAGGCCCAGGCGCAGCTTGAGGCCGTTGAACCCGCGCCCGTCCCGCAGGGTGGCGGAGGTGAGGATGACGGTCTCGAAGCCCCGGCGCAGGTGCTGGTGGAAGAACGGGCGCACGTCCACCGGGTTGGCCTTGAACAGCACCGTCTGGGCCCCTTCCCGGGTGATGGTGGAGACCCACCCTTCGGGCTGGGCGAAGATCTGCTCCATGCGGGCGAAGGCCACCCCGATGCGCTCGGCCATGCGGCGCCAGGCCAGGTCCTCCGGTTCGCCGTCCACCCGCCGGGAGGCCAGGCGCCTGGCCTCCTTCCACACCGCCTGGCCCGCCTCCACCCAGGCGCCCACGGCGTCGGCCAGGGGCGGCAGCTCCAGGCGGTCGTCCCCGAAGCCGAAGGTGCCGCTCCCGGCGGGAAGGCGGGACACGAGCGCGGCCCAGGCGTCCTGCCAGGGCAGGAGCGCCGCGTCCAGGAGGACCGCCTCGGACTCCTTGGCCGACTCCTCCGCCAGGTCCCGGAACAGCAGCGTCATGGCCCGGTTGGACCACTGCTCCGCGCAGCTCTCGGTGAGCTGCTCCTCGATCTCGTGGGCCTCGTCCAGGATCAGCACCGGCGCGTCCGGGAGCACCTGGCCGAAGGCGCTTTCCCGCAGCACCCGGTCCGCCAGCAGCAGGGCGTGGTTGGCCACCACCAGGTCCGCCGCCAGGATCTCCTGGCGCAGCCGGGTGAGGAAGCAGTCCTCGAACCGGGGGCACTGGCGCCCCGTGCAGCGCTCGGCCCGGGCGTTGACCCGGTCCCACAGCTCCGACTCGCCCTCCCCGTAGCGGCCCAGCTCCTCCCGGTCGCCGTCCAGGGTCTCCTTGTACCACCGGGGCAGGGCCTGCCACAGGGCGAAATCCCGGGCGTCCAGCTCCGAGACCGGGTTGGCCTCCAGCGCCTCCCATGCGGCGCGGCACAGGTAGTTGGCGCGGCCATTGGCCAGCACCGCCTGGACCGGGCGCCCCAGGATGCCCCGGGCCCGGGGCAGGTCCTCCTCCAGGAGCTGGCGCTGGAGCTGCTTGGTACGGGTAGCCACCACCACCGGCCGGCGCCCGGAGGCCAGGGCGGGGATCAGGTAGCCCAGGGACTTGCCGGTGCCGGTGCCGGCCTCGATGGCCTGCACCACCGCGTCCGGCCTGGCGTCCCGGTCGGCCCCGGCCCGCTTCCAGGCCTCGAACCGCTCGGCCCCTTCCTGGATGGAATCGGCCACCAGCTCCGCCATGCGCCGCTGTCCGAGCCGCTCTTCCGCCCCCGGGAAGCAGCTGAAGATGCGCCCCTCGGGCGGCGCGAAGTAGAGGTCCATGGGGTGCGACATCCTTCCAGGATGGCGGAAAAACGGCGAATGCAAAAGCCCTCGCCCTTCCGCGGCCGGAACACTCTTGCCGCCAACCGCCCCGGGGCGGGGATGTATCATTGTTGAAGATTTCCAATCCCATCCGTCCTTTTCCCGAGGGAGTCCGCAGGTTGATCCGGGTGGTGCTGGTCGAGGATGATCCCATGGTGGCGGACTTGGACCGGCGCTATGTGAACCGGGTCGACGGGTTCGAGACCATCGCCGCGGTCCGGAGCGCCGGCGAAGCCATCCAGGCGCTCAAGGACCGGCCGGTGGACCTGATCCTCCTGGGCCTCATCAACCATGTCCTCTCCCTCTCCAAGCTCGAGGCGGGCAAGCTCACCTTGGAAGTCCAGCCCTTCTCCGCCGAGCTGTTCTTCAAGTCCATCGAGGACCTGACCCGGATCCGGGCCACCGCCAAGGGGCTGGAGTTCCGCCTGGAGGTGAGCTGGACCCTGCGCGCCCAGACCCACGAGTTCATGAACCGGCTCCACGTCATCCTCGGCCTGGTCCGTCTGGAGGAATACGAACGCCTGTCCGGTTACATCACCGCGCTCATGGGCGACCTGCAGACGGAGACCGGCCAGCTGGCCCAGCGGATCAAGGACCCCTTGCTGGCCGGGTTCCTCCTCGCCAGGTCCAGCGCCGCCCGGGAACAGGACATCGCCATGGTCCTCTCGGAAGCCTCCCAGGTGCCGGTCTGCGCCGAGGAGGCGGTGGCCCGATCCTGGGCAACCTGCGGGAGAACGCGGTGGAGGCCATCGGCCCCTCCGCCACCCGGCAGATCCGGGTCGACCTGCGGTTCGACTCGGACTGCCTGGAACTGGCGGTGGAGGACACCGGCCCCGGCATCCCGCCCGAGCACCGGGACCGGCTGTTCGCAAAAGGCTTCACCACCAAGCCCGGCGACCGCGGCCTGGGCCTGTACCGCGCCTCCCAGCGGGTGGCGGCGCTGGGCGGCCAGCTCACGGTGGAGGACCGCGCCGGAGGGGGGACGGTGTTCCGCGCCCGGATCCGCTACCCCGCGGGCTAGTTCGCCCGGGTCCCGAGCCGGCTTTGTCCGCCGACGGCTCCCTTGGCGTCGCTCGTCCCCCGTTTCCGCGCGCCGACCCACCACGTCTTCGGAGGTAATGCGCCGACCCATAAGTACCGGTTTTGCTTGTTGCGTCCTCGCAAGCTGCGGGCGCAACAGGCAAAACCGGTTAGCCGACCAGGGAAGCCGTCCGTTCCGTGTTTCCGTTGGTCTTCAAGGCGCACCATGGATGAATCCGAATCGAAGGAGAGAGAGCTCTCCAAGGAACCGAAGCCAATGATCCGACCGGCTTGAGGACGGCAAACGCGGTCGGATCAGATCGCCCGCAGCAAAGCGAGGACGATCTGGTCCGACCGCGTACGGGTGGGTCGGTGCCTTTCCGGGGGACCCGCGGTGGGTCGGCGCGATCAAGCGGGGAACGAAAGATGCAACAGGAGCCGTCAGCGGACACAGACGGGCCGGAACCCGGGTGCCCGAGCTAGTTTGACTGGGTGGGCCGCGAAGCTGGCCCACCCAGTCAAACTAGACGGCCACTTCCTCCTCCGCCGGGGGCTCGGGTCCGGCCGCGGCGTGCTTCCCGCCCAGGACCGCATTCAGCTTCTTGCGGTCCAGCTCGCCTTCCCGCCAGGACACCACCACGCAGGCGACGCCGTTGCCGGTGAGGTTGGTGAGGGCCCGGCACTCGCTCATGAACTTGTCGATGCCGAACACGATGGCGATGCCGGGCACCAGGGCCGGGCTCATCA
>JBELAL010000037.1:0-53497 GCA_049508835.1 Holophaga sp. | reverse complement strand
AAAATCATCCTAAGGGGGTCTGGCCCGCACCTAAAATACCTGGCGCCCCAAGTTACCGGAGCGCCAGCATGTTTTCAGCCCTCGGGGTGCCCGCCAGGGCACCCAGTCTTGGACAGGCTCCTAGGGCCAGAGTGTAAACATTTGAATTCGGATGGCCTGCTTTTCACTTCGAAACAGCTCGGGCCTGGCCCATGCGGGGAAACAGGACGCGGTCCTCCAACTGGATGTGTTCCTGGAACCGCGCCGAAAGTCCGGCCAGCGAGGCGAGGAGGCGGGCCAGGGGGGTGTCCGTGGACTGGCCGGTGGCGAGGGCCGCCGTGAGAACGCTGATGTCGCCCAGCAGGCCAGCTTCATGGACGTGTTCTTGTTCCAGGAGGGACCTCATGAGCCCCAGATCCTCCTTCCCGATTCCTGGGGTCATGCCCAATTCCACGGCCAGGAGAACCGGGAACAGGTCGCGTTCTTCCCGGGCCAGGTGGGCGCGCAGCTCCGTGCAGAAGTGGGAAATCAAGTCCCTTATCTCGACGAGGGCGAGATGGGAGGGCCCTGGTTCCATGGCGATGAGCGCGAGGAGGGTTTCCAGTCCGCTCATATCCTCCCGGCACTCCTTGTGGCGGGTGCCCACCAGATGACGGATGAGATCGGTCAATGGGGCGACCTCCCAGGCTGCTGGTGGTTCCTGCGCTCCCAATGGCATGTCAGCTCCCGCTTCAAGCACGCGTGGTCATGGAGACATAACGGTGATCGTGAGCGTCTGGATCACCCCGCCGAGGCCGGAGCTTCCGGACGTGACCTGGCCGGAGAGGGTGTGGGCGGCGGTCCCGTTCGTACCGCCCACACAGCCGGAGAGCCCGAACCAGAGACAACCCATGAGGAGGATCAGGGGGAGGTTCCTCTTCAGCATGGCTAGGGTCCAAATGGCCGATCCTCCCTTCCTCTGGAGCCTGGGCTTCGGTTGGGGACCCTGGCCTGGAGGTGCCGCCACGCCACCGGCGTCGGGCAGCAGGATGACGGGGCCCTCGGGAACGCCAGGACAGCTTCGGCAGATGCGCATGCGCCTACCTCGCCCAGGTCCATGAATGGATTGTTCAAGGTGCCCTAAAATGGGGAAGTCATCAAGTGAATCATATCTCTATTTTTTCAGGACGATCTTCAGGTCGTTCCCGCGTTCAAGCCGCGCCGGAGCCACCCGGGGCCATTTCGCGCCCCCAGGCGTACTGTGAGAAGATCTCCGGTAAAGGTCTCCCGTGGGTTCTGGTCCTTGCGGGCAACGCCGCCGCCCGGTGTCCGGCCAGGATCCCGGCGGCGCGGAAACCGGCCAGGCGCCTGGCGGGGCTGGCCCTGGCGGGCTTCGGGGTGCGTCTGGCCCTGGATCGGCGGTAGCCCGGGAACCCGCGGTGGCCATGGCGTTACGGGCAGGAGGCCACGTTCGATGAGCCAACCAGGGGTATTGAAGGGTGCCTGGTCGGGTTATCCTATGAATAAGTCAATCAGACCCATCGGGAAGCCATCTTCAAACAGCTCTACGACAGGCCGCAGGCCAGCAGCATTTTGATCGAAGCGATCCGGAAGATGACCGGGAAGGATTGCGATCCCTTCCCCTTCTGACCTCCGGCGCGCAGGTGGGATAGGGCAAGGCTGAAGGGGGGATGATCCGCCATGGATGAGGAGAAATTCGGCTACACCGGCAGGTGGGCGTTCGTCGACCTGACCCGGGGCACGGTGACGATCCGCCCAAGCGATCCGGAGGTGGAGAGGGACTACCTGGGGGGGCGGGGGGTCGGGGCCTTCCTGGTGGCCGAACAGGTGAAGCGTTGCGGCGGGCCGGTCCAGCCTCTGGGGCCGGAAAACCGGATTGTCATCGGCGGGGCTCCTTTGCACGATACCAAGGTCCACACGGCGGGACGCGGTTCGGCCAGTTTCCTGAGCCCCATGACCTGCTCCCGGGAACCCCTGGAGGCGGGGCTGCCGCCGGTCCACGGCCTGATGACGCACACCAGTGTCGGAGGTGCGTTCGCGACGCGCCTCAAGCGGGCCGGGTTCGATCAGATCATCATCGATGGCCGATCACCTCGACCGGTGCGCCTGGTCATCCGGGGCACCGACCTCCGGATCGTCGACGCCGAGGAGGAATGCTTCGAAGCCCGGGACGGCGTGACCACCGTGGCCAGGGCCAGCCGCATGGAGGCTTTGCTGAAGAAGCTCGGCGGCGCGGAGAGCGATTCGGTGTACCTGGGGCCGGCCGGGTGGTCCCAGGTGCCCTGGGCCTGCCTGACCACGGACGGCGACCGGAACTTCGGCCGAGGCGGGCTGGGGGCGGTGTTCGCCAGCAAGAATCTCCTGGCGATCACGGTTTCCGGCGAGAGCCCCTGGGGTTGGCGCAACCCCGCGCTGTTCACGGCCCGGCTCGGCGAACTGGAAAAGAAAATCCAGGAGATCGTCGGTGATCCCGGTTCCACTGCCCACTTCCGCCCGATCGTCGGCACCACCTACTGGCTGGACCGGGCCCAGCAGGGGGGGTACCTGGGCAAGGCGGGCGGGTACCTGCCGTGGCACAACTACGACGAAGGCAACGTCCCCCCTGAGGCCTACGCGAAGGTCAGCACCGGGGCCTTCCTGGAGGTCAGCGCCCAGCACAAGGTCTGCGCGGGATGCCGCGAAATTTTCTGCTCCCGCCTGGTGCGGACCCGGGCAGGAGGCCTCCTGCCGCGCCCGGAATTCGAGACGGCCGCCCTGTTCATCGACTGCGGCATCACGGACCGGGAGGACGTGGTCCAGCTCAACCACCTGTGCAACGAACTGGGCGTCGACACCATGACGATGGCAGCCATGGTCTCCGCCGCCATGGACCTGGACGAGCGGGGAATCCTGCGCAAGCTGGGGATGGCGCTCCCCTTCGGGGACATGCGCGCCACGGCGGCGTTCCTCGCGGAGGTCGCCCATGGGAGCACGCCCATGGGGAAGCTGTTCGGGCGGGAGACCGACGCCGTCGCCTCGGCGCTCCTGGCCCAGGCCGGGACGGCCTGCGGGGAGGATGTCCTGTGGTGCCTGACGACAGCGTACGCGGGGCTCGGCTATGCCGGGATCGAACCCAAGGCCTTTCCCTCCATGTTCGCCTGCTACGCCACCTCCAGCCGCGGCCGGGGCGACCACACCTACGCCTGGACCGTGCAGGCCGAGGAAGCCGGACTCACCGGCGCCGGGAACATCGCGGCCGTGGTGGCCAACAGCCAGTGGGGCAAGGCGGTGGTGGACTCCCTGGGAATCTGCGATTTCTTCCCCGGGGATTTCGCCGGCGACGTCTTCCTGGACCTGTACTACGCTGTGACGGGCCATTCGCTTTCTGCGGAGGCGTTGATCGACCGGGGGAAGCGGATCTTCTCCCTGGAGCGGGAAGTCAACGGCCGCCAGGGCCGGAGCCGGGCGTACGACGCCTACATTCCGCCCAAGTTCCTGACCCCCCTCCGGTGTGGCCCCCTGCAGGGACGCAGGACCGATCCTTCGTACCACAACCGCATCCTGGATGCCTATTACCAACTGCAGGGATGGACGAAGGACGGCGAGGTCCAGGAGGCCGGCGCAAGGGCCCTCGCCTGAACCTACGGCACCACGTGGACCCGGGCCTCCGCATTCCTGAGCGTCTTCCCCTTGACGAAATCCAGCAGGGCCTCGGCATCGATCATGCCCGTGTCCACCTGGCCCGGCGTGGCCTTCAGGGTGGCGTTGAGGTCGCCCCCGGCGGCCATGAAATTGTTCACCACCACGGTGTAGGTGGCGGCGGGGTCCAGGGGCCTGTAGGCGGCGCCGTCCAGGACCTTGGCGTCGGCCACACGGCTGCCGAAGGGCTTGGCGCGATCCACGTCGAAGGTGATGCCCGAGACGTAGACCAGGGGGTTGGCGGGGAAGGCTTTGCTGTCCTTCCTCAGGCCGAAATCCAGACCGTCCTCGAGGGCCTTCACCACGTCGGCGCCTTTCATCTTGAGGAGCACGAGGGTGTTGTTGAAGGGGATCACCTCGTAGACCTGGGCCACGGTCAGCGGGCCCTGCACCAGGTCGGTGCGGATGCCCCCGGCGTTGGAGAGGGCGATCTGGGCGCCGGTCTTGGCGCGCATGGCGTCCGCCACGATGGGGCCGGGGCCCTGGTTCAGCGCCCGCTTCAGGTCCTCGCCCACCTGGGCGGCCACGGAAGCCTGGAGCTCCTTCACGCCGGCCTGGAAGTCGGCCATGAAGGCCCTGGCGCCCGCGTCGCCGGCGGTGCGGGCGAGGCTGGGCTGCCGGGCCAGGGCGCCGTCCAGCTTGGCGTAGAAGGTCCGGTAGTAGTCCCTCAGGTCGTCGGAGACCGGTACAAAGGCCTTGCCGTCGAACTCCTTCACGTCGACCCCGGCATCCCCGTTCACGAACTGCACGCGCTTCAGCTCGCCCCTGGGGTCGGGCACGTCGTAGATGCGGAACCAGGCGTTGCCCACCACCGCCACGGGAGCCCCGGCCCAGGAGGCCACCTTGCCGTCGGGATGGAAGGTCACCTTCAGGTCCCCCACGACCTTGGCCCACTCCCAGGCCTGCACGACCAGCGTGGTGTCGCCGGCCTTGTCCTTGACCGCGGTGGGGTAGGGGTACTGGTTCCAAAGGCCCACGCCCGTCCAGTCGCCCAGCAAGGTGTGGCTGTGGCCGCCCACGATGACGTCCACGCCGGCGACCTTGGAGGCCAGGTCCAGGTCCTCCCCGTAGCCCAGGTGCGAGACCAGGATGATCTTGTTGACCCCTTGCCGGCGCAGGTCATCCACGGCCTTCTGCACGGGGGCCACGGGGTCCTGGAAGACGATGGTCTTGCCGGGCTGGGAGATGTAGGGGGTCTCGGGGGTGGTGGCGCCGATGAAGCCGATCTTCTGGCCGCCAACTTCCTTGACCACGTAGGGCGGCGGCGCGAGGCGCGCCAGGTCGGGATCCCTGGAGAAGTCCACGTTGGCGTCCACCAGGCTGAAACGGGTCTGGCCCAGCCAGGTGTTCAGCAGGAAGGGCACCCCCCGGTCGAACTCGTGGTTGCCCAGGGTGGCCACGGTGAGATTCATGCGGTTCCAGAACAACAGGTCGGCGACTCCGCCGTACTTGGTGAAGTAGAGGGAACCCTGCACGAAGTCCCCGGCGTGGACCAGGACGGGGTTCTCCGACCTGGCCCGCAGCCGGTTGATCACGTCCGCCGCCTGGGGGAAGCCGCCCAACTCCACGTAGACGGGCCTGGCCTTGAGCTGGTCGTCCAGGTCCAGGGTCAGCCGGACCTGGGTGGGGTCGAACTTGGAGTGGGTGTCGTTGACGTGGAGGATCGTCAGCGTGAAGTCCTGGGCCCACAGCCCCCCTGCCAGCAGGCACGCCAGAGCGGTGAGTGATGGACGCAGGTTCAGCATGGGACGCTCCTGGGCACTGCGGCCCTGAAAAAGCCCGCGAGGCGGCTGATGACGCAACGTTTGAGGCATTTAGCCCCGACAGTGTACAGCAGAAAAGCAGGCCCGATCAGCGTTGATCGGCTTGACATGTCCAAGTCGGCTCGTATGCTCTCCTAATACAATTGATTACACATTAATTCCAGGCTGAGGCGCGGAAAATCGGCCGGGTCCCGTTTCACCGTCGGAGTTCATTCCCAAAAAATGCCGTTCCACGTTTGGTGGGAGGAAAACCCTATGCGGAAAAAAATCCTGGTTCCCGGGTTTGCCCTGACGCTGGCCATGACGGTGGCGGCCGGTCCGCCGATCAAGGTGGGGGTGGTGACGGACGTCGGCGGCATTGACGACAAGTCCTTCAACCAGGGGACCTGGGAGGGGGCCAAGGCCTACGCCAAGGAGAACAACCTGAAGGTCGGCGAGGGGGTCAAGTACCTGCAGTCCACCGCCGAGGCCGACTACGTCCCCAACCTGTCCGCGTTCGCCGACGAGAAGCGGGACCTGATCGTGGCGCCCGGGTTCCTCTTCAACAGCGCCCTGGCCGAAGTTTCCGCCCTGTACCCCAACCAGAAGTTCCTGATCATCGATTCGGTGGTGAAGGACAAGAACGGCAGGATCCCGGCGAACGTCGCCAACGCGGTGTTCGCCGAGCACGAGGGCTCGTTCCTGGTGGGGGTCGCCGCCGGCCTCAAGACCCGGGTCGACCACAAGACCAAGGTCGGCTTCGTGGGCGGGATGAAGTTCCCCCTGATCGAGAAGTTCGAGGCCGGCTACGAGCAAGGCATCAAGGCCGTCTATCCCCAGTGCCAGGTGCTGGTCGACTACGCCGGCGTGTTCACCGACCCCGGCAAAGGCCAGGCCCTGGCCGCCAAGCAGTATGGCGAAGGGGCCTACGTGGTGTTCCAGGCCGCCGGCAACACCGGCAACGGCGTCATCAAGGAGGCCAAGGAGCGCAACCAGAGGGGCGATGTGCGCTGGGCCATCGGGGTGGACAAGGACCAGTACAATGACGGTCTGTACGCGCCCGGCAAGTCCGCCGTGCTCACCAGCATGATGAAGCGCGTGGACGTGGCCGCGCACGACGTGGCGGTACTCACCAGCGACGGCAAGTTCCCCGGCGGGCAGGTCTGCTACTTCTCCCTGAGCAACCATGGGGTCGGGATCCCCGCCAGCAACCCGAACCTCTCGGCGGACATCCTCAAGGTCGTGGCCGACTACCAGTCCAGGATCGCTTCCGGCCAGATCAAGGTGGCCGAGGTCCCCGTCAAGTGACCTTCATCATCGAGATGCAAGGCATCACCAAGTCGTTCCCGGGCGTCCGGGCCAACGACGAAATCACCCTGCGGGTGGAAAAGGGCTCGATCCACGCCCTACTGGGGGAGAACGGGGCCGGCAAGTCCACCCTGATGAGCATCCTGTCCGGGCTCTACCAGCCCGATGCCGGGTCCATCCGGGTGCGCGGGAAGACGGTGGCGATCACCGCTCCCAGCGTCGCCCACGGCCTTGGCATCGGCATGGTCCACCAGCACTTCCAGCTGGTGCACAGCTTCACCGTGGCCGAGAACATCATCCTCGGCCGCGAGCCCCGTTCGGGGCTGGTGATCGACCGGGACGCGGCCGCCCGGCGCGTGCGCGCCCTCTCGGAGACCTACGGCCTCCAGGTGGATCCCCAGGCCCGGGTCGAGGACATCTCCGTGGGCATGCAGCAGCGGGTGGAGATCCTCAAGATGCTCTACCGCGACGCCGAGATCCTGATCTTCGACGAGCCCACCGCCGTGCTCACGCCCCAGGAGATCCAGGAACTCATGGGCATCATGCGCAAGCTGGCGCGGGAGGGCAAGACGGTCCTGCTGATCACCCACAAGCTGCGGGAAATCAAGGAGGTGGCCGACACCTGCACAGTGCTGCGGCGGGGCCGGCTGATCGGCACGGTGGCGGTGGCGGAAACCTCGGAAACCCGCATGGCCGAGATGATGGTGGGGCGCGAAGTGGACTTCCGGGTGGAGAAGGCGCAGGCCCGGCCAGGCCCGGCGCTGCTCCGGATCGAGAGCCTGGGCGTGCGCAACGCCAAGGGCCTGCCCGGCGTGAAGGACCTCTCCCTGGAGGTGCGCGCCGGGGAGATCCTGGGTCTGTGCGGCATCGACGGCAACGGCCAGTCCGAACTGATCGGCGCCGTGACCGGGCTGGTTCCGGCGGAGAGCGGGCGGATCCTGTTCAAGGGGGTGGACATCACAGCCCTGGACCGGAAGCGGCGCACCCGGCTCGGCCTCGGCCACATCCCCGAGGACCGGCAGAGGCACGGCCTCGTGCTGGACTTCCGGCTGGACGAGAACCTGGTGATCCACAGCTACGACCGCCGGCCGTTCTCCCGGATCGGCGTCCTGGATGCCCGGGCCATCCGGGAGAACGCCGAGCGCCTGATCGCGGAGTTCGACGTGCGCTGCGCCCAGGGTCCGGCGACGGTGGCCCGGGCCCTGTCCGGAGGCAACCAGCAGAAGGCCGTCCTGGCCCGGGAACTGGACCACGCCCCGGAGGTCCTGGTGATCGCCCAGCCGACCCGGGGCCTGGACGTGGGCGCGGTGGAGTTCATCCACCGGCGGATCATCGCCGAGCGGGACAAGGGCAACGCCATCCTGCTGGTCTCCCTGGACCTGGACGAGATCATGGACCTGTCCGACCGCATCGCGGTCATCCACGGCGGCGAGATCGCCGGCACCGTCGACGCCGCGCAGGCCTCGGCCAACGAGTTGGGGCGCCTGATGGCCGGGGCCGTGGGGAGGGCCTCCTAGGTGCGCGGCAAGACCCTCCTCCTGCCGCTCCTCGCGATCCTGTCCGGGTTCGCCCTGGGGGCCGTGGTGCTGGCCGCCACCGGCAAGAGCCCTGTCGCCATGGGTGAAGCCATGGTCCAGGGGGTGACCGGGCTCGACCTCCGGGACGGCGGGTTCAATTCCCGGCACATCGGCGAGTTCATCGCCCAGACCCTGCCGATCATCCTCACCGGGCTCTCGGTGGGCTTCGCCTTCCGCACCGGCCTCTTCAACATCGGGGCCGAGGGCCAGCTCATGGCCGGCTCCGTGGCCGCCACGGCCGTGGCCCTCTGGGTGAAGGCCCCGCCCGGGGCGCACGTGGTCCTGGTGCTCCTGGCGGCCGTGGCCGCCGGGGGCATCTGGGGCGCCGTGCCCGGCTGCCTCAAGGCCCGGTTCAACGTGCACGAGGTGGTGGTGTCCATCATGATGAACTACATCGCGCTGTACCTGAACAACTGGGCGGTGGTGGACCTGTTCGGGAGCGTCGACCACATCCGCACCTCGACCTTCCCCGCCGCGGCCACCCTCAAGAGTGCCGGCCTCAGCGCCCTCACCCACGGCTCCCGGCTCAACTGGGGGTTCGTGCCGGTGCTGCTGTCGCTGTTCGTGTACTGGTTCCTCATCGAGCGGACGACCTTCGGCTTCAGCCTGCGGGCGGTGGGCTTCAACAAGGAGGGCGCCCGGTTCGCCGGCATGAAGGTACAGCGCAGCATCGTCGCCTCGATGGTCATCTCCGGCGCCTTCGCCGGCCTGGCCGGGGCGGTGATCACGGCCGGCATCTTCAACTTCGGGCGGGCGCTGCCGGCGGCCGAGGGGTACGGCTTCGACGGCATCGCGGTGGCCCTGGTGGGGGGCAACACCGCCCTCGGCATCCTGCTCTCCGGCCTCCTGTTCGGCATGCTCAAGGCAGGCCAGATGCTCATGCAGATCCAGGGCATTCCCAAGGAGATCGCGAGCATCATCCAGGCCTCGATCCTGCTGTTCGTGGCCATGAAGTACGGCATCGACTATGTGCTGGGCAGGCTGAAGCCGGGCACAGGAGGGAAGGAGCCATGAACATCCTGGGCTCGATGCTCCCCATCGCCCTGGTCTACGCCACGCCGATCATCATCGCCGCCCTGGGCGGGCTGTTCAGCGAACGCTCCGGGATCGTCAACATCGCCCTGGAAGGGATCATGATGGTCGGCGCCTTCGTGGCCGCCGCGGTCACCGTGGTGCTGGAGCCCAGCCCCATGGCGGGCTACTGCGGGATCCTGGCGGGGATCGCCGCGGGCACGGCGTTCTCCGTCCTGCACGCCTTCGCCAGCGTGCACCTCCGGGCCGACCAGGTGGTCTCCGGGACGGCCCTGAACATCCTCGCCGGCGGACTCACCATCTACCTCTGCCAGATCTTCTTCGACCAGCAGAGGACCAGCGCCTTCGCCACCGGGATCGGCAAGGTGTCGGTGCCCGGCCTGGCCGGCCTGCCGGGCCTCGGCCCCGTGCTTTTCCGGGACGTCTTCCCCACCTCCTGGGCGGCGCTCCTGCTGGTGCTGCTCACCTGGTTCACCGTCTCCCGCACGCCCTTCGGGCTCCGGCTCAGGGCCTGCGGGGAGCATCCCCAGGCCGCCGCGTCCATGGGCGTGAACGTGTTCCGGATGCGCTACGCCGGCGTGCTGATCTCCGGCGCCCTGGCGGGCCTGGCCGGGGCCACCCTGGTGCTGACCCAGGACATCCAGTACTCCATCACCTCCGTCCACGGCACCGGGTTCATCGCCCTGGCCTGCCTCATCTTCGGGAAGTGGAACCCGTTCGGGGCGCTGGGCGCCGGACTGTTCTTCGGGCTCTCCCAGGCGGCCTCCATCTACGCCAAGGATATCCCCTTCCTGCAGAAGGTGCCCCAGGACTTCTTCTTCATGCTGCCATACGTCCTCACGGTGATCGCCCTGGTGGTCTTCAGCGGGAAGTCGGCGGGACCCAGGGCCGCCGGCGAGATCTATGACCCCGGCAAGCGTTGATTCCGGCCTTCGGCCCGGAGGGACCATGTTCGACCGGCAAAGCCACCTCGACCTCTTCAGCACCTTCGATCTGCCGGTGATCGGCCTGACGGCCGAATGCCGCTGCCGGGATTTCGTCACCCCGGCCAAGGCCCGGGGCTGGCCGCCCTTCGCCCTGCTGCTCCACGGCATCGCCCGGGCCAGCCTGGACCTGGAGCACTTCCGCCACCGCCTGCACGGCGGCGAAGTCCATCGCGTGGAGCGCCTGACCGTGGGCTACACGGTGGTCGGCGCCGGCGACCACCTGAACTTTTCCAACGTGCCCTATTCCCCGGACTTCAGGGAGTTCCTGGAACGCTACCTGGCGGACCGGGAGGAGGCGCGGCGCGCACCGGTCCTCCGGGTGGCTCCGGAGCACGGGCCCGACATCATCTACGTCACCTGCGTGCCCTGGCTCCGGTTCACGTCTGTGCAGCATCCCTCCGCCGGCCAGGAGGACTGCTCCATCCCCAGGTTCGCGGTGGGCCAGTTCGCCGGCGCGGGGGCGGAGGTCGCCTTCCCGTTCTCGGTGCAGGCCCATCATGGCCTGGTCGATGGTTTGCACATCTACCGGATGTTCGCGCGGCTGGCGGAGGTGATGGCGGAATCTGCCGAGGAGATGGAAAAGGGTTGAACCAGGGTGGCAACCGGGACACCCAGGCCACCCGTGCGCTGTGGCGGCTCGGTCAAGGGACCTGCATCCGGTCCCGGAACTCCTGCGGGATCCTGAGCTTGGCGTTCCGGTTGAAATCGAACATCACCAGTACGTCCTGGACCTCGGCGACGATTTCCTGGGCCTCGTTCAGGACCTTGTGCCGGATATGGAAGCTGGTGTTGTTCACCTGGTCGATCCAGGACTGGACCGTCACGTTGCCGGGATAGAACAACTGCTTCCTGAACTGGCAAGTGGTCGAGGCAAGCACTGCGGAGATGCCAGCCTCCACTTTCGCCTTCATCATGTCCATCTCCTCCATGAAATGGACACGCGCGGTCTGGGTGTAGCGCAGGATGGCCAGGTTGTTCACGTGGCCGAAGGGATCCAAGTCGCTCCAATCGATCCGGAGGCGGATGGTCTGGGAGTAGAAGGTCACCGTGTCACCTCGAACGAACGGCGGCCGGAAAGGGGCCCTCCGCATGGTTCGTTTATCATAACCTTCGTTGAACCATCGCCTGCGCAGATTCCAAGATGACTCCAGGCGTCCTCCATTATCCTTGAACTGTGAATACCGGGCTCAGCGTGCTGGACTTCAGGGATCGGACCTACTATTCGGAGCTCGTGCGGATCGGTCTGCCGGTGATGGTGCAGCAGCTGGTCTTCAATGGCCTGCTGATGATCGACAACGTCATGATCGGGGGATTGGGCGGCGCGGCCATCTCGGCGGTGGGGATCGCCAACAAGCTCAGTTTCGTGTTCATCCTGCTGCTGTTCGGGGTCAACAGCGGCGCCAGCGGGTTCAGCTCCCAGTTCTGGGGCAAGCGGGACCTGGCCTCGGTGCGCAGGATCCTGGGCATCTCCGTACAGCTGTGCATGGCGGCGGCCATCCCGTTCTTCCTCGTCTCCCAGTTCCTGCCGGGCCGGGTCATGGCCTTCTTCATCCGGGACGCCAGGGTGGTGGACCAGGGGGCGGCGTTCCTGCGCATCATCGGGTGGAGCTACCTGCTCCAGTCGGTTTCGGCCACCTACGCCATCCACAGCCGGGCCGTGGGCAGGACCCGGCCGCCGATGTACGCCAGCGTGCTGGCGCTGACGGTGAACACCGTCCTCAACTACGCCCTGATCTACGGGCGGTTCGGCCTGCCGAGGATGGGGGTGCGCGGGTCGGCCACGGCCACCTTGATCGCCCGGGCCCTGGAACTGGGGCTCCTGCTGGGCATCGTCTACGGCCGCCAGTACGAACTGGCGGCATCCCTGGGGGAATTGACCGGATGGTCGCGGGTGCTGTTGCGGAGATACCTCCGGCCGGTGCTGCCGGTCATCCTCAACGAGGTCCTCTGGGCCACCGGGGTCAGCATGTACACCGTCTTCTACGGCATGCAGGGGGTGAACTCCACCACCACCGCGCAGATCATGGAGGTGATCACCAACCTGTTCTTCTCCGCCGCGTTCGGCCTGGGGAGCGCCTGCGGGGTGATGGTCGGCAACCGGATCGGGGCGGGCCAGGACGGGGTCGCCAGGACCTACGCCAAGCGCAGCGTGCTGCTGGGGGCCGGGCTGGGGGTGGTGATGGGCGGCGCCCTGGCGGGGGCGGCGCCGGTCTTCCTGGGCTTCTTCCGGGTCGGGCCCGGGATCATCGCGGCCTGCCGCATCGCGGCGTTCGTGTTCGCCGCGACCCTGCCCCTGCGGGTGATCAACCTGGTGATGATCGTGGGGATCTTCCGCAACGGCGGCGACACCGTGTTCGCCGCCCTGATCGACGTGCTGGCGCCGTGGTGCGTGGGCATCCCCATGGCGGCGCTGGGGGTGATGGTGCTGAAGTGGCCGATCTATTCCGTCATGGCGCTGGTCAGCCTGGAGGAGGCCACCAAGGCCGGCCTGGGGATCTGGCGGCTGCGCTCGGGCAAATGGCTGAACAACCTGGTGCTGGACATCCGGGGCGGCGCGGTCCTGGGGGGCGCGGGAACGGGGGTGTGACGGGTCCCGGACGTTCCGTCCTGGCGGCTACTTCCGCTTCCGGACCGCCCGCCCCAGATCCTCCCGGACCGCCCGGCCGTCCCGCAGGGCCAGTTCCCCGCCGATGAAGACGTACTTGACGCCTTCCGGCCTGCTGACCGGATCGGCGAAGGTGGCGGTGTCGCGGAGGGTGTCCGGGTCGAACACGGTGATGTCCGCCGGTCGGCCGGGGGCCAGGGTGCCCCGGTCGAGGCCGAAGCGCTGGGCGGTCAGGTGGGTCATCTTGGCCACGGCTTCGGGCAGGGTGAGGAGCTTCTTGCGGAGGGCATATTCGCGGATGAACCGGGGGAAGGCGCCGGCGGCTCTGGGGTGGCCCTGGCTGCCGTGCAGGACGCCGTCGCTGCCCACCACGGTCCGGGGGTGGGCCAGGGCGAAATCCACCTCCTCTTCCCGCATGACGTGGGCCACGGCCAGGTATTCCGGGTGCAGGGCGCGGGTCTCGCGGAAGGTCTGCCCGGTGCAGGGCCGGCCGCGGTGCGGGCCTTCCATCAGCTCCAGCCGGCTGTAATCGACGCCGTACCGCTCCAGGAACCCGTCGTCGAAGGTGGCCGAGCCGATGGAGGTGCAGAAGGCCTGGTACGGATAGCAGTCCACGCCCAGGTCCATGCCCTGGGCCACGCAGCCGTCGAGCAGCGCGTAGACCCGGCGCATCTGGCCGAAGGCGGCCATGCTGCCGATGTGCGAGACCTGGAGCTTGACCCCGAATTCCCGCACGGGGGCCATCATTTCGTCGATGGCCGCCTCCACGTTGGCGGCGTCGTCGCGCACGTGGGCCGCCACGACGCCCCCATGGTCGCGGACGACCCGGCACAGGGCCATCAGCTCGGGCGCGTCCAGCCCCGGGATGTAGCGGACGCCGAAGGAGAGCCCCTGGGCTCCCGCCTCCAGCTCCTCGTCCAGGCGCCGGGCCATGGCCTGGATGGCGGGGCCGTCCACCGGCCCACGGGGATCGAAGGTGCCGGCCCGGTTCCGGAGGCTGCCGTGGGCCGCCAGGAGGGCCACGTTGACGGGGTGGCCATGGCGGTCCACCGTGTCCAGGTACCCCATGAGGTCGGCCGGGCCCATGCCGCAGTTGCCGCCGACCATGGTGGTCACGCCCATGTGCAGCATGCACCGGCCGATGGCGGGGACGATCCGCCCCTCCTTCCCGTCCAAGGGGTCCTCGTGGCAGTGGGCGTCGATGAACCCGGGCGCCACGACCAGGCCGGCACAGTCGTGGACGACCGTCCCCTGCAGCCGTTCGCGGGTGACGCAGGCGACGGTCCCGCCCTGGATGCCCAGGTTCAGGCGGCTGTGGATGCGCAGGCTGGGATCGATGACCGTCCCGTCGGCGAGGACCACGTCAAGCATGGGGACATCCTCCGGATCAATGCAGGAAACGGCAGTGGATCCAGGTCCAGGATTCACGTCCGGGCCTTCGGTGTCAACGGATTTGCGGGCCTGGCGGTGTCCAGGAAGGAACTACAGCCGTTCCGCCAGAGAGAGCGCCATCAGGCCGTTCAGGCTCCGGTAGATCACGAACTTCCAGCTTACCTGCTGGCCCTCCTCCATGCCGGTGCCGATCAGCTTGACGTTCATTCCGTGGACCACCTGGGTGTAGGCCACGCACACCTCCACCTGGGACAGGGAGGGCAGGTGGGCCTGGACGAAATTCTTCGCATCCTGGATCACGGGGGCGTCCACCGGGATAGGGGTGTAGGCGCCGACGATGATGTCGGACTGGGAGGGGTTGGCATCTGGGTTCACGGCCTGGGCCGGGGCGGCGAAACCGATCAGGGTGGAAAGGGCGAGGCTGGCGGCGATGCGGTTCATGAAAGACTCCGTTAAAGGGGTAAAAGAAGCCTCAGGGTCGAATGCGTTCGATCCATGATCTGTTGTGGTGGCTTTGAGACTGTGACTCAGTTCACAACTCAAGGATGTAACTCAAGTCACATTCTGTCAACGGATGGAATACGTCATAAATTTGTATTTTTTAGGTGAATTCATTGAACCATGGCGACCGGACGGGCGTTTTTTAGGGTATCATCGATTAAATAGCGTTCAATTTTAGTGTGTTAACACGCATTTTCCCCAGGAAACCGCGGTCCGGGCCGGGCGCCCGCTGCCATCTGGCTCAACGGGAAAGTGGCGAACTGGCCCAAGACCCGCCCCAGGGCGAGTTGGTCCAATGGCGTACCTCGGCCTGGTGGCCGGGGCTTCAACCCCCCCCTTTCCCCTTTCCGGAGGTTCCCATGTCCGCCCACCTCAAGCTCGCCGTCATCGTCTGCGCCCTCCTGGCCGCCGCCCCTGCCTGGGCCGGCCCGTCCCGGTGGCAGCGCAACCATTCCCGCCGCACTGAAGTGAACCAGCGCCTGGGCAACCAGGACCGGCGCATCCGACAGGGGGTCGCCAAGGGCACCCTCACGCCGGGCCAGGCCCAGGCCCTGCACCAGGAGGACCGGCAGGTCCGGCAGGAGGAACGGGACATGGCCGCCCAGAACGGCGGCCACATCACCCGGCAGGAACAGCGTACCCTGAACCAGCAGGAGAACCGGCTCAGCCGGAATATCCACGCGGAGAAGCACCCTCAGTGAACCGCCCGGGTCCGGCCGCGCTGGCCGCGACGCCCTCCCTTGGAGGATCCAATGTCCGCACTCCGCTACCCATGGGCGGCCCTGCTGGCCGGCGCCATCCTGCTGGCGGGCGGCGCCGGCCTCCGGGCGTCGGCGCCGCTGCCCTGCCCCCAGGCTCCCCACGGACTGTTCGTCCACGCCCCGAACCTCCCGGTCATGGACCGGTACAAGGAAGGCATCCGCAAGGTCATCCTGCACCACCCCACGGTGGCCGGCGCCAACATCGTGGTGCCCTGGTCGGCGGTGGACCGGGGCCCGGGTGCCGATCCCCGCTACGACTGGACCTTCGTGGAGGCGGCGGTGCGGCCCTGGCTGGCCGCCGGCAAGCGCATCGGCTTCCTGGTCTGGGCCGTGGCCGAGGGGCGCGCCCAGGAGTTCGGCGGGGCGAGCATGACCCCGGCCTACGTCCTGGACCAGGTGGACTCGGTCGGCGATCCCGCCAGGCCGCAGGCGCCCCGGACCCCGGTGTACTGGGAACCGGGCTGCCGGGACAACTACCGGGCCTTCCTCAAGGCCTTCACCGCCCGCTACGGCGACCTGCCCTGGGTGAGCTACATCCGGTTCGGGATCGGCTACGGGGCCGAGGATTTCGTGCAGAACGACTACAACCAGCCGCCGCTCCGCCAGCAGTGGGCGGCCCGCGGCCTGAGCGAAGCGGCCTGGATCCGCCACACCCTCGACTTGATGGCGTTCATGGCCGGGCTGAAGTGCCGGGCCCAGCTCATGGTCACCATCAACAACTTCAAGTTCGACAACGCCGCCGGCATCAACCGGCTGCCCGCGGCGGTGGCCGGCAGGGCCGCGGAGCTGGGCCTCGGGTTCGGCACCCAGGGCCTCTCCAAGTACGACCTGGCCCAGGAGCGGGAGCTTCTCGACGGCGTGCCGGGACCCAAGGGCACCGCCGACTGGATCCGGCTGTTCGACCAGCACGCAGGACGGGTGCCTCTGCAGGTCCAGACAATGGCCTGGTCGGCGCCCAACGACAGCGGCCGGATCGGCAGCCTGGAGCCCCTGGTGGCCCTGGCCCTGCGGCATCGGGCCCAGATCCTGGAGCTGTACCCCTCCGAATGGCTGGTGGCCTACGACCCCTCCCACCCCGCCTACGCCGGGCACCACGCAGCCTACGCCAGGCTGCTGGAGGAAGCAGCGGCAGCCCTGAATTAAGGATTCCCCGCCGCCGTCGGCCGGACGATGAAGAGGTCGGAGAACTCGCGGTAGGCGGTGTAGACCAGGACCCGGCCGTCGTCGGCGAGGACGATGGGGCCGATGCCGGTGACCCCGGTCGGGTCGGCGGGGGCCAGTTCCTTCCAGGGGGTCAGGACCCCCGTTGCGGGATCGAACCGGGAGATCCGCACCGGAGGCCGCCAGGTGTCGCGCAGGAAGATGGTGCGGCCGTCCCGGCTCCAGCCCAGGGGCAGCCTGCCCTCGAGAGAGGCGGGCAGGGGTTTCGGGGGCCCGCCGCCGGTGGGCACCAGGACTGGCCTGGCGTCCTTCACTCCCAGGATCCAGCGCCCGTCCGGGGACAAGGCTCCGGGGCCGGCGGCGATCCCTTCCGGGGCCAGGGGCCGGACCGCGCCGCTGGCGGTCTCCTGGACGTAGAGCCGGGGCGCCTTGCCGGGCTCGGAGGCCAGCAGGACGAGGCTCCTGCCGTCCGGGAGGAACTCGGCCCACTGGAACGAATCCAGGCCGTGGGCGGGCAGCTCCTCGGCCTTGCCGGGCCCCACCGGGACCAGCTCCAGGTGGCCTGGCGGCTTGCGCACGTGCACGATGGCCCGGGCGCCGTCGGGAGACAGGCCCAGGGCGACCCCTTCCCCGAGCCGCACCGGCGGGCCGCCGTCGGTGCCCCGGACGAAGGCCAGTCCGGCCGACCCGCCCCCGTCGCCGGTCTCGCTGAAGAGCAGCCGCCGGCCGTCCCGGGACACCTGGGCCGGGATCGAGAAGTCCAGCCAGGAAAGGTCCTTCTCCTGGCCTCCGTCGGGCAGCAGGGCGTGCAGGGTGGCCCGGTGCACGCCGAACCCGGCCAGGACCCGGCCGTCCCCGGCCAGGTCCTGGAGCACGAGCCGGCCCGGGGCCCGGGCCAGGAGACGCAGTCGGCCGGAGGTGGTCACCGAATAGAGCCACTGGGACACCCCGCGCCGGGAACCGGTGAACCAGACCTCGCCCGCATCGCGCCAGGCGAGCCCTTCGATGCTCTGCCAGCCTTCGGTGAGGACGGTCCGCTTCCGGTCCCGGTCCAGCACCGCGAGGCACCCGCCCGGGAAGCCGGGTCCCGGCGGATGCTCCAGGAACGCGACCCATCCCCCCTTGGGAGCGAGCCGGAGGGAACTGATCCGGCCGCTGGTCTCGTACACTGTCTCCCCCGGAGGCCATTCGATCCGGTCCCGGCCGCCCTGGCGGCGCACCACCGCGGTGACGGAGCCGTCGGGGGCGCTGTCGGCCTCCTCCACGTCGGCCACCATCTCCTTGGTCACGCCCCCGGCCAGGGCGGCCCGGCCCAGGACCCCGGAAAGGGCCCCGGGCCGGCGTTCCAGCACCGTCACTTCGCCGTCGGGCAGGACCGTGCACACGTCCACGTCCTTGTAGCCCAGGGGCCGGGACTCCACCCGGGCGAGGTTGGCGGAGAACAGCTCCCGCTGCCCGCCTTCCCATTCCGCCGAGAACACCACGGCCTGGCCGCCCTTGTTGAACCGCGCGGAGTGGATGGTGCCGTCCCGGAAGGTCACCTGGCGGAAGAAGGGCAGCGGCGGGGCGGGCCGCAGCAGCAGGCCCAGCCCCGCCCCGGCCGCCGCGGCCAGGCCCAGGGCGGCGGTGGCCAGGGCCCGCCGGGACTTCCGCCGGGGCCCGTCGGGCGGGCCCGGAGCCAGGGCGGCGGCCTCCTCCAGGGCGAACGCCAGGTCGCCGGCGCTGCGGAACCGGGCCGCGGGATCCTTCTCCAGGCTGCGCCGCAGCGCCCGTTCCAGCAGGGGCGGAACCGCCGCCCCGGGCAGCCGCTCGGGAAGCTCCTGGCGCAGGATGGCGTGCATGAGGTCCACCGGCGTGTCACCGGCGAACGGCGTGCTGCCGGCGAGCATCTCCCACAGGATCACGCCCAGGGCGAACAGGTCCGCGCGGCCGTCCACGCTTCGCCCGTCCAGCTGCTCCGGGGCCATATAGGCCAAGGTGCCGGCCAGGGACCCCGCCTCGGAGGCCGAGGGCTCCAGAGAGGCCAGGGTCTCGGCCCGGCTTTCGAACGACACCTGCCGGAACCGCTTGGCCAGGCCGAAGTCCACGATCCGCGGCCGGCCGTCCCGGCCCAGGAGCACGTTCTCGGGCTTCAGGTCCCGGTGCACGATGGCGGCGTCGTGGGCCGCGCTCAGCCCGGCCGCGATCCGCGCGGCCAGCTCCGCGGCCCGCCGCCACGGCACCGGCCGCCCCTCCATCCAGGCCCGCAGAGACGGGCCGTCGATCCACTCCATGGCCAGCCAGGGCACGCCCTCGTGGACGCCGGTGTCGTACACCGGGACGATGTTGGGGTGGTGGAGCCGGGCCACGGCCTTGGTCTCCTGCTCGAAGCGCCGCAGCCGCTCGAAGTCGGAGGCGAATTCCGCCCGCAGCAGCTTCACCGCGACCTTGCGGTCCAGGCGGGGATCCAGGGCCTGGTAGACCTCGCCGAAGCCGCCCCGGCCGATGGCCCCGAGGATCCGGTACGGACCCACGGCGGTCCCGGCGTCGAGGCCCTGAAAGTCCTCCGCGCGTTGCACCATAGTCAGCGACAAGCCTTAGAATGATCGGAGTATACCTCCTCAGAAAGCCTCGTCCCAAGGGACTTATGCGGCTCCGCAAAATGGTGCTGAACCTGGACCGCGCCGCCGGCGACACCCTCGTCCGGCGCATCGCCGACGCCATCGGGCGCGAGATCCGGGAGGGCCGGCTGAAGCCGGGGACGGAACTGCCCGGGTCCCGGGCCCTGGCGGAGGATCTGGGAGTCGCGCGCAACACCCTGGCCGCGGCCCTGGACCGGCTGGTGGAGGAGGGCTGGCTGGTGAACGAACCCTGGCGGGGGACCTTCGTGGCGGAGCGTCCTCCGGCCCCGTCCGGCCCGGCCGTGCCGGACCCAGGGGCTCCGGCCCGGGCCGCGGCCCCGGGGTTCGACCTGCCGTCCCGGTTCACCCCGGTCACCGCGGAGGTGCCGGGGGTCCTGGACCTGCGGGAGGGCACGGCGGACAGCCGGCTGGCGCCCCTGGAGCTGCTGGGGCAGGCCTACCGGAGGGCCTTGACCCGCCACGGCGGGAAGCTGCTGGGGGAGGGCGAGCCCCAGGGCAACCAGCTGCTGCGCGAGGTGCTGGCCGAGTGGATCGCTGAGCGGCACGGGGTGCTGGTGGAGCCGGGCCAGGTGCTGGTCACCGGCGGCGCGCGGATGGCCCTGCAGGTGGCCTGCGCCGCCCTGCTCAGGCCGGGGGCGGTGGTGGGCGTGGAGGAGCCGGGGAACCGCGCCGCCTGGGAGATCATTCGCCGGACCGGGCAGGCCCGGCTGCGGCCCCTGCCGGTGGACGAGCACGGGCTGGTCCCCGACGGGCTGGAGCAGGCCCTGCGGGAGGAACCTCTGCGCATGGTCTACACCACCCCCCGGCGCCAGAACCCCACCGGCTCGGTGCTGCCGACGGACCGGGCCGCGCGCCTGCTGGAGCTGGCCGCGGTTCACCGGGTGGCGGTGTTCGAGGACGACTCGGAGGGGGAGATCCACTTCGGCGACCCGGCCCCGGTCCCGCTCCTGGCCAGGGACAGCACCGGGCAGGTGGTCTTCGCCGGGTCCCTGGCCCGGATCCTGGCCCCCGGCGCCAACCTGGGCTTCCTGGTGGCCCCGGCGCCCCTGCTGTCCCCCCTGGCCCGGATCCGGCGCGACCTGGCGGGCCGGGGGGACCGGGTGCTGGAGTGGGCCCTGGCGGACTTCATCCGGGACGGCGAACTGGCCCGCCACCTGCGCCGGGTGCGCCGGACCTACGCCGAGCGCCGGGACCTGCTGGCGGACCTGCTGCGCCTGGAACTGGGAGGTCACCTGTCGTTCTCCCTCCCCGACGGCGGCCTCGCCCTGTGGCTGCGGGCGGAGGGTGGGCTCGGCCTGGAAGGGCTGGTGGGCGCCGCGCGCCGGGAAGGGCTGCTGCTGCATCCGCCCGGGCGATTCTTCCTGGGCGAGGCTTGGCCCTGCACCCGCATGGCTTTCGCCCAAGCTGATCCGGACGGGCTGCGGGAGGCGGTGCGCCGGCTCAAGGCGGCGCGGGACAAGACGGAGGAGGCGACATGAGCGGACCGGCGCGTGCCCTTGCCCGGCTGTGGGCCCCAGCCCTGGCCCTGGCCCTGGAGGCGGGCGTCCCCGCGCCCTCGGTGGACCCGGTCGGGGCGCCAGGCGCCTATACCGGGTTCGACCTCCGGGTCGGGGGCGAGACCCTGGCCACGGTACGGTTCTCCTCCAACGACGCCCTGCTCGCCGCCGCCGTGGAGCGGGATCCGGCGGTCGCGGGCGGGCTCCGCTTCACCGGCCTGCATGCCCGGGACGGGGTGCCCATCCGCCTGGCCGTGGGCGGCGAGGTGGCGGTGCGGCCCGGCCCGGACGAGGATCCGTTCCCGGAGATCGAATTCCGCTTCACCCTGGAAGCCTTCGACCCGGCCGGATGGGAACGGGCCATGGGCGGCCCGTGCCCGTTCCACTTCCTCGCCCTGGGACTGGAAGGCGCCGAGGCCATCCACCACCGGGGCTGGCTGGTGGCCACCCCCCGGCTGGACCCCTATCCCCTGCAGGAGGGGCGGCCCGGCCTGGTGGCCAGCCGGTGGTCCCGGAACTGGACCTGGGCGCCGCCTTTCGGCGCCTGCCCCCTGCCGGTGGCGGGGCTGTGGGCGCCGTCCCGGGGCCGGTACGCGGCGCTGGACTTCATGGAAGCCCGCCTGCGCGACCACTCGGAGAAGTTCCTGGCCGGCGCCTACTGCTGGAAGCAGGGCGCGAGCGCCGACTTCGTGGCGCTGGTGGCGCCCGCCGCCGAGCGCTACGTGCGGCTGCGCTATCCGGCCCTGCCCCTGACCGTGGCCAGCCACTGCCGCCTGCTCTACGACCTGGACCTGCGCAGTTGGGATGATCCCAACCAGCGCTATCAGGAGCGGCTCTGGCGCCGGTACGCCGACCTCCTCCCGGGCGCGCCGCTGGTCAACGACCTGCGCTGGATGCCTGGGCGCCACCGCCTGCGCGAGTGGCCGGAACCCAAGGCCATGGGCCTGTGCTACCGGGTGCCAGCCAAGGACGAGTGGGAGAGCCGGTTCTTCGAGCCGGGGACGCTGCTGCCCACGGGCGATCCGGGCACCACCGTGGACGTGTTCTACCACGCCCGCCGGCGCGAGCGGATCAAGGAGCTCAAGCGCCAGGTCGCCGCCATGCTGGACCAGGTCAAGCGCTTCCAGGCCGGCGGGGAAGCATGCTGCTACTGGGAGAAGCCCATGTCAGGCCGCTCCCGGCCCGAGTACGCGGGGGACGTGGCCACCCTCCGCCACGTGCGCGGCTGGAACGTGGCCGACGTCATGCTCGCCCTCTACGAGCACGAACCCGACCCCAGGCTGCTGGAGGTGGTGGACGGAGTGCTGGCCTGGTCCAAGTACAACATCTGCACCCGCAACGACATCTCCGACGTGCCCGAGGCCATGTTCACCATGGCCGGGGGCGCCATCCGGCTGTTCCTGCGCTACCACCGCCTGTTCCGGGACGACCCGGCGCGCGCGGAACGGGCTGCGCTGGCGCTGCGCCTGGCGCGGACCTTCGCCTACCGCTACCTGCCGGTGTTCCTGCCCGACACCGCCGAGGACGACGCCATCGACGGCACTTGGCTGCTGGAGCCCAACTCGGCCCGCCCCTGGACCGGCATGGCCTGCTCCAACGAGTGCAGCCTGGTCCCGGACACCCTGGCGCGGGTGGTGGTGGCCACCGGGGACCCGGTCCTGCTGGCCTGCCTGCGGGGCATGGTGGAGCGCTGGCCCCTGCTCACCCAGGATGGGGAGGCCGGGAGCACCGCCGCCAGCACGGTGTCCTACACCGAGTGCTGGGGCCTGTTCGACGGCTGCGAGAAGGGGGGCCGGGACAGGCGGGCCGCGTACGGCGGCCTGAAGGGGTTCGAGCTCATCCGCCCCCTGGGGGACGCCGCCGCCCGGGTGGTGTGCGGGGAGCGGGGCGCGGTGGCCTTCGCCCAGGGGGCGTCGCGCACGGACGTGGCCGAGTACCGGGCTTCCCGGGGGCTGCGGGATGGGCTCTCGTTCCGGGTGGACTCCGACCGCACCGGGCCGTTCGACCTCCACGTCACCGTGCCCGACCGGGACCTCGGCGCCCTGGCGGTGCTGCTCCAGCGCGGCGGGCGCCCGGAGCCGCTGCGCGAAGGCAGGGACTTCGAGCGCTCCCCGTACAGCCCCTGGGACCTGCTGGTCCACGGGGTCCGCGCCGGCGACGTCCTGGCCCTGGGCCGCCTGGACCCTGCGCTCCCGGTGCTCGACCTGCGCCCGGTGAAGGGCTGGGCCATCCGGCCGCGGGATTTCGCCCCCGAGGGATTCCGGGTGGCGGACCTGGCCGGGGCCTGCAACTGGAAGCCCAGCCTGGACTGGGACGACAACCGGTCATACGCGCCCTGCCCCCCGGGGGACCACTACGCCTGGAGCGTCCCGTACTTCATCGTGCCGGCCTGCCTCAATGGCGGCCGGACCGCCCTGCGGGACGGGAGCGCCCAGGTCGACCTGCCCGCGTCGGCGCTGGTCTTCTTCGTCAGCGAAGCAGGGCCCGGGGCGGAGGCGCGCCTGCGCTTCCAGGACGGATCCTCGGCCCGGGTGCCCCTGGACCGGCGGCGGGCGGCCTGGACGGCCTGGCCCCGGTGGTACTCCGCCCGCATCGACGGCGTCCCCTTCCTGTTGCCGGAGCCTAAGCAGGTGGTGGGGGTCGAGGTCCGCGGGGCGGCCCTGTGGTCGCTCACCGCCGCCACCTCTCCCGCGGGCAAGGCCCGGATCAGCGCCTGGACCGAGGCCCTCCCGCCGGGTTGACGTCCAGGGTGGTCGCGTCCAGCGGCCGGTCCACCTTGAGCGCCGGCGCCCCGTCCTGCAGGAAGACCAGCACGTAGGGATCCAGGTGGATCCGGTCCCCGAAGGCCAGGGGGGCCCGGTCCGTGACCAGGGCGGCGTTGACCCGGGTGCCGTTGCGGCCCTTGCTGACCACCTCCCAGCCGTCGCCGGCGGCCTGGATCACCGCGTGGACCCTGGACACCTGCGGGACCGGCAGGGACACCTGGCAGTCGCTGCCCCGGCCGATGCGCACCTCCGGCCCGGTCACCTGCACCTGGAGCGTAAGCTGGCGGTCCTTGTAGATGTCCAACCTGGGCATGGCCGGCACCTCCGGGAAGAGAACGGGCTGTGGCTGAGGATTGCGCCCATTCTACCGCCGGGGCGGGAACTACTGGATCCGGAGTTGGCTGGAACCGGCCAGGACATAAAGGGACCGGCATTGGGGACAGGTGGCGGCCCGGTACCTGGACCACTCGCTGCGCCGCTCGAACACCCACTGGGTGCGGATCTTGACCCGCCCGCACCAGGCACATTTGAAACAGACGATGGAGCGCGTCATGACTACTTTCCGCGGGCTGGGGATGCCGCCGATGGCAATCCGGTCTAATGTTGCTCCAGGAAGAAACCGAGGATCCGGATCCGGATCTTTACCAAAATCGGCAATTATCCAAAATAATCAAGAGGGATCCGATGATTTTGTCAACATCAGCCGGACGGGCCCGGGACTGGGGCATCCCCTTCGGGGGAGAGCCCGGGCCCCTGAACGCCATCACCGATGTGCCGGGGGTCGAGGTGGGCCTTGTCACCCTGGTTTCCGGCCAGGGGTCCCTGGTCAAGGGGCAGGGGCCGGTGCGCACCGGGGTCACGGCGATCCTGCCCCGGGGCCGGAGCTTCGACCCGGTGTTCGCCGGGTGGAGCGCCTTCAACGGCAACGGCGACATGACCGGGACCCACTGGATCAGCGAGTCGGGCTTCCTGGAGACCCCCGTCCTCATCACCGGCACCGGCAGCGTGGGCACCGCCCGGGACGCCGCCTGGCGGTGGCTGGAGCGGCACGGCCACTATGCGCCGTTCGCCCGGGACTACTGGTTCGCCTACCCGGTGGTGGCCGAGACCTACGACGGCCGGCTCAATGACATCGACGGCCAGCACCTGCGCCCCGAGCACGTGTGGGAGGCCCTGGACACAGCCCGGCGCGGGCCAGTCCCGGAAGGCTCCGTGGGCGGCGGCACCGGCATGATCTGCCACGGATTCAAGGGCGGGACCGGCACCAGCTCCCGGCGGGTGGCCGGACCCCACGGGGCGTTCACCTTGGGCGTGCTGGTCCAGGCCAACTACGGCACCCGCGCGGAGATGCGCCTGGGCGGGCTGCCCATCGGCAAGGCCCTGCTGGACATCCCCCTGCCGGACATCCACCCCATCCCGTCCTCCACCCGCCCGCTGGCGGAACTCCCCGCCGATGGGGAGACCGGCTCCATCATCGTGGTCATCGCCACCGACGCGCCCCTGAACCCCCTCCAGTGCTGGCGTCTGGCCCGGCGCGCCGCCGTGGGCATCGCCCGTACCGGAGGCAAGGGCGGCAACAGCTCCGGGGACATCTTCCTGGCCTTCGCCACCGGCAACCCGGGCGCCTTCAGCCCCGACGCCGTCACCACCGTCCGCCAGTTCCCCAACCCCGGCCTGGACCCCTTCTTCACCGCCGTGGCCGACGCCACCGAGGAGGCGATCTTCAACGCCATGGCGGCGGCGGGGGACATGACCGGGATCCAGGGGAACACCGTGCGGGGGCTGCCCAGGGAGGCGGTGCGGGCGTTCCTGGGAGAGCATGGACTGCTGGGACGGTAGGGCCGAGGTTCAGGGCGTCACCCTGATCGGCTCCCTCCGCCCGCCCCACCGCCCCGGCCGCGCCTCGAACACCCCCGGGCATGGTGTCCCGCACTGGGCGCAGCTCCCCTGGGGGGTCAGGCCCCATTCGGCGAGGTCATACCCCCGCCTCCCGATCAGCAGGTGCCCGCAGGCGCGGCAGTGGGTATCGGCGCCCTCCCGCCCCGGCACGTTGCCCAGGTAGACGTGCCGCAGGCCGCGGTCCCGGGCGATGCGCCGGGCCTCCCGCAGGGTGGCCAGCGGGGTGGGCGGGACGTCCAGCAGCTTCCAGGCGGGGTGGAAGGCCGAGAAGTGCAGGGGCACGTCCGGGCCCAGCCGGTCCACGATCCAGTCGGCGAGGGCGGCCAGTTCGGCCGGGGCGTCGTTGGCGCCCGGGATGACCAGGGTGGTGATCTCCAGCCAGACCCGGGTCTCCCGGCGGAGGTACTCCAGGGTCTCCAGCACCGGCTGCAGGCGGGCGCCGCACAGGCGCCGGTAGAAGGCGTCGGAGAAGCCCTTGAGGTCGATGTTGGCGGCGTCCAGGTGGCGGCAGAGCTCCTCCCGGGGACCGGCGCACTGGTAGCCGGCGGACACCGCCACGGTGCGCACGCCCTGCTCCCGGCAGGCCAGGGCGGTGTCCACGCAGTACTCGTGGGCCACCACCGGCTCATTGTAGGTGAAGGCGACGCTGCGGCAGCCCCGGGCCCTGGCGGCGCGGGCCACGGCTTCGGGCGGGGCGGGGGCCAGGAGGGCCTCCGGGTCCCGGGAGTGGCTGAGGTCCCAGTTCTGGCAGAAGCGGCAGCCCAGGTTGCATCCGGCGGTGCCGAAGGAGAGCACCGGAGTTCCGGGCAGGAAGTGGTTGAGGGGTTTCTTCTCGATGGGATCGATGCAGAACCCGCTGGCGCGCCCGTAGGCCAGCAGGACCAGGGTTCCGTCCAGGTTGCCGCGGATCCCGCAGAACCCGCGCTGCCCCGGCCGCAGCCGGCAGCGCCGGGGACAGACGCCGCACTCGGCCCGGCCATCCTCCAGGCGGCTCCAGAACCGGGCGGGAAACGGTTCGGGTGTCGGTGCCGCGGCCATGGGATCCCCCCCGGACATTGTAGGTAGAATGTCCCCCGGACGGCACGCCATGGAGCGCCTGCGCCAGCCCGCGGTGGCGGGCACCTTCTATCCCTCCCGGCCGGAACGGCTGCGGGCCGTGGTGCGGGACTTGCTGGAGCGGACGGAGGCCCGGGGCGGCCCGCCCAAGGCGGTCATCGTCCCCCACGCCGGGTACGTCTACTCCGGTCCGGTGGCCGCTTCCGCCTACGTCCGGCTCGGGCTGGGGCGGGAACGGATCCGCCGGGTCCTGCTGCTGGGCCCCTCCCACCACGCCTGGTTCCAGGGCCTGGCGGTGAGCCCCGCGGATGGGTTCGCCACCCCCCTGGGGGTGGTGCCGGTGGACCGGGACGGGGTCGCCGCCCTCCTGGAGCTGCCGTCCGTGGCGGCCCTGGAAGCGGCCCACGCCCTGGAGCACAGCCTGGAAGTGCAGCTGCCCTTCCTGCAGGAGATCCTGGACGGCTTCACCGTGGTGCCGGTGCTGACGGGCGAGGCCGGGCCGGGGCTGGTGGCCGAAGCGGTGGAACGGCTGTGGGGCGGGGAGGAGACGGCCATCGTGGTCAGCTCGGACCTGAGCCACTACCTGCAGCCCGCGGCGGCCCGGCAGCTGGATGCCGCCACCTCCGCCGCCATCCGGGACCTGGACCCGGACCGCATCGGGGAGGAGGCGGCCTGCGGCAGCCTGCCGGTGCGCGGACTGCTCATCGCGGCCCGCAGGCGCGGCCTGCGGGCCGAAGTCCTGGATGTGCGCAATTCCGGCGACACCGCCGGGGGGTCCGGGCCGGTGGTGGGCTACGGCGCCTACGCCTTCGCCTGAGAGGCGGCTGACATGGTGTCTACTCGGCCTGCTCCTGGGTCCATTCGGTTCCGGTGAACTCGTCGCCGTCAATGTAGGCCGGCTTGCGCTCCCCGGTGGCCCGGACAATGAAGCCGCACACCGAGCCGCTGATCAGGGCCAGGGCCACGGTGGTGACGATGCCGATCATCTGGGCCATGGCGCTGGACGGGACCACCAGGATGGCCAGGAGGCCGCCCAGCAGCCCGGGCATGCCGTGCAGGTTGTGCACCCCGCAGGTGTCGACCAGACCCATGGTCGCCTGGAGCCTGGGCTGGATCACCACGTAGCCGACCACGCACAGGGTTCCGGCCACCAGGCCGATGAGGAAGGCGCCGGGCGCCGAGACCAGGTTGCAGGTGGCGCCGATGCAGACGCCGCCGGCCAGGGAGGCGTTGGCCATGTCACCGATGGTGGGCTTGCCCCGGCGGAACAGGGCGCTGAACCCGAAGGTGGCCAGGGTGGCGCCGCACAGGGCCAGGATGGTGTTGACCACCGTCTGGGGCATCTGCTCCGGGGCCACCATGGCGCTGCAGAAGCTGGGCCAGAACAGCCAGAGCACCATGGACCCGAGCATGGAGAACCGGTCCGAGGTGGCGTCCGACTCCACCGGCTGGTCCAGGGACTTGGGCTGGGTCAGGACCGCCGCCATGCCCAGGCCGAAGTACGCGCCGAAGGCGTGGATGGTCACCGACCCGGCGGCGTCCACGAAGCCCTTGGTGACGCCCAGGCCCCCGTCCAGGACCAGCCACTCGTTCAGCATGTAGGCCGGTACGATCAGGGCGGCCAGGATGGCGTACTGGAACAGGCGCAGCCGGCTCAGCACGGCCCCCATGGCGATCAGCCCCGCGGCGCAGGCGAACTCGGCCAGGAGCAGGACGCGTACGGTGCCCGCGGCCAGCGGCTCGGCGGAGATCCAGCCGGTGGAGCGCAGGACCATGTAGAGGGGGATGCCCAGCCCCACCACCAGGTAGGTGCCGGTGGTGGCGCTGTAGCCGTAGTTCCTCACGAACACCATGAGGAAGCCGAACCCGACCAGCAGCATGGCCAGGATGTGGATGGAGAAGTTGTACTGTTCGACCTGGCGCAGGGCGGCCCCGGCGGGGGCCTGGGCCCAGGCCGGGCAGGAGGTCGCGGCCCAGACGGCGCAGGTCAGGGCGAGGAGGCGGAGGCTCTTGTTCAAGGCGGTTCTCCTTAAGGGGGGCATACCTCGGGGAGGTATTCCAAGGAAATGCAAAAAAGATCCGTTAAATCCATGGATGATGGATTCGGCTGGGCAGGGCCCGGGTGCTGATCCTGGATGATCAGAAGCATAAAATAAAAGAGTTGCCAAACCGGAAAGGAGCCGGGACCGGATCTGCCCGCACGTACCGGCAGGCTGTGGTCATTGGCCTCGCTCGCATCCTGGACTATGGTTTGGAAGGTCCCTGGTCATATTAGCTCATGTAAATGCGGGATTATCAATAGTTAAATAAAGAAAAATAGCTATTTCGATTTAATTAACGGATCCAAGTTGGAGTTAAATTTCAAAACATTTTGTGGAAATATTGAATTTTTGAATAATATGTAAGTGTTAAAATAAATCACGTAATTATTAAGTCGCGATCCTTGGCCGTTTGTTGGGTCATTATTCTGATAAATCGAGATTAAAATTGCATTAAATTTATCTAAATTTTTGGAAATTCCACCGGTCCCGACCCCGCCTGAACCATCGCCACAGCATCGTCCGCTCCGCTTGTCACCAGCGGACCCGGGCCCCTCGGCCGGCCCGGAAACCGTCCGCCCACCCCTGCTTAAACCGTTGGCGCAAGTGGCAATCTAAGGTCGATGCCGGCCTGGGCCCCGGTGGCCGGACGCTTGTCGTGACCCCGGGGAGCGCGGGAGGTCCCATGGGGAGCCGGCATCCAGGATTCAGGCTGGGAACGGCCATGGCGGACCTGGCCACCGCCGACGGGGATGGGGTGGTGGTGCGCTACCAGATCCCCGGCCGTCCAGGGGTGTTCGGCCTGCCGGCGGCCTACCAGCCTTGACGCCTCAGGGATTGAGGGCGAACAGCTTGGCCTCCGCCTGGCGCTGGGACAGGAGTTCCTGGGCGAGGGTATTGCCGTCCTGGGCCAGGAGGGTGAGCTGCTGGTCGGTGGACTGATACAATTGAAGCATTGACTGAAGATAATTTTGAGATGCGGCCAGCCCGGCGGCGCTGATGGTTACCGTATCGGTGGCCGGGGCCTGGGCCGTCGACTGCGGCGCCGGCGTCTGGGCGGGCTTGGGCGCCGGGAAGACGTCGATGCGGTACGCCTTGGCCAGAAGGGGAGGAACCTGGATGGAAGCCATGGCCACCTCGGGACTGAACCCGATCATCATCCGACTTCAGGATAGCGCCCCCGCGGCGGGGATCAAGATAGATCCGCACTCCCCGGGGGGCCCCTCAAAGGGTCCGCTTGAACAGCCGGATCGCCAGCGCCAGCGCCACCGCCCCGATGACGACCAGGAACAGCAAGTCCGGCGCCACCGCCTTGAATCCGGCCTCCTTGAGCAGGATGGACTTGAAGCCGTGCACCGCGTAGGTGAACGGGTCCATCCGGGCCAAGATGCGCAGCCAGGGCGGGAAGGAGCCGATGGGGTACACCGCCCCGCTGGGGAAGTAGAGCAGGGTGTTGAGGATCCCGAACATCGCGCGGGGCACCAGGGGATCCTCCACCCGCACCATGAACAGGAACATGAGCGCGTTAAAGGCCAGCGAGGTGGCGCCGATCATCAGCAGGAGCTGGACCAGGTAGAGAGGATGGAACACCGCCCCCAGCCCGGCGATCAGCGAGCCCAGCACCGTGATGACCAGCCCGGCCATGACCGCCTTGATGGCCCCGGCAGTGACCAGGCCCAGCACCAGTTCCACCTTGGTGACGGGCGTGACCAGGAAGCCCTCGTGGACCCCCCGGGCCTTGTCGTCGATGTAGAGGAGCCCGCCGCCGATCATCACCGACACGAACATGGCCAGGGTGATGGAGCCGGGCAGGAGGTACTTCATGTACTCGACGAAGGGATACAGCTCGACCACCTGCAGGGCGATGGCGTTCAGCATCCGGGGCGGCACCGCGGGCTGGTTCAGGGCGTCGGTGAGCGACTGCATCTCTGCTTCCAGGCTGCTGCTCACGAACTGGTCCGAGTTGTCCACCACCAGGCCGAGGGTCGGGTGCTCGCCGGCATAGACCCGCCGGGAGAACTGGGGGGGGATGATCACCGCGGCGTCCAGCCGCCCGGAGCGCACGTCGGCCTGCGCCTGCTTGTCGCTGGCGCAGAGGGTGGGGCGGAAGGTGCGGATGTTGGCCTGCACCGAATCGAACGCCTCCCATACCCGGACGGCCTGGGGGCCGTGGTCGTAGTCCACCACCCCCAGCCGGGCCTCGGTGATCTTGCCGCCGAAGGCGTTGCCCAGGATCACCAGCTGGATCAGGGGGAACACCATGGCGGTGAGCATCAGCGCCGGGGAGCGGAAGAACTTCCGCAGCTCCCGTTCCACCAGGGCCAGCATCCGGCTCATGGCCGGCCCCCGGACGGGAGGATCTGGGTGGCGAAGGACTTCACCTGCTCGTCGCGCAGCTGGCGGCCGGTGTAGTGCACGAACACGTCGTCCAGGGTGGTGTTCTGCACCGTGAGGGCGACGATCTCCACCCCGGCGCCCAGGGCCAGGGCCACCAGTTCGGTGGTGGTGCGGGAGCCGTTGCCGGTGAGCACCCGGAACATCCCCGCCGCCTCGTTCTGCACGCTGGTCACCTCCGGCAGCTCCCGCAGCCGCCCTTCCCAGCCTTCGGGCGCGCCCCGGAACTGGGCCTCGATGACGTTGTTGCCGGGCACGCTCTGCTTGAGCCGGGCCGGGGTGTCCAGGGCCACCAGGCGGCCGTGGTCGACGATGGCGATGCGGTCGCAGAGGCGGTCGGCCTCGTCCATGTAGTGGGTGGTGATCAGGATGGTCAGGTCGCGCCGGGCCTTGAGCTGCCCCAGCATCTCCCACACCGCCACCCGGGACACCGGGTCCAGCCCGGTGGTGGGCTCGTCCAGGAAGAAGATCCTGGGGCTGTGCACCAGCCCCCGGGCGATCTCCAGGCGCCGGCGCATGCCGCCGGAGAGGGTGCGGGTCTCGGCGCCGCGCCACTTGGTCAGGTCCACAGCCTCCAGCAGTTCGGTGATGATGGTCCGGCGCCTGGCCCGGGGCACGTCGTAGAGCTTGGCGTAGATGGAGAGGTTCTCCTCCACGGTCAGGTTGATGTCGCTGGTGAGCGCCTGGGGGATCACCCCCATGCAGCGCCGGACCGCGTCGGGGTTCCGGTCCACGTCGTGGCCCTCGATGACCGCCCGGCCGGAAGTGATGGGGAGCAGGGTGGTCATCATCCGGATCAGGGTGCTCTTGCCGGCGCCGTTGGGTCCCAGCAGCCCGAAGGTCTCGCCCGCCTTCACCTCCAGGCTGATGCCCTTGACCGCCTCGAAGTCGCCGAACCGCTTGACGATGTTCTCCACCCTGATGGCGGCCCCGGCGGCCTCCTCGGCCTTGTCCTTGCGCTGGAACAGGCTCATCGCTTCTCCACCAGCAGCCGGCGCGGCACCAGCACCTCGGCGGTCATGCCGGGGACGTAGCGCTCGCCGGGATTGGGGATCCACAGCTTGACCTGGACGGTCTTGATGTCGCGCTTGATCCGGTCCACGTCCCGCTGGGTGGCGAAATCCCCGGCGGCCAGCTTGGCGATCACCCGCCCCTGGACCCGGGAGCCCCCGGGCATGCGCACGTCCAGGTGATCGCCCAGCATCAACGTGTCCGCCAGGGTCTCGGGCAGGGCAGCGTAGACCCAGGTCTGGGTCAGGTCGACGATGGTCACGATGGGGTTGCCGGGGTTGACCACCTCCCCCTGCCGGGCGGCCCACACCCCCACCTTGCCGGAGATGGGGGCGGTGATCCGGCAGTAGGCCAGGCGGGCTGCCGCTTCGTCGGCCTGGGCCCGGGCGGACTGCCACTGGCCGGCGGCCGAATCGGCGGTCTTGAGGGCGGCCTTGGCCTGGTTGAGCCGGGCCTGGGCGCCCTTGAGGGCGGCCTCGGCGGCGTTCATCTGGTGCCGGGCGGCCAGCTCGTGGGCCTGGGCGGCGTCCAGGGCCTGCACCGCCGTGTCCCGGTCCTGGGCGCTGGAGATGCCCTGTTCCGCCAGGGCCACGGTGCGCCGGGTGATCTGTTCCTGGTTGCGGCGGTTGGCCACCGCCTCGGCCAGAGACGCGGTGGCCGCTTCCCAACTGGCCTGGGCGTTGGCCACCGTGTTCTCGGTGTCGCCCACGGTGCTGGCGGCGGTGTCCCGGGAGGCGCCCAGCTGGTAGTGCAGGCTGCGGGTCTGGGCGTCGGCGGAGCTCAAGGCGGCGGCCAGCTCGTCCTGGTCCAGGGTGGCCACCAGGTCCCCGGCCTTCACGTCCTGGCCCTCCTCCACCGTCAGCCGCCCGATCCGCCCGGTGATCTGGGGGCTGACGATCACCTCGTTGGCGTCCACCGTGCCCAGCAGGACCAGGTCCGAGGTGTGGTCGGTGGAGAACCAGTAGTAGGCCAGGGAGCCCACGAACAGGACCCCGATGATGATGAAGATCCGGAAACGCGTGATCATGGGCGCAATCCTTGGGGTGCTACGGAGGTATGGGGAAAGCGGACCAGGAGGGCCTGGGCTGCCGCGCGGCCCCGGCCCGGATCGGCGAACAGAGCGTCCGCGGCGAAGGTGAGCATCCCGGCCCTCTGGCGGAGCAGGGATTCAGGCGCCCTGGGATCGGCGCCGGTCACTTCCTTGAACACCGGGGCGGAGATGAAATAGAACACGTTCATTCCGATCAGCGCCAGGAACACCTGCTCCGGGTCCGCTTCGCCCAGTTCCCCCTGCTCCCGGCCTTCCTTGAAGGCCGCGTACAGGGCCTGGTAAACGGGGCCGAAAAGGGTCCTGGCCATGCGCGGGATGTTGGAGGACTGCCCCTCCCGCGCCCGCATCATCTCGTAGGCCATGAGCCGGGCGTTGTCGCCCAGGGCGATGCGGTCGAAGTGGGCCAGGAAGTAGCGCAGCAGCCGCTCCCCCGGAGTGCCTTCCCTCTGGAGCAGGGCCAGGGCCCAGTCCCGCACGCTGCCGAAGATCTCGTCCACCACCGCCGCGTAGAGCCCTTCCTTGGTGCTGAAGTAGTAGTGCAGCAGCGCCTTGTTCACCCCGGCGGCCCGGGCGATGGCGTCCATGCGGGCGCCGGCCGGGCCCTGCTCGGAGAACTCGCGCACGGCGGCGCGCAGGATGGCGTCGCGGGTGGCTTCGTGGCGGGGACGGAGGTCGGGGGCGGCGTGAGGGGGCATGGTTTAACCTTTTGGTTAAACCAAATGGTTAACTCTAGAATGGCATCTGTCAAGAGCGGAGTTATGGCTACATGGAATAATGGGTCAGTCGTCAGTCCGCCGTGTGGGCGGTGGCCACTGCGGGAGGGCTACATGGAGCAACCCTTCGATCTCGCAACTCTGCCCTGGAAGACCGTGCGGCCCGAGGTCACCTCCGGCGTGTTCGGGCGCGCCCTGCTGGACGGCAAGATCAAGGCCGTGCTGACCCGGGTGGAGCCCGGGGGCGGGTTCCGCACCCACACGGACGCCTACGCCCACCTGTTCTATTTCCTGAGCGGGGAGGGCCACCTGTGGGTCAGCGGAGAGAGGACCGCCGCCCGGGCCGGATTGGTGGCGCGGATCCCGGCGGGTGTGCCCCATGCCTACGAGAACGCCGGGAAGGACGACCTGGTGCTGCTCTCCATGAACCTGCCCGGCCTGGACTGACATTCCGGAGACCGCTGGCATACTGTCGCGATGGGAAAACCACTCTGGCCGGCGGATCCGCCTCCTCCCTCCGGGAAGGTGCGCTCCGATGCGCTTGAAGTGGAGGTGGGCATCGTCGGCGCCGGCATCCACGGCGCGGCGCTGGCCCGGGAACTGACCCTTCGGGGGGTGTCCTGCGCCCTGGTGGACAAGGGCGCCGTGGGCGGGGGCACCTCCCGGTGGTCCACCAAGCTGTTCCACGGCGGGATCCGCTACCTGGCCACCGGGGACATCCGGCAGATGCGCGAGGGGCTGCGGGAACGGGCCACCTGGGTGCGCATCGCGCCCCGGCGGTGCCGCTGGGACGCCTTCTGGATGCCCCACGTGGGAGCGCTGGAAGGACTCGCCCACCGGCTCGGGATCGGGCTGTACGACCACTGGGGCTCGGACCGTCCCGGGTGGCCTCAAGGGCTGCACCTGGGCGGGGTGCCCCGGAAGGCCTTCGAGGCGGACCCCAGGGCCCGGGGCGGCCCGTTCCGGGGCGCGGTGGCGTACGCCGACCTGCTCACCTGGGACCGGGAAGTGGTGCTCGACCTGGCCGCCTCCAGCACCGCCCAGGTCCTGGACTTCCACGAGGTGGAAGGGTGGACGGACGCCTCCGACCGGCTGGAGGCCGCCCGGGTGCGGGACCGCCGGGACGGAGCCGCGCGGACGGTGCGGGCCGGGCAGTGGGTGTTCGCCCTGGGGCCCTGGACCGACCGCGCCCTGGAGAACTGGTTCCGCGAGGGTTCCCGGCGCCTGCGCCTGTCCGCGGGGATCCACCTGTGGCTGGACCCGGTGGCGGGCTGCGCGCGGCCCTGGGCCATGCGCCGCCCCGGGGGCCGGATCCTGTTCGCCATCCCCCGGGACGGGCTGATGCAGGTGGGCACCACCGAGCGGGAGGTGGATGCCGGCTGGGTGCCCATGGTGCCCGCGGAGAAGGAGGAGCTCTACGGGAGCCTGGAAGCCTGCATGCCGGCCATCCCCTGGCGCTCCCTCCCGGTGCGGCGGGAGGAGCTGGGGGTGCGCCCCCTGCTGGCGGGGCAGGGCAGCACCGCCCGCCTGGGGCGGGAGGCGGTGCTGGAGCGGCATCCCAGGTTCGGCAACCTCCGCCTGGTGCTGGGCGGCAAGCTCACCACCGCGCGGTTGCTCATGCACCAGCTGGCCACGGAACTCACTGGGACCGCGTGCCCGGCCTCTGCCACCCAGCCCCTTGTCCAGGCACAAACCCTCGAATCATGCTAGCAGCCGTTGCAGGCTTTGCCTGCTACGGCTGCTGCCTGGGACGGGCGATTGTTGTAGGTCGGATCCAACGGTGCTAGGCTGTCTGACCGTGCCGGTTTTTTCCGGATGCTCATGGACACCCCAGCCTTCCAGGACTTCTATACCGACCCCGTGGCCCACTGCTACGGTTGCGGCCGCCTGAATCCCCTGGGGCTCCGGATCCGCACCTTCTGGGAGGGAGAGGAGACGGTCACCCGCTTCCGGCCCCGCCCGGAGCACACCGCCGTGCCGGGCTACGTCTACGGGGGCCTGCTGGCGTCCCTGCTGGACTGCCACGGCACCGGCACCGCGGCGGCCGCCATGTACCGGCGCGAGGGCCGGGCCATGGACACCCGCCCGCCGTTCCGGTTCGTCACCGCCTCGCTGCAGGTGGACTACCTGGCCCCCACCCCCATCGACCGCGAGCTGGAGATCCGGGGCCGGGTGGCGGAGATCAAGGGCCGCCGGGTCACGGTGGAGGCCGAGGTCAAGGCGGACGGGGTGGTCACGGCCCGGGGGCGGGTGGTGGCGGTGCAGATGCCGGAAACGTTCCTGTGCTGAAAATGCAATGACGTTATTGGATTCCTGAATCCAGGCCGACAGTCCTTGACCATCCCCGGCCCTCCAACTAAATGTTGTTCATGACCTTCCCGCCCAGCCCCCTCGCCATCCTGGCGCACCTGCCGGCGGCCATTACCTTTGGCCGCAGGGCGGGAGATGGCTAGGCGCACGATCTGGTCCACCCTCCACCGCCCCGCACCCCACCATGCGGGGCTTTTCGTATCACCAACCTCGAGGAGAAAACCATGTCCGATCCCCGCATCTGGTACCACGGCCGGATCCTGGACGCCCGGGAAGTGGGCGTGGGGCCCCTGGCCCCGGTCCTGCACTATGGCCTGGGCGTGTTCGAGGGCATCCGGGCCTACGGCACCCCCGCCGGGCCGGCCATCTTCCGCCTGGAGGAGCACATGGAGCGCATGGCCAGGGGCGCGGCGGCCCTGGGCCTGGACTTCGATCCGGCCGAATGCGCCCGGGGCTGCCGGGAGGTGCTGGCCGACAGCGGGCTGCAGGACGCCTACATCCGCCCCCTGACGTTCTTCGCCTTGGGCAACCTGACCCTGGACATGGACGGCCACACAAGCCGCACCCTGGTGGCCGCCATCCCCTGGCGCAACCACCTGGGGGACGCGGCCCGGGAGGGGATCCGGGCCCACGTCAGCCCCATGCGCCGCAATGCCGCCCCGGCCATCCCCCCGCTCAAGCTGTGCGGCGGGTACGTGAACTCGGTGCTGGCCAAGCGCGAAGCCTCCCGGGCCGGATTCCAGGAAGCCATCTTCCAGGACGACCGGGGATTCGTGGTGGAGGCCACGGGTGAGAACGTATTCCTGGTGAAGGGCGGCAAGGTGGTGGCGGTGGAGCATCCCAACGCCCTGCCCGGCATCACCCGGGCCACCATCATCGAACTGGCCGGAGCCGAAGCCCGGCCGGCGCGGGTGGAGGAACTCCTGGATGCCGATGAGGTGTTCCTCACCGGCACCTCCGGAGAGGTGGCGCCCCTGTGCGCCCTGGACCGGCGTACGTGGCGCCCGGGACCGGTGGGCCGGGAACTGGCCGCCCGCTACGACGACCTGGTCCACGGCCGGGTGCCGGAACGGAAGTCCTGGCTGACAGTGGTCTGATCAGACCTGGAATGCCGCCACGTACCGGGCCAGGGTCTCGGCGACCTTGGCCAGGTCCGCGGAGGTGCGGCTGATCTCCTGGATGGCGGTGGCGTGCAGGAGTCGGCCGCCCTTGGCGACCTGGAGGAGAAATTCCAATTATTGACATTGACAACAGTAGATCGATCGTTCAATCTAGGCCCCTGGGAGGAAGTCCTTGACCCTTGAGCACGAGACGGCCTGCTCCGGCACCCGGGAGGCCCTTCTGGAAGCCGGCCTGATCTGTTTCGCCGAACGGGGGTTCGAAGGCGCCAGCCTGCGCAAGGTAGCGGACCGGGCCGGCCGGACCACCTCCCTGATCGCCCACCACTTCGGCAACAAGGAGGGGCTCTACCTGGCGGTGTTCAACTTCATGCTGGCGCGCCAGGCCGGGCGGGCGTGGTCCGAGCCCCTGGTGGACGCCGCCGAGCTGGAGCGGGATCCGGACCGGGCCGCGGCCCTGCTGCGCCGGCTCATCGTCCACCAGTTCCTGCGCATGCACGGCATGTGCGCATCCGCCGATCCGCTCCAGTGCGCCTCCTTCCACCTCTGGCTCACCGCCCTCAACGCCCCGGTGCCCGGGCTGGAGGAGGTCATGAAGGACTGGCTGCGCCCCCTGCGCCTGCAGGTGGCCGCCTGCGTCCAGGCCCTGCGCCCGGGCCTGCCGGCGGAGGAGATCCCGTTCTGGTGCTCCCTGGTGCACGGCCAGTGCGTGATGAACACGATGATGCAGGGCTTCAACCGGCTGGTGTTCGGCCCCGAGGCCTACCCGGATTCGCCCGAGCTCACGGCCGGGCTGATCGCCGACGTGACCCTGCGCGCCATTGGCCGGGCCTGAGCGGCCCGGGCCTTTTTTCCTGGAGTCCCCGCATGAAAGGGTGGAAAGCAGCGTTCCTACTGGCCGGCCTGGGCTGGGCCGGCCCCAGTCCGGCCGCGGCGCCGGAACCGCTCCGGCTCGACCTGGCCGGAGCCCTGCGCACCGCCCTGGCCCAGAACCCCGCGGTCCAGCGCCAGGCCCTGGAGCAGGCGCGCCAGGAAGCCCAGGTCCAGGAGGCCCGGGGGGCCCTGCTGCCCACGGTCCAGGGGCAGGCCGGGGAGGTCCGTCAGAAGATCAATTTCGAGGCCCTGGCGGGGATGCCCGTACCCGGCTTTCCCCGGGTGGTGGGACCGTTCTCGGTCCAGACCCTGGCCGCTTCCGCCCAAGTGCCGCTGCTGGACCTGAGCCTGTGGCGGCGGTGGCAAGGCGCCCGGTCCACGAGCGAAGGCGCCAAGGCCGAAACGGTGCGGGTGCGGGAGGAGATCGCCGCCCTGGTGGTGGGCCAGTACCTCCTGGGCCTGCGGGACGAGGCCCAGATCCGCGCGGTCAGCGCCCGGATCGAGCTGGCCCGGACTCTGGAGCAGCTGGCCGTGCATCAGGAGGACAGCGGGGTCGGCACCGGGCTGGACACCCTGCGCGCCAAGGTGCGCACCCAGACCGAGGAACAGGCCCTGATCCGGGCCCGCACGGCGCTCCGGGAGGCGGAGGCCGGCATGGCCCGGCTGCTTGACCTGCCCGGGGACCAGGACCTGGCCCTCGAGCCCTTGGCGGACTTCCCATCCGGGTCCGGGAGCACCCTGGACCAGGACCTGGCGGCGGCCCAGGGGCGGCGCGCGGAGTACCGGGTGCTCGAGGCCCAGGGCCGGGCCGCCGACCAGAACACCGCCGCGGCCGCCGCCCTGGCCCTGCCCACCGTCCAGGCCTTCGGCACCTACGAGACCCTGGGGCTCACCACCACCAACCTGCTGCCGGTGTACGAGGTGGGCGTGCAGGTGAGCATCCCCCTGTTCCAGGGCGGGCGGGTCCAGGCCCGGGAGTCCCAGGCCCGGGCCGAGCGGGCCCAGGTGGACACCCGGCGCCGGGACCTGGAGGCCCAGGTGCGGTTCGAGGTGGCCACCGCCCGGGAACGCCTGGAAGCCAGCCGGGCCGAGGCCCAGGTGGCCCGGCGCACCCTGGAGCTGGCCAGGGCCGAGCTGGAGCAGGCCCGGCACCGCTTCGAGGCGGGGGTCTCCAGCAACATCGAGCTGGTGACCGCCCAGGAGGAACTGGCCCGGGCCGAGGAGGGCCACCTGGACGCCGACTACCGCCTAGACCAGGCCTGGGCCGACCTGGCCCACGCCAAAGGCGAACTGGAAAGCAAGTACGGACTTTGATTCGAGGATGAGCACCATGGAGAGCACCACCCCCGCCGGAACCGGCAATGCCCCCGAGGACCTGGGCGTCAAGCGCTGCCTGCGCTGGATCGCCCTGATCGCCCTGCCCGTCGTGGTCGCCGGAGCCCTGGGCTTCTGGCTCGCCACCCGCAACCGGGTCAGCACCGACGACGCCCAGGTGGACGGGCACCTGGTGGCCATCGCCAGCCGGGTGCAGGGCTGCGTCCAGGACCTGAAGGTCAAAGACAACGAACGGGTCAAGCGTGGCCAGGTGCTGCTGACCCTGGACGACCAGGACTTCCGGGCCGCCCTGGACAAGGCCCGGGCCGAGCTGGCCGAGGCGGAGGCCCGCACCAGCGCCAGCGGCGCCGACACCCAGGCCGCCCGGGAGTCCCTGGAGGCCGCCCGGCAAGCGGATGTGGCCGTGGCCGAGGCCAACCAGGCCGCCCGGACCGCCGACCGCGCCCAGGCCCGGGACGACCTGGCGCGCATGAAGCCCCTGGCCGAGCGCCACGAGATCAGCGCCCTGTCCTTCGACGCCTACCGCACCAAGGCCGACGTGGCCGAGCAGGAGTACCTGGCCGCCCGCAAGCGCCTGGACGCCGTGCGCCAGGAGGTCAAGGTGCGCGAGAGCGGCGCCACCTCCGCCCGGGCCCGGGAGGCGGCCGTCGCCGCCACCGTGGCCAAGGCCCGGGCCGTGGTGAAGGAACTGGATCTGCAGGTGGGCTACTGCACCATCACCGCGCCCACCGACGGCCTGGTCACCCGCCGCACCGTGGAGCCCGGGCAGATCGTCCAGCCGGGGCAGTCCCTGATGCTGCTGGTGCCCACCGGCGACCTGTGGGTCACCGCCAACTTCAAGGAGACCCAGCTGCGCAACGTGCGCTCCGGCCAGGCCGCGGATGTCAAGGTGGACATGAACGGGCGCACCCTCGCCGGCAAGGTCGATTCCATCGCCGGCTCCACCGGCGCCAGGCTCAGCCTGTTCCCGCCCGAGAACGCCGCCGGCAACTTCGTCAAGGTGGTGCAGCGGGTGCCGGTGAAGATCCTCCTGGACTCCGGGGCTGCCGAGGCCGCCGGCCTGCGCCCCGGGCTCAACGTCACCGCCGTCATCCACACGCACTAGCATCGTGAGCAACGGCCGCCAGGGGGTCAGCCCCTACGTCATCGCCATGGTGGTGATGCTCACCACCTTCATGGAGGTGCTGGACACCTCGGTGGCGAACGTCGCCCTGCCGCACATCGCCGGCAGCCTCTCGGCCACCCTGGACGAGAGCACCTGGGTGCTCACCTCCTACCTGGTGGCCAACGCGGTGGTGCTGCCCATGAGCGGATGGTTCAGCAGCCTGCTGGGCCGCAAGCGGTTCTACCTCACCTGCGTGCTGGTGTTCACCGTGAGCAGCTTCCTGTGCGCGGTGGCGCCCACCCTGGGCTGGCTGATCTTCTTCCGGATCCTGCAGGGGCTGGGCGGCGGAGGGCTGCAGCCCACCTCCCAGAGCATTCTCATGGAGAGCTTCCCGCCCGAGAAGCGGGGCCAGGCCATGGCCATGTACGGCATCGGGGTGGTGTTCGCCCCGGTCATCGGCCCGGTGCTGGGCGGCTGGCTCACGGACAACTTCAGCTGGCACTGGATCTTCCTCATCAACATCCCGGTGGGCGCGCTGTCCATGGTGCTGTCCAGCGCCATCCTGGTGGATCCGCCCTACCTCAAGCGGCTGAGCTTCAAGGACAGCCGCCAGATCGACTTCCTGGGCTTCGGCCTGGTGGCCCTGGGCCTGGCTTCCCTGGAGATCGTCATGGACGAGGGCCAGCGCAACGACTGGTTCGCCAGCCCGTTCATCGTCACCTTCGCGATCCTGGCGGTGGTCGGGCTCGCCGCCATGGTGATCTGGGAACTGCACCACGAGCACCCGGTGGTGGACCTGAGCCTGCTCCGGAACCGCACCTTCGCCAGTTCCTGCTTCATGCTGTTCGCCCTGGGCTTCGTGCTCTACGGCAGCACCTTCCTGATCCCGGTGTTCCTGCAGACCATGCTGGGCTTCGACGCCACCACCAGCGGACTGGTGATGACCCCGGGAGGGATCGTGATCCTGTTCAGCATGCCGGTGGTGGGCTACCTGGTGCACAAGGTGGACACCCGGATCATGGTGGTCTACGGCCTGAGCATGACCGGGCTGGGCCTCCTGCTCATGAGCCGGTTCAACTTGCAGATCGGCTACTGGGACGCGGCCACGGCCCGGATCGTCCAGTGCTTCGGCCTGGCCTCCCTGTTCATCCCCATCAACGTCATCGCCTACGCCACCCTCACCAAGGAAATGGCCAACCGGGCCGCAGGGCTCATGAACCTGTTCCGCAACATCGGCGGCAGCGTGGGCATCGCCATCCTGAGCACCCTGCTGGCCCGCCGGGCCCAGTTCCACCAGAACATCCTGGCGGGGCACCTGGCCGCCACCAGCCAGGAGGCCCAGGCGTTCGTGGCGGGCGCCGCCAGGACCCTGGCGGGCGGCGGCCAGAGCGGGCCGGACGCCGCGCACCACGCCCTGGGCCTCCTGTGGGGGCAGACCCTGCGGCAGTCCAGCTACCTGGCCATGCTGGATGTCTTTTTCTTGGTTTCCTGCATCTGCTTCGCGGTCATCCCGATTATCCTTATCATGCGCAAGCCCCACGAGCATTCCGACGAACCGGTGGACGTCCACTAGGCACCAGGCCATGACCCGGATCCCCGCCATCACCGTGTCCCGCACCTTCGGCAGCGGGGGTTCGCTCATCGCCTACCAGGTGGCCCAAAAGCTGGGCTGGCGTTACTGCGACCGCACCATCCTGCGCCGGGCCGCGAAGGCCATGGGCATGGACGCCGGGGAGCTGGGAGCCCAGGAGGAGCGTCCAGACCGGCTGTGGGAGAACATCCTGTGCCTGCTGGGCACCGGCTCGGCCGAAGCCCCCTTCTCCCCCCCCCTGGAGCTGCCCGTCTACAGCCAGGTGCTGTTCCGGCAGGAAAGCGCGATCATGGCGCGGATCCTGGAGCAGGAGCCGGCCGTGCTGGTGGGCCGAGGCGGGTTCGTGGCCCTGCGGGGGCGCCCGGCCACCCTGCACGTGCATGTCCAGGCGGACATGGAGTTCCGGGTGCGCCGGCTGGTGGAGACCGGCCGCGCCGGAAATCCCAGGGAGGCCCTGAAGCTGGCCCATGCCTCGGACCGGGACCGGGCCGGGTTCATCCGGGACATCTCCGGCCGGGACTGGCTGGACCCCCGCAACTTCCGCCTGGTGGTGGACCCCAGCCGGGACGGGTACGAGGCCTGTGAACAGGCCATCCTGGCGCTGGCGCCGAAGGGGAATTGAGCCGGCGGGGGCTGGTGGCGTTCACCTGGGACGGGTCGGAACTGGAAGCGGTCTAGAACCGGACGCTCAGGTATGCCCAATAGTAGTTCTCCGCCACCGAGATCGCCTCGACCCCCACGGTGACCACCTGGAAGCGCCGGCACCAAGGGGTCGGAAGGTAGTAGGACACGGCCGCATGCCCCCACCACGGTGCCCGCGCAGGCCAGGCGTACGGTGCTGGGCGCGGGGTGCTTGGGCATGAACGGGTTGCGTTCGTACCGCCCCGCCCGGGTGATCTGGCAGGACTGGGCGCAATCCGCCGCCACCAGGGCGACGAAGGTGGCCTCCCACAGGGTGTCGGCGGTGGTCCAGGGGGCGGCTGGTAGGCCCGGAGGGGGCGGGGGGGATGAGCAAGCCGAAGGCCACGGTCCGGAACCATGCTGAATTTTTCATGATTTTTGCCGCAGGAAGTGGTCCGGGAGCGGGGTGCGAAGGATCCGGCGGAGGACTTTCGCCGGAATCGATTTCGTTTGAAATTTCAAGGAAAATTAGACGATGGGCAGAGTCGGAGCGACGGGCTCGCAGAGGTGGGCCGGCGGAGGTAAGGGTTTGGAGATTTAATTAATTTTACATCATTTCCCGTCACCCGCCAACCCAAGAACGGAAGATCCCAGGGTTTCTTCCGATCCCGACCGGCACCGCGCCGCGGACCGGTTCCGGGGCCCGGCCTGGATGGGCCGGCCCCCAGGCTCCCCCTGTGCCCTCAAGGTCGTGGTGCAAAATGTTGATGCCATCAAATTATATTTAGTTTATGTAAAAGCTGTCAGGCCTTTACGGGGAACCATCAAGATTTTTAGGGCACGAGTGATGAACCGCGCTCATGACCGAGCTGCGGACTGAGCAATTTCTATAAATCGTTTTAAAAGAGAGGTGGCCATCATGTTCCCTGAGGAAAGGACCTCCAAGCAGGAGCCCGCGCGCAAGGGCGGCGAGACGGTGAGCCAGGACCGCGGGCACATGGCCGACATCGGCCGCAAGGGCGGCGAGAGCGTCAGCCAGGACCGCGGGCACATGGCCGACATCGGCCGCAAGGGCGGCGAGACGGTGAGCCAGGACCGGGAGCACATGGCCGACATCGGCCGCAAGGGCGGCGAGATGGTGAGCCAGGACCGGGAACACATGGCCGACATCGGCCGCAAGGGCGGCGAGATGGTGAGCCAGGACCGGGAGCACATGGCCGACATCGGCCGCAAGGGCGGCGAGGCGGTGAGCCAGGACCGGGAGCACATGGCCCAGATCGGCCGCAAGGGCGGCGAAGCGGTGAGCCAGAATCGCGGGCACATGGCCGACATCGGCCGCAAGGGCGGCGAGGCGGTGAGCCAGAACCGGGAGCACATGGCCCAGATCGGCCGCAAGGGCGGCGAGGCGGTGAGCCAGGACCGGGGCCACATGGCCGACATCGGCCGCAAAGGCGGCGAGGTGCCGCACGAGACCCGCGGCCGGCAGGGATCGACCTCCACCCCCTGATCAGCCCTGCAGCGCCCGCACCGGGATGCCGGCCTGGGCCAGGGCTTGCCTCAGGCTCCGGGCCAGGCCGGCGGCGCCGGGATGGTCGCCGTGGATGCACACGGTGTCGGCCTGGACCGCCACGTCCGTCCCGCCTGTGGACACCACCAGGCCTTCCCGGGCCATGCGCAGCACCCGGGCGATGGAGGCGGCCGGATCCTCGATCAACGCGCCCGGTTCGCTCCGGGGCACGAGGCTGCCGTCGGGCCGGTAGCCGCGGTCCGCGAACACCTCGCTGGCGCAGGTCAGGCCTTCGTCCCGCCCGGCCCGGATCAGCTCGCTGCCGCTCGGTCCCACCAGGATGAGGCTGGCCTCGAAGTCCCGCACCGCCTGGGCCACCGCCTGCGCCAGGGCAGGATCACAGGCCGCCTGGTTGTAGAGGGAGCCGTGGGGCTTCACGTGGCGCAACCGGCCGCCGGCGGCCCGGACGAACCCGGCCAGGGCCCCCAGCTGGTACAGCACCAGGTCGTGGGCCTCTCCGGGCGGAACCGCCATGGACCGCCGGCCGAAGCCCTGCAAGTCCGGCCAGGACGGGTGGGCCCCCAGGGCCACGCCCCGGGCCACCGCGGCCCGCACGGTACGGGCCATGGTGGGAGGATCGCCCGCGTGGAAGCCGCAGGCGATGTTGGCGCTGGTGACCCAGTCCAGGACGGCCTCGTCCTGGCCCATCCGCCAGGCGCCGAAGCTTTCGCCCAGGTCGCAGTTGAGGTCGATGGTCCGGATCATCGCCACGCTCCTGTCTGGTCGCCGGTCCGGCATCCATGGCCGGGCGGGGCATCGTCGCCGCCGGAGGAAGTCCGTCCGGGCCCAGTGCCCCGCGGGCTCACTTGCCGCGGTTGGAGGTGCGGGTGTGGCCCTGGACCGCGGACTTCTCGGCGGAGCGGGGGCTGACCCGCGGCGTCTGGGGTGCCGGGCCCCGCTGGGTCGCGTGGTCCTTCTTGCCCGGCAGGAGGGCCTTCTGGGGATCGGCCTTCTTGGTGGGGAGCTTGCTCAAGAGGTCCGCGGTGATGGAAGGATCGGGCTTGGACATGGCAGCGCCTCTGAAACGGAAACGGACCGGGAGGGTTGAAAACGCGAAAGCCAATCCCCCGCGCCTGGGCCCATGATAGCACTGGGCGGTTTCCGGGCCGTGTGCAGGGCCACGATGCCGCCGGTGAGGTCGGTCCAGCGGACCTGGCCGAACCCCGCGGCCGCCAGTTCCGCCGCCAGGGACCGCTGGTCCGGGAACGCGCGGATGCTCTCGGGCAGGTAGCTGTAAGCCCCGCGGTCGCCGCTGACCCAGCCGCCGACGCGGGGCAGGACCTTCAGGCTGTAGGCGTCGTACAGGATCCGCAGCAGGGCCGAACGCGGCCGGCTGAACTCCAGGATGGTCAGCTGCCCCTCGGGCTTGAGCACCCGCAGGAATTCCCGGTAGGCCCGGACCCGATCCTCCACGTTGCGGATCCCATAGCAGATGGTGACGCCGTCGAAGCAGGCGCTCCGGAACGGCAGGCACTGGGCGTCGGCCCCCACCGAGGCCCACACCCGGTGCCCCAGGCCGCGTCGCCGGAACTTGTCGGGTCCCAGCCTGAGCATGGCCTGGGTGAAATCGGTGGAAACCACCTCGGCGCCCCGGCGCGCCAGGGCCAGGGAGGAATCGCCGGTGCCGGCGGCCACGTCCAGGAAGAATTTGCCGGGTCCGGCGCCGGAGGCCAGGGCCATGCGCCGCCACCAGTGGAAATCGGCCCCGAACGACAGCAGGTGGTTCAGGTAGTCATACTTGCCCGCGATGCCAGAGAACATGGCCTGGACGTGTCTTCCCTGGGGCATGCCGCACTCCTCCCCCCATCATCACCGGATGCTGCCGCTTCCGTCAGCCCATAAGCATTCCAAGCCGGTAAACTGAACGGGCCATTTTATTGGCTCATTCAATCATTGGGTGCTCCCCCTGGAGGTTTCATGGAAGTTTCAACCAGCGATAGGATCTTCGGCGGCAGTTTCCTGCTGGCTCCCGTCGGCTCCCAACCGCAGTTCACGCCCGAGGACCTTAGCGACGAAGCCAAGGCCATCGGCGAGGCGGCCCGGGACTTCATGATGGGGGAGGTGGTGCCCAATGACGCTGCCATCGACCTGTTGGACATCGAACTGAACAAGCAGCTCCTGGCCAAGGCCGGGGAGCTGGGCCTGCTGAGCATCGAGATCCCCGAAACCTTCGGGGGGATGGACCTGGACAAGAAGACCACCCTGGTGCTGCTGGAGGAGGTGGGCAAGCAGGCCTCCTTCTCGGTCACCTACGGCGCCCACACCGGCATCGGCACCCTGCCCATCGTCTACTTCGGCACCCCGGAGCAGAAGGCCAAGTACCTGCCCCTGCTGGGCAGCGGCCAGAAGCTGGCGGCCTACGCCCTCACCGAGGCGGGTTCGGGCAGCGACGCCATGGGCGCCAAGACCACCGCGGTCCTGGACGGCGACCACTGGGTGCTCAACGGCAGCAAGATGTGGATCACCAACGCCGGCTTCGCCGACGTGTTCGTGGTGTTCGCCAAGGTGGACGGGCGCAAGTTCAGCGCCTTCATTGTGGAGAAGGACGACCCTGGGTTCAGCACCGGGCTCGAGGAGCACAAGCTGGGCATCAAGGGCTCCTCCACCCGGGCCCTGACCCTGGACAACTGCCGCATCCCCAAGGACCGGCTGCTGGGCGAAGTGGGCCGGGGCCACCGGATCGCCTTCGGCATCCTCACCATCGGCCGGTTCAAGCTGGGCGCCGGGTGCACCGGCACGGCCAAGGTGGTGCTGGAGTACACCATCAAGTACACCGGCGAGCGCCAGCAGTTCGGCAAGCCCCTCAGCGCCTTCGGTCTGATCCAGCAGAAGCTGGCCGACATGGCCACCCGGGTGTTCGTGGCGGAGGCCATGAACTTCCGCACCATCGGCTACATCGATGACCGCATGCAGGCGGTGGCCTGGGACCAGCCGGACGCGGCGAAGCAGAAGCTGGACATCATGGACGAGTTCACCATGGAGGCGTCCATCGCCAAGGTGTGGGGCAGCGAGGCCCTGTTCGCCACCGCCGACGACGCCCTGCAGTGCTTCGGCGGCTACGGCTTCTCCTCCGAATATCCTCCCGAGAAGATCTACCGGGACAACCGCATCAACCGCATCTTCGAAGGCACCAACGAGATCAACCGGCTGATCATCGCCGGCGCCCTGTTCAAGAAGGCCAGCAGCGGCACCCTGCCCCTGGCCAGGGACACCGCCGGGGTCTCCGCCCGGGCCGCCTTCGACGGCCCGCTGGGCGCCGCCCGGCATGCGGTCGAACTGGCCAAGCGCCTGTGCACCTACTCCGCCGCGGCCGCCCTGGAAGTGAACGGACAGAAGCTGATCGAGAACCAGGAGGCGAGCGCGAGGGTGGCGGACATGCTCACCGAGATCTACGCCATGGAGTGCGCCGTGGTGCGCGCCGGCATGATGACCGGCGCCGGCCACCGCTGGGCCGGGTTCGCCCGGGACTGCGCCGAGGCGTACGTGAACGAGAGCTGGCACAAGGTCCAGACCAACGCCCGCATGCTGCTGGCGGAGGCGCTGGAAGGAGAGGCCCTGGCAGCCGCCCTGGGCGACCTGGACGCCTTCGCGGGGTTCGTGCCCCAGGCCAGTTCGAAGCTGCGGGGGAAGATCGCGGGCGCGGTCATCGAGAAGGGGGCGTACCCCATCGCGCAGTACTGATTTCCTGTCCGTTTCCCGCCAAGGCCCCCGGAAGGGGGCCTTGGCGCTGCATGGAGGCAGGCCGCACGGTGGATCCAGGCTCCGCGCGATCGCGGTCCGTCGGGGTGGCGAGGCGCGGATGCGGTGACTATACTGGCGGGGCACCGCCCGCCCATCCCATGTCCAGCCGATTAAAGATGATTTTTTAAGGCCTATATGAATCAATCGATTGAAACGCCCCGGGCAAGTGCCTTCCATTTCCACGCCGGCCTCCGTCCCGGGAGCTATGCCACCAACCTGCACGGATTGACCAGCGTCGAGGCCCAGCGGGGCCTGGCGCTGCCCCACCCGACACCGCCGGACGCGGTCTACGTGGTGACGCCCCGGCCCGGCACCTGGATCGGGTGCAACCCCTGCATCGAACCCCGGTTCGGCCACCCGGGGGGGCTTCCGGAATACTGTTTCCCGCACGGGACGGAGGCGGGCACGGTGTCGGCGCCCAGGCCCCTGCCGTGAAGGATCCGGGAGGGACGGGGCTCCGGCCCGCCGGGCTCAATCCTTCGGGAACGGGTTCAGCGCCGTCCCCCGGCTCTGGGTGGACGCGTTCTCCTTCCCCAGCTGGATGAACTGGGGCAGCAGCGCCAGCCAATGCAGGGTCCAGGTGGCTTCCACGGGATGTCCCTCCAGCACTTCCAGCTGGTCCGGGTAGAACGCCAGGTCCAGGTCCTGGCCGCCAGGGAGGGGCAGGTAGACCACCTGGGCGGTGGCCGGGTGGATGACGGTGAGGAAGCTCTCGTCGTCGTCCAGGATCCACAGGAGGCCTTCCAGGGCCGGGCGGAAGTCGGGGCTGCCCACGGGCATGCCGCCGATGCCCCGCTGCAGGGGCGTGCGGGCGGCGAAGGGCAGGGGCGCGGACAGGTCCGGCACCGGGACGCCCCAGTCCCGCCAGGCCTTCTTGACCCTTCCGGGCAGTCCGGTGCGCAGGTGGATGAGGCCCTTCTCGTCGGTGATGCGCACCGTGCCGTCCTGGGCCACGTGCACCTTCAGGGCGAAGTACGACTGGGTGGGCACGGCGGTGCAGGGAGCCGGCGGCGGGGACGTCTCGGTCATCTGCCAGGGCAGGGCCGGAGCGGTCCTCCAGGGGAGGCTGGAGAGCGTCTGGGCCGGAAGCGCCAGGGCGCCGGTCAGGAGCAGGACGGCCAGCCGCACAGGGCCTCCAGGTTGCGGGTGGTGAGTTCGGCCAGGCGCCCGGGAGCCAGCCCCCGCAGGGCGGCCACCTGGGCCGCCACGTGGACCACGTGGGCCGGCTCGTTGGGCTTGCCCCGGTAGGGGACCGGGGCGAGGTAGGGGGAATCGGTCTCGACCAGGATCCGGTCCTCCGGGGCCCACGCGGCCACCTCCCGGATGGGGCCGGCATTGCGGAAGGTGACGATCCCCGAGAAGCTGAGGTGGAACCCAAGGTCCAGGGCGTGGACCGCGAACGCCTTGTCCTCGGAGAAGCAGTGGATGACGCCGCCCACCAGGTCCGCGCCCTCCTCCCGCAGGATCCGCAGCGTCTCCAGGGGAGCCTCGCGGGTGTGCACCATGACCGGCTTGCCCAGGCGCCGGGCCAGGCGGATGTGCTCCCGGAACACTGCCGCCTGCACGTCCCTGGGACTCAGGTCGTAGTGCCAGTCCAGGCCGGTCTCGCCCACGAAGCGCGCGTTGGGGTCCCGCAGCAGCTCCTCCAGCTGTGACGCCGCCTCGGGGGTCCAGTCCTTGGCTTCGTGGGGATGGATGCCCAGGCTGGCCTGGACCTCCGGGCGCCGCCGGGCCAGGTCCAGCACCTGGCTGCAATCCTCGAGATCGGTGCCCACCGCCACGAAGCCGGTGACGCCCGCCAGGCGGGCACGCTCCAGCACCGCGTCCACCCCGTCCTGGGCCCGGTAACTGCCAATCAGGTGGCAGTGGGAATCCACAAGCATTTTTATCTCCCCAGCAGATAGTATAAGAAAGCCCTGAAAGGCTCCATGCATGTCACCGCTCTTGACCATCCTCATTGTGGACGACGAGCCGGGAATCCGGAGATCCCTGGGGGAGTCCCTGGCCGAGGAAGGTTATGGAGTAATCAAGGCCGAGCGGGGGGAACAGGCCCTGGACCTGCTCCAGAACGCGGATGCCGAAGGGGTCCACCTCATGATCCTGGACGTCTGGCTGCCCGGGATCGACGGGCTGGAGACCCTGAAGCAGGCCAAGGCGCTGCGCCCGGAACTCCCGGTGGTGATGATCTCGGGGCACGGCAACATCGACACCGCCATGCAGGCCACCAAGCTGGGGGCCTTCGACTTCCTGGAGAAGCCGGTGGACCTGGACCGGCTCCTGGTGGTGGCGGGCAACGCCCTCAAGCAGCGGCGCCTGGAAGAGGAGAACCTGCGCCTGTACCAGGAGGTGAACCAGGACCGGTTCTTCATGGCCGAGAGCCCGGCCATGCGGCGCCTGCTCTCGGACCTGGACCTGGTGGCGCCCACCGAAGGACGGGTGATGCTGGTGGGGGAGAACGGCAGCGGCAAGGAGGAGGTGGCCCGGCTCATCCACGCCCAGAGCCCCCGGGCCCGGTCCCCGTTCGTGGAGGTGAACTGCGCGGCCATCCCCGAGGAGCTGATCGAGTCGGAGCTGTTCGGCCACATCAAGGGGGCCTTCACCGGCGCGGTGCGGGACCAGAAGGGCAAGTTCAAGGAGGCCCACGAAGGCACCCTGTTCCTGGACGAAGTGGGCGACATGTCGCTCAAGACCCAGGCCAAGGTGCTGCGGGCGCTCCAGGAGGGGCGGATCGAGCCGGTGGGCGGCGGGGGCGCGGTGGCGGTGGACGTGCGGGTGATCAGCGCCACCAACAAGGACCTGACCGAGGAGATCCGGGCCGGCCGGTTCCGGGAGGACCTGTACTTCCGCCTGGCGGTGGTGCCGCTGCGCATCCCGCCCCTGCGCGAGCGCCCCGAGGAGCTGATCCAGATGGCCGAGGCCTTCATCCAGCGCATCTCCCGCAAGTACGGGCGCCCGCCCCGGCGCATCGCCCCGGAGGCCCGGGAGACCCTGCTGCGCCACGACTGGCCGGGCAACGTGCGGGAGCTCAAGAACCTCATGGAGCGGGCGGTGATCCTGGCCCGGGGCGCGGAGATCACCACCCGGGACCTGGGACCCCTGGCGGTGCGGCACATCACCGAGCCGGACCCGTTCTCCTTCCCGGAATTCCCCAGCCTGAGGGAGGCCCGGGAGTGGTTCGAGAGCACCTACATCCAGCGGGAGCTCAAGCACCAGAACGGCAACATGACCCGGGTCGCCGAGCGGCTGGGCCTGGACCGGTCCAACCTGTACAAGCGGCTCAAGGTGCTCGGCATCGAGGCGCGGGACGCCTGATGGAACGGCTCTGGCTCAAGATCGGCGAAACCGCCGCCCGGCTGGGGGTCAAGCCCAAGGAACTGCGCTACTGGGAGAAAGTGATCCCCGAGATCCAGCCCCGGCGCAGCAAGGGCAACCTGCGCTACTACCACGTGGACGAGCTGGACCGCCTGGCCAAGATCCGCAACTGGCTGCAGGAGGGCCTGACCGTGGCCGACTGCCGGGAACTGCTGCTCACCGGCCAGTTGGCCCGGGGCCTGGATCTGGGCCTGGGGGCCGAGGCGCCCGTCCTGGCCCCCAGGCCCGTGTCCCGGATCAAGGCCCTGGCCCCCCGCCGTCCGGACGTGGCCAAGGTGGCCGCGGCCCTGCGCAAGCTCCTGGCCCAGCTCCGGGACCCTGTTCAGTAGGACGCCAACCCGCCCCCGCCCAGGCTGCGCAGGAAGGAGAGGGTGCTGAGCCGGATGCCCAGGAGCAGCACCGCCTCGTCCCGGCCCACTTGGCCCTTGCTGGCCCAGCCCTCCATGTAGAAATCGCCGTTGGCGCCGGTGGAGCCGAACGGGGTGAGCACCACCTTGCCGCGCACCACCAGGCGGTCCGAGTGGACGAACAGCGGATCCCGCTCGTAGGCGACCTCGGCCGCCGAGTTGCGCATGGGCCCGGCTTCCTGGCGCAGGGTGACGCCCAGGTGATAGGAAGACTGGAAATGGTCCCGGTCCTGGGCCGTCAGGTCGGAGGTGCCTTCCTGGCCGGTGTAGCCCACCAGGCCGGCCCAGCCCATCACGCCCCAGCTCACGGTCTCGGTCACTGGGCGCATGTACCAGGCGCCCATCACGCCCTTGAAGTTGCCGGTGGTGGTGATGACCGACACCGTGTCGGAGGTCTCCTTGCTGGCCGACTGGAACGAGAGGGTGCCGAAGGTCTCCAGCCACTTCTCGCCCTGCGGCCAGCGGAAGGTGTTGCGCAGGTCCAGGGAGACGAACGGAAGGGACTTGGAGAAGAAGGAATTGCTCTGGGTGTCCTGGTCCTGGTAGAGGGTGTTGAATTCAAACCCGGCGTAGAGGTCCGCCTGGAAATCCAGGGTATCCACCTTCAAGGGGTCCCCCCGTCGGCGCAGTTCCTCGATGGCCCGGGCCTGGGCCTTGTACTGCAGGATCAGCGCGCGTTGGGCGTCCACCAGTTCCGCGGCCTTGCCGGCCGAGACCTGGTCCTCCCCTTTCAGGGCCGCGTGCAGGGACTTGGCCCGCTCGTAGTTGAAGGTCATCTCGTCCAGGTAGCGGTTCAGGGCCCGCTGCTGGCGGCGCAGGAGCTTGAAGAATTGCCGCCGGTCCGCATCCGGCAGGGACTGCAGACGGGCTTCCAGGTCCTGGGCGTAGTCGGGGTTGGGCGCGCCGTCCCGCTGCAGGGGCGGCGGCTGCACCCGGGCCGGCTCCAGGCTCAGGTCCGGGTCCGGCTGGGCGGCCGGGACCGGCAGGCCCAGGAAGGCGGCCAGCGCCAGCGCGCCCAGGCCCCTGCCCAGGGAAAGGATCATTTCGGAGCGCGTGGAACCTAGCATTTGCAGGCTATTATCGGCCGGACGCAGCGGGATCCGCAGGGAAAATCTCAATTTGCCGGCGCGTGCCCTGTTGGTCAAAAATAATAAAATAATTATTTATGCTTGAACCACTGGAAATGGTACGCCCAGCTGTGGAGCGCGGCCCAGCAGGAGGCGCTGATGGTCACCGATCCGGCCCAGTACCAGACCATCCTGACCAACACCCCGACCACCTGCCCTTCCAGCCGTACCACCAGCCGTTCAACGACTACCGGCGCTTCGACCCGACCACCCCCGAGGGCACCCGGACGGACATTTGAGGTCGCTCACTCGCCCTGGCCAAACCCGATGGCTCTCTTCTCTCGGATTGGCGACGACATCAACTGGCGAATGGCCTCGAAGACAACCTTGAACTGGGCGTCATGATTCTGTTCCAGGGTATCCAGCTTCCTTGCCAGTTCGTGGTTGGAAGCCAGGATCTCCCGGAGCCGGACGAAAGCCCGCATGATCTCGACATTCACCCTCGGAAGTTCGAATCTTTCCTCCCGGCAAGAAAAAGGGCGGACTTAGGGGTCCGCCCTCCGTGCTTAATATTGGTCGACGCGAGAAGATTCGAACTTCGGTTCGCTGGCGCTCACCCCGCG
>JBELAL010000036.1:0-54019 GCA_049508835.1 Holophaga sp. | reverse complement strand
CCCGGGATCCTTGTAGTTGTCGCCGCAGGACACCAGCACGTCGGCCTTGGAGGCCTTGACCTTGGCCAGCTGGGCGCGGAACTCCTGGTCGCCCTTGTTGTAGCCTTCGTCGCACACGATCTGGCCGCCCAGCTTCGTGAACCGTTCCCGGAAGAACTGGTGCAGGGCCACGGTGTAGGGGGAGGCCACGTCGGTGATGAAGGCCGCCCTGCGCTTGCCCAGCTTGTTGTAGCAGTAGTCCGCCAGGGCCGTGCCCTGGTACGGGTCGATGAAGCAGACCCGGAACATGTACGGGTGGATCTTGCCGGACTGGTCTATGGTGACGTTTATGTTGGTGGCGGTGGTGGCGATGATCGGCACCTTGGAGTCGTCGGCGATCTTGGCCATGGGGATGCCGGCGCCGGAGAAGCTGGGGCCAATGATGCCGATGACCTTGTCCTGGTCGATCAGGCGCTTGGTGACGGCCACGCACTCGGCCGGCAGGGACTGGCCATCATAGCTGATGACCTTGAGGTTCCAGCCGTTGATGCCGCCGGCGGCGTTGATCTTGGCCACCTCGTCTTCCAGCGCGGGGACCGCGCCTGGGCCGATGTAGCTGTCGGACCCGGTCAGGGTGGTGACGTGGCCGATGACCAGGGTCCCTTTCGAGGCCGCGGACAGGGGCAGGAGGGTTGACAGGAGGGCGCCCGACAACACTCCCAGGCAGTGCCTTGAGCTGAACTTCATTTGTTGCTCCTTTAGGATTGGGGGCCGGGTTGCTCGAACACGGCCCGGGGGGTAGAGATCTACGCGTTCTCGTGCACCACCTCGCCGGCGAACACCGTGAGGACCGGCTTGGCGTCCTTGATGGCCGCGGGCTCCGCCTGGAAGATGTCCAGGTCGGGCACCACCAGGTCGGCCAGCTTGCCCGGGCTGAGGCTGCCCAGGTCGCCCTGGCGCGCGGTGACCAGGGCAGGCCCCATGGAATAGGCCCACACCGCCTCGGCCACGGTCAGCCGCTGCTCCGGGTGCCAGCCGCCCTCGGGGCTGCCGTCGAGCCGGCAGCGGGTCACGGCGGCGTGGATGCCCAGGAAGGGGTTGGGGTCGGAGACCGGGGCGTCGGAGCCGAACGCGAGCTTCACCCCCGCCTCCAGCATGGACTTCCAGGCATGGGCGTAGCGGGTGCGGGGTCCGATGGTGGGGGCCATCATGGGGATGTCGTCGGGCACGGAAATGGGCTGCACCGAGGCCATGACCCCCAGCCGGGCGACCCGTTCCAGGTCCTCGGCCTGCGCCAACTGCAGGTGCTCGATCCGGTGCGGCGCCCGCGGCGCGGCCGCGCCCGGCTTGGGATCACCCAGCACCCGCTGGAAGGCCAGGGACAGTTCCCGCACGGCCCGGTCCCCGATGGCGTGGACGGCGATGGCCAGGCCGGCGTCGTGGCCGCGGCGCAGGTCGGCCTCGATGGCCTCGATGGGCGTCAGCTGGAGGCCCGTGCCCCCCTCGTCCGAATACGGATCGAGCATCCAGGCGGTGTGCACCCCCTGGGCGCCGTCGGAGAAGTACTTGCAGTGGCCCACCCGCAACCACTCACCGCCCATGCCGGTGCGCAGCCCGAGGGCGATGGCCTCCCCCATGAACTCGCCCGGAATGTTCATCCACACGCGCACCCCGATCGCCCGGTCCGCTTCCAGGGCCTGCCAGGCCCGGAAGGCCGGGGGCCCGTCCAGTCCGCCCATCAGGCGCTGGTCCTGGATCCCGGTCAGGCCCATCTTGTGCAGCACCGGGAAACCGTCCTGGAACGCCCCCACCACCTCCGCCTCGGGGGGTTCGGGCATCCGCGAGGTGACCAGGTTGATGGCCAGGTCGCGCAGGATCCCCGTGGGCCTGCCGGCGGCGTCCCGGTCGAGCTTCCCCATGGGCGGATCCGGGGTGTTCTGGTCGATCCCGGCCGCGCGCAGGGCCGCCGAGTTGGCCACCGCCAGGTGCAGGTCGCTGCGCCAGAACAGGACCGGATGGTCCTGGGCGGCCGGGTCCAGGTCGGCGCGGGACGGGAGGCGCCGTTCGGGCCATTCGGTCTCGTTCCAGCCCTGGCCGAGGATCCACGCGCCCGGGAGGGCCTTCCGGGCCGCCTGGGCCAACCGCTCCACCATCTGGCCCAGGGAGGGCACCCCGGCCAGCATCACCCGGCGCCGGCCCAGGGCCCAGTCGTAGTAGTGGAAATGGGCATCGGTGAGCCCCGGCAGCACCCGGCGCCCGCGCAGGTCGATGGTGCGGGCGCCGGGTCCGGCCAGCGCCTTCATCTCGTCGTCGTTTCCGACCGCCAGGATCCGCCCGTCGCGGATGGCCAGGGCGGTGGCCCGGGGGAAGGCCGGATCCTGGGTATGTAAACGCCCGTTGACCAGGAGCAAACTACTCATGAGAACCTCCGTGGGCACAGATGGATCTTAATATCTGGTTGGTATCCCATTACCATATCAGATAAATCTTCCTTTCGTCCCCCGGTTTCGGAACCCTTTTGCAGGAGGCCAGACGGCCATGATCCAGACGCTCGAAACGGAGATCCTGGACCTGATGCAGCGCTACCTGGCCGTGCCCACCGACACCGCCACCGCCCTGGAAGCCGGCGCGGCGGGGTTCATCCGGGACTGTCTGGCCTCGGAAGCCTACTTCCGGGACCATCCCGATCACCAGGGCGCGAGCCTCGTCCCGGACGACCCCCTGGGCCGCTCGGTCTCCTGGGCCCTGGTCCGGGGCTCGGCGCCGGCCACGGTGGTCCTGCTCCACCACAGCGACACGGTGGGCACGGAGGACTACCGCCACCTGGCCGGGAGCGCGCGCAACCCGGCCGTCCTGGCCGCCGCCCTGCGCGCCGAGCGGGACGCCCTGAGCCCGGAAGCCCGGGCCGACCTGGACTCGGGCGCCTTCCTGTTCGGCCACGGCGCCTGCGACATGAAGGGAGGCGCCGCCATCCAGCTGGCCCTGCTGCGGCGCTTCTGCCGGGAGCCGGACCGCGAGGGCAGCCTCCTGCTCCTGGCCGTTCCCGACGAGGAGAACCTTTCCCTGGGCATGCGCCACGGGGCGGAGGTGCTGGATGCGCTGCGCCGGCGGTTCGGGCTGGAATACCGCCTGATGATCAACTCCGAACCCCACACGCGGACCGACCCGGAAGTGGGGGTGCTGTCCGAAGGATCGGTGGGCAAGATCCTGCCGTTCATCTACGCCCGGGGCGTGGCCGCCCACGCCGGGCAGGTGTTCACCGGCCTGAACCCGGTCTCGCTGCTGATCGAGGCGGTGCGCCGGATCGAACTGGATCCGGAACTGTGCGACCGGCATGGGGGGGAGGTGACTCTGCCTCCCACCTGCCTGTTCCTGAAGGACAGCAAGACCCGCTACGACGTCACCCTGCCCCGCAGCGCCTTCGCCTGCTTCAACGTCCTGTGCCTGGACCGGTCCCCGGCGGACCTCCTGGTCCACCTGGAACGGACCTGCGCCGCGGCGGCCGGCCAGGTGCTGGCGGACGTGGGCCGCAGCCATGCCCGCTACCGGAGCCTGCGGGACGAGCCCGCCGCGCCCCTGCCCTGGCGGGTGCCGGTGCTGCGGTTCCAGGACCTGGCGGTGCCGGCAGGTCCGGACCCGGACCTGGAGCGCGCGGTCCAGAACGTGCGCCAGGGTCTCCGGACCATGCCCCAGGCCACCTGGGACCTGGTGGAGGGCCTGCTGGACCGGACCGGGCGCCAGGGCCCGCTGATGGTGCTGGGGTTCATCCCTCCCTACTACCCCAGCGTCACCAACGCGGCCTTCGGCGGCCCCGGGGCCCGGGGCACGGCCGTGGCCGCCCACCTGGTCCGGTTCGCCGCCGACAGCCTGGGCCAGCGCTGGACCACCGAAGCCTTCTTCACCGGCATCTCGGACCTGAGCTACTCTTCCCTGCAGCACGGCCCCGACCTGGAGCGCACCGTGGTCCCCAACATGCCCCTGCACGGCCCCGCGTACACCCTCCCGTTCCCGGCCATCCGCGCCAACGCCATGCCCTGCATCAACATCGGCCCCTGGGGCAAGGACTTCCACCAGCTCACCGAACGGGTGCACCGTCAGGATCTGCTGGTGGCCACGCCCAGGTTGATCCAGGAGGCCATCCGCTTCATGTTCGAACAGGATTCCTAGGTTCCCAGGAGGTCCCATGCGACCCATCGACGCCCCCAACGCCCCCAAGGCCCTCGGGCCCTACCGCCACGGCAACGTGGTCGGCAACCTCTTGTTCACCTCCGGCCAGATCGCCCTGGTCCCCGAGACCGGCGAGTTCCTCGGCGGCGGCATCGAGGCCCAGACCGAGCAGGTGATCAAGAACCTCACCGCCATCCTCCGCGCGGCCGGTACCGACTGGCCGCGGGTGGCCCAGGCCACCCTCTACCTCACCGACCTGGCCGACTACGCGGCCTGCAACAAGGTCTACGAGCGCATGCTCGGCGCGGCCAAGCCGTCCCGCAGCGTCTCCCAGGTCACCGCCCTGCCCAAGGGGGCGAAGGTGGAGATCGACCTGGTGGCGGAGGTATGAAGCATCCCTTCCCCTCCCGCGCGGCGGCCGGGAGGCCGTAGTGCGGCGCGGCCGACGTCCGGAAACTTGATCGGCCCTCCCCGCGCTGCACTAGGATGGAGGTCTGCTCCGAGGAAGCCATGACCGAGCCCAGCCCCAGCCTCGAGACCCTCCTGGACGCCCTCGGCGATTGCGGCTGGCGCCTGGCGGACCTGGGCGCCTGCGAGGGCGCGGCCGGCAACCTCTCGGTCTGCCTGCGCGGCGCCCTGGAGGTGCGCGGGGCGTTCCCCCTGGAGGAGCGGGTCCCCCTGCCCCTGGCGGTGCCCGGACTGGCCGGGGCCACCCTGGTCGTCTCGGGCTCCGGGCGGCGCCTGCGGGAGATCCAGGCCCGGCCCGGCGCCAACCTGGCCTGCCTGGTGGTGGATCCCGGCGGGACCACCGCGGCCATGTTCACCGCCCCCGAGCGCGGTTTCCGGCAGGTCACCAGCGAGTTCAACTCCCACCTGGCGGTGCACCGGGACCGCATGGCCGCGGGCGCGGGCTTCCATGCGGTAGTCCACGCCCAGCCCCCCCACCTCACCTTCCTCAGCCACATCCCCCGCTACCAGGACCCGCGCTTCCTGAACGCGCGCCTCCTGCGCTGGCAGCCGGAGACTATCCTCAACCTGCCCGAGGGCATCGGCTTCGCCCCCTTCCAGGTACCCGGCTCGGCCGAGCTGAGCCTCCAGAACGCGACCCTGTGCCGGACCCACCAGGTGGTCCTGTGGGCCCGGCACGGGGTGATGTCCCGCTCGGAGGACTCGGTGCAGCGGGCCACCGACCTGATCGAGTACGCCGAGGCCGCCGCCCGGTACGAGTACCTGAACCTGGCCGCCGGCGAGCCCAGCGAAGGGCTGGGCGCGGAAGAGATCCGCGCCGTGTGCGCCGCCTGCGGGGTGGAGCAAGGCTGGTTCTGAACCGCCGGAGCGGCCGGGCGGCGTTTTGGGGAGCCGGTCCTGGCGGAGGAAGGGATCGCCGTCGCGGCCCATCTGGACCTGGAGTTGACGGAAATCCTGCTCCGCCTGCTCGGGGCGGGCGGGGAGGTGGCCCACCTGGAATCGATCCTGGCGCAATACCATCGCGACGCCGGAGACTTCCGCCGGATCCCTGCGGACCTGTTGATCGGCGGGGCCACGGTCCTCATGGCGCGCCACGGCCTGGGGTCCAGCCAAGGGCTTCACCTGGCCGCCGTCGTGCACCTGTCCCGCCGGCTGCGCGACCTGGCCCCCGCGCTACCCGGAAGCCCGATCCTGTTTGTCTGTATCAACGACCGGCTGCGCGCGGCCGCTCAGGCCGAAGGCTTGGCGGTGCTGGAACTCGGCTGAGTTTCCCCGGAGCTATCTAGCCCAGCATCCGCGCCGCGTACAGCGCGTAGATGAGGGTGTGCCGGTACACCTGCTCGATCTCCACCCACTCCTCCGGCCCGTGGGCCACCTCCAGCAGCCCCGGGCCGTAGGCGAAGGCCGGGATCCCCTGCTGGGCGTACCAGCGGATCTCCAGGCTCCCCGGGCACAGCTCGAACTCGGGCCGGCGCCCGGTGACGCTCTCGATGGTCTCCGCCAGCGCCACGGCCGCGGGCTGGTCCGGGGACACGCCGCTGGAGCGGCATTCCTGCAGCATCTCCACCTCCAGGTCGATGCCCCGCTCCCGCATCCGGTCCAGCACCGCCGTCAGCCGGGCCTTCTCGGTGTCGAAGTCCTCTTCGGGATTGAACCGGCGTTCCAGGGTGAAGGAGCACCGCTCGGGCACCACGTTGAAGTTGGTGCCGCCCTCCACCCGCCCGCCCAGCATGAGGATGGAGTGGGCCGCCTCCTCGGGGACGACCTTGTACGTGGTGCGCCGGAGCTCCACCTCGGCCTTGAGCTCGCGCAGGGCCCCGGCCACGTCCAGCATGCGCTCGAAGGCGTTGACGCCCTGGTGCTGGAGGCCCACGTGGGCCGGGCGGCCGCGCACGGTGACCCGCAGGGTGACCGCGCCCCGGTTGGCGTTCCAGACCACCCCGCTGGTGGGTTCGGGGGTGAGCATGGCCACCGCGTCCCGGCCCAGCAGCCCGATCTCCTGGAGGTGGCGGGAGCCGCCCTGGCCTCCGGTCTCCTCGTCGGCCACCACGCACAGCCCGATCCGCCCCTTGAGGGGCGCGCCGGAGCGCCCCAGCAAGTGGGCGGCGTAGATCATGGCCGCCAGCCCGGATTTCATGTCTGCGGAACCGCGCCCGTACAGGGCGCCCTCCCGCACCTGGGGCTGGAACTGCTCCGGGCGCTGGGCCGGCACCACGTCGTAGTGCCCGTGGAAGTACAGGACCGGCCCGCCCTCGCCCACGAAGGCCAGCAGGTTGGCCCGGGGGTGGTCGGGGAACCCGGGGGTCTCCACGATCCGGTACGGGATCTCCAGCCGGTCCAGCTCCCGGCCCACTCGCTGCAGGCACTCCCGGTAGGCGTTGCCCGGGGGGTTCTCGCTGGGGATCCGGACCAGGTCCTGGGTGAACCTGAGGATCGCCTCCCGGTGTCCGGCCAGGCTTCGTTCCAACTCGTTGCGCCAGTCCATGGGATCCCCTCCGTTCGCTCGCGCTCAGAGCATCAGGCCGCCGCCCCCGGCGGACAGGTACTGCCCCGTGAGGTAGCCCGCGTCGTCCGAGGCCACCAGGGCCACGATCCCGGCCACGTCCTCGGGCTGCCCGATCCGGCGCAGGGGCAGGCGGCTGCCCGCGGCGGCCTTGGCCGGGGCGGGGATGAAGGCGGTGGCGTCGGTCTCCACCAGCCCGGGCGCCACGACGTTGACCCGGATCCCCTGGGGCCCCAGTTCCAGGGCCGGGGCCTTCATGAACCCGTCCAGCCCGGACTTGGCGGTGGTGTGGGCGCAGAAGCCCGCCCCCGGCTGGCGGGACAGGCCGGAGCTGATGGCGATGATGCACCCCCGGCCGCGCTGGACCATCCCCGGGACCGCGGCCTTGCACAGGTGGAAGGCCGAGCCCAGCTCGCCCAGCAGCTTCTGCTGGAAGCCTTCCCACGGCATCTCGGTGAACGGGGCCACGGGGAAGCTCATGTTGGCGTTGAGCACCAGGGTGTCCACCGGGCCCAGCTGGGCCTCGGCCTGGCGCACCAGCGCCGCCGCCTGGGCGGGGTCGCGCACGTCGGCCCGGAGGGCCACCGCCTTGCCGTCCCCGGCCAGGATGGCCGCAACCACCTCCTTGGCCGCGGCCTCGTTCTGCAGGTAGTTCACCGCCACCGCGGCGCCCTGGGTCCCGAGCCGCCGGGCGATGGCAGCGCCGATGCCCCGGCTGGCGCCGGTGACGAGGATGGTGCGTCCGTGCAGCGACATGATGTCCTCCTTCCTAGGAGCCTAGTCCAAAGCGGGCCGGACGGCCACAGCTTGCCGCCCGTCCAGATCGGCTATATCCTGGACCGGCATGAGGAGTGGCCCCCCAGGGGTCCGGCAACCGGGCAAGTGCCGCGGTGCCCAGGATCGCGAGATCCCATGCGCAGGACGCAACCTGAAAGAGAGGAACAGCGAGGACGCCATGCGCGAAAGCCTTTTCACCTCCGAATCCGTTTCCGAAGGCCATCCCGACAAAGTGGCGGACCAGATCTCCGACGCGGTGCTGGACTGGTGCCTGGAGCGCGACCCCCGGGCCAAGGTGGCCTGCGAAGTGCTGATCGCCCACCGTTCCCTCACGGTTGCCGGCGAATTCCGGGCGGAGATTCCGGACCTGTTCGTCGCCCTGGAGGGCGCCATCCCCGGCCTGGCCCGGGACCTGGTCCGCGGCATCGGCTACACCCGCGAGAACGGCTTCGACCCGGACGACCACCGGCTCAGCCTGGTGCTGAACGCCCAGAGCGACAACATCCACCAGGGGGTGGAGCGGGCCCGGGGCGAACAGGGCGCCGGCGACCAGGGGATGATGTTCGGCTACGCCTGCCGGGAGACCCAGGAGCTGATGCCGGCCGCCATCGCCCTGGCCCACCGCCTCGTGGCCCGGCAGGCGCAGGTGCGCAAATCCGGCAAGATCCCCTTCCTGCGCCCGGACGCCAAGAGCCAGGTCACCCTGCGCTACCGGGACGGCCTGCCGGTGGGGGTGCACGCGGTGGTGCTGTCCACCCAGCACGACGACGGCATCCCCGAGGCCCGGCTGCACGAGGCCGTGCGGGAGGAGATCCTGGTCCCGGTGCTGGGGCCGGAGGCCATGTCCCAGGCGAAGGTCTTCATCAACCCCACCGGCGCGTTCGTCATCGGCGGCCCCGCCGGGGACACCGGCCTCACCGGCCGCAAGATCATCGTGGACACCTACGGCGGAGCCTGCCCCCACGGCGGGGGCGCCTTCAGCGGCAAGGACCCCAGCAAGGTGGACCGCTCCGGCGGCTACGCGGCCCGCTGGGTGGCCAAGCACCTGGTGGCGGCCGGCGCCGCGCGGCGCTGCACCATCCAGGTGGCGTACGCCATCGGCGTGGCCGAGCCGGTGAGCCTGCTGGTGGACTTCCACGGCACCGGGCGGGTCCCGGAAGCCACCGCCGAGCAGGCGGTGCGCGAGCTGTTCGACTTCCGCCCGGCGGGCATCCTCCGGGACCTGGCGCTGCGCGCCCCGCGCTACCTGCCCACCGCCGCCTACGGCCACTTCGGCCGGGAGGGCGAAGCGTTCACCTGGGAGCGCCTGCCCAGGCTGGAGGAGCTCCGGGCGAAGCTGTTCCCGGGCGCCCCGCCGGTCCAGGAGGAACCTTCCGGAGCGCTCCTTCTGATGGGCATCTGAAGCGAGTCGCCCGGGAGGTCCGGGCGTGGAATAATGGCCTGCCTGCAGCTCCCCACAACTTCCACGCCCGGCCGGACCGGAAAGGGACGTCCACATGCCCGCACTGCCACTTGAACAGGCGCCGCCCGCTCCGGCCTCCGCCGGACCCCGGGTGGAGGCGATCGACTGGGTGCGGGGCCTGGCGATGGTCCTGATGGTGATCGACCACACCCGGGACTTCATGCACGCCGAATCCTTCTGGCACCGGGCGACGGACCTCGCGGTGATCAGCTCGGCCACCTTCCTGACCCGGTGGATCACCCATTTCTGCGCGCCGCTGTTCGTGTTCCTGGCCGGGCTGGGCATCCACTTCCAGTTCCGGCGCGGCCGGGACCCGGACACGGTGCGGCACTTCCTCTGGACCCGCGGCCTCTGGCTGGTGGTGTGCGAATTCACCCTGGTGGCCCTGGGCTCCGACTTCCGCTGGGACCCCTGGTCCCACGCCCTGATGGCCCAGGTGATCTGGGTGCTGGGCGTCAGCATGATCCTCATGTCCTTCCTGGTGCGCCTGCCCCGGGCCTGGCTCCTGGGCCTGGCCCTGGCGGTGGTGTGCGGGCACAACCTGCTGGACGGGCTCCTGGTCCCGGCCTGGCGGGGCGGCCAGGCGGGGCCGCCCGGGGCCTGGGCCGCCCTCTGGATCACCCTGCACCAGGGCGGGCTCATCGCCCCGTTCGGGACACCGTTCCCGCGGGTGTACATGCTCTACCCGGTGATCCCCTGGCCCGCGGTGATGGCCCTGGGCTACTGCCTGGGCGGGATCTACCAGTGGGAACCGGAGCGGCGCCGGCGGGCCCTGCTGGGGCTGGGCGGGCTGTGCATCCTGGCCTTCCTGCTGCTGCGGGCCTGGAACCTCTACGGGGACGCGGCCCCCTGGACCGCCCAGGCCACCCCGTTCCGGACCGTCCTGTCCTTCGTCAACACCGTCAAGTACCCGCCCAGCCTGCTCTACCTGCTGATGACCCTGGGCCCCGGGCTGCTGCTCCTGGCCTGGCGGGAGGGCCGCGCCGCCGGCTTCCCGGGCCGGGCCCTGGTCACCCTGGGCCGGGTCCCCCTGTTCTTCTACCTGCTCCAGTGGCCGGTGGCCCACGGCCTGGCGGTGCTGTTCCACGCCGCCGCCGGCAAGCCCTGGCGGGCGGTGGTGCACTTCGCCCGGCCGTATCCGCCCGGCCTCGGCTTCCACCTGGGCGCGGTGTACGCGGCCTGGGCGCTGGGGCTGGCGCTGCTGTTCCCCTTCTGCCGCTGGTACGAGGGCGTGAAGCGGCGCCGGGCGGGAAGCGCGCTCTGGTCGTACCTGTGAGCGGAAGGAGGCACCGCATGTCCACCGTCCTGCGCCGCCTGGTCCTGGCGGGAATCGTCCTGGTCCTGGCCCCGGCAGCACCGGCCGCCCCGGCCGCCCCGGTCCCGCCCCTGCGCCAGCCCACCCGTGACGCCCTGGACGACCTGATCCAGGCCGAGCACCAGATCGACCGGGGCGGCTTCGGGACGGCGCTGTTCACCGCCCGGGGCCAAGCCTGGTCCTACACCAGCGGGCCTTCGGGCCGGCCCATCCCGTTCACCCAGGACACCCCCGTGATGGTGGGCGAACTGACCGGGCGGTTCGTCATCCTGGCCGCGGCCCACCTGGCCGACCAGGGCCTTCTGGACTTCCGTCGCACCCTCGGCTCCTACCTGCCCGCGCTCGGGGCCAAGGGCGCCGGCCGGGGGCATCTGGCCGAGGTCGCGCGGCTGCAGGTGGGGACGGTGGCGGCCGAGGCCACCGGGCGGGTGGACATCATCCCCCGCCTGGTGCCCGGCTACCGGCTGGAGCGCAACCTGCTGCCGGCCCTGGCCGCCAGGGCCGACCGCTTCCCGCCCGGGTTCCGGCAGTCCTGGTCCTGCGGCATGAACGACCTGCTGGGCCTGCTCCTGCAGCACACCCGCCGCCAGCCCTGGACTCGCGTCCTCGCCACCGAGGTGCTGCAGCCCCTGGGCATGACCGCCTCCGCCTGCGTGGCCCCCCCGGAAGCCGCCAAGACCGTGCCGTTCTACTTCCCCGAAGGCACCCGCTACGATCCCCGCCTGGTGGAGAGCCTGCTGCCGCCCATGTGTCCTTCCCTGTCCCTGCGCACCACCCTGGGCGACCTGACCGCGGGGGGATCGGCGCTGCTGGCGGGCTACGCGGACCTCCCCGGCGCCGCCCTGCCGTCCCGGCTGGTGCGCCGGATCCTGGAGCCGGCCATCCCCGGCCAGCTGGACCGGCAGGGCTTCGAGACCGGCCTGGGCTGGAACCTCACCGACTACCGCCTGGCCCACCTGGGCCGAGTGGCCTGGGTCTACGGCTCGGCGATCACCCACCAGACCTACGTGCTGCTCCTGCCGGACCGGGGCATGGGCGTGGTGGTGACCCAGACCTGGCACGACCCGGCCGGGCTCTACGACCTCAAGCGCATCGCCCGTGCCCTGGTCGAGACCTGGGCCGAGCAGGAGCTGAACCTGCCCCGGCCGGAGTTCCAGGTGCCCTCGGTCATCCTCCCGATCCCGGAGGAGGACCGCCCCGTGCCCGGGCTGTATGCGTCCGAGGCGGGCATGGCGGAGGTGGGCTTCGAGGGCGACCAGCTCACCCTCTCCATCCGGGGGGGATACGGGGCCTTCGCCTGGGCCGGCAAGGACATGTTCCTGCCCACCAGCGAGAACGAGTACGGCGCGGTGGAGTTCCAGGAAGGCCGGATGACCGTGACCTGGCGCAGCGGCGCCCGGGCGACCCTGGCCTGGGTCCCGGCCCCGGCCCAGGGCCTGGCCCTGGAGTCCGGCTCCTTCCCGGTGGAGGTCAGGGGCTCGGTCCAGAGCCGGGGCACCGCCATGATCGATCAGCGCGAGGGCCACTGGACCATCACCGGGGACGACGGCCAGAGCTACCTGCTGCTGCCTGAGCCCGGCAAGGGCATCCGGGTCCTGTGCGACCAGGCCTCGGCCCTGTTCGGGTGCCGGGTCACCGTGGACGGCCTGGGCGCGGTGCACATCCTGGCGCAGCAATAGCTGGGTGGGGGGACCGCCCGCTCGCGTCGCTCGCTCTACGTCCCCCCACGCCCCCACTCCAGGCCCGGGCGGAGCCCGGACCTGGAGTCTAGCCCCGCGCCGCCGCCACCAGTCCGGCCACCAGCGGATGGGGCTCGCCCGGCCGGGAACGGGCCTGGGGGACGTACAGGGTGCCCAGGAAGAATGGGTGGCCGCGCAGTTCGATGATGCGCTCGCGCCCGTCCTCCCCGAAGCCGCTCACCACCAGGCCGCGCGCCTCCAGCTGGGGGCGGAAATCCGGGTTCAGGCCGTAGTTGCAGTAGAACGGTTCCACCGTGGTCTCGCACCGGTAGAGCCCGGCGGCGAAGGTGCCCGGCACCACCCGCACCGGGTGGCTCTGGCCGGCCAGGGAACAGGTGAGCGGCGTGACCGCCAGCCTGGGCGCGGCAGGGTTGGTCTCGGCGTGGTCCGCGTCCACGATCCCCAGCACGTTGCGGGCGAACTCCACCACCATGTGCTGGAACCCGCCGCAGGTCCCCAGCACCGGCACCTTGCGCTCCCGGGCGTGGCGGATGGCCGCCAGGGCGCCCTCCATGCTGCGGTAGGGGCTGCCCGGGGCGATGATCAGGCCCTGGAACCCGGCCAGGCGGGAACCCGGATCGGCCCCCACGTCCTCGGTGGGCACCCACTCGAACGCCGCCGGCTCGGCCAGGTGGCCCAGGGCCGCCTCAGTGGCCAGGTGGGTCCGGTTGCCCGGATCCCGGTCCCCTACGATCCCGATCACGGTCCTGGTGGTCATGGTCCCTCCTCCCGCCGGCTCGACCCCCGACCAGGCATTCTCTCCGGATTCAGCCGCGCTTGCCCAGGCAGAAGGCCCCGTTGCCCCGGGCGGCGAAGTAGAGGAACAGGAAGCAGTACACCAGGGCCAGTTCGCCCTTGTTGACCAGCGGCAGGAACGCCGCGCCCAGCCTCAGTTTCCAGTGGAACTGGAGGTAGGCCACGGCCATGGTGCCGCTGGCCAGGAGGGCCGCCCAGCGGGTGGCCAGGCCCAGGGCCATGGCCAGCCCGCAGCTCAGCTCGATGATCCCGCCGAACCACAGCTGGGACAGGACCGACGGGCGCGTGCCCCCGAACAGCCCGAACAGCTTCTGCATCCCGTGCAGGCTGAAGCAGAGGCCGCAGACGGCGCGCAGCAGGGCGTAGGCGGTGTTCTGGAACATGCTGGAGCGGTTCGGTGCGGGCACGGGAGCGTCCTGGGCAAGGGGCGGGGGAACGCCGGAGGGAAGGTAATAGTATTTTATAGCCGATTTGAGGGGAAGGTCCTGGCCGGTGTCTCTGGGATTATACGACAAACGAACGGGGGCTTTGAGAGGGTACGTCCGGGCCGGTCCTGGTTCACGGACCACCTTGACGGCATTAACTAATTAATTATATTATCTTCGTTCCAGGCCGAACGACGCCCGTCAACCGGCTCCGCTTCCGAGGGGAACCATGAGATTGTCCGCCACCCTGCTGTCGGGGGCCCTGCTGGCCGCCCCGGCGATCCCCTCCCACCCCACCACCCCCAGCGAGGACAAGGTGGTGACCCTGGACGTGGGCTGCCGCCTCTACGTGGTCGCCCCGGACACCCGGTCCGGGTCCCTGGTGGTGAAGCAGGCGGACGGGTCCCTGGTGAAGAAGCTGGATCCCCTCGGCCTGGCGGGCGAGTGCGTGGACCTGGCCCCGGGCCAGTACCGGTTCGCCTTCGCGCCCGACCCGAGGAACCGGAACCTGGCCCTGGAGCTGAGCTTCGTGGAGACCGGGAACCCGTACAACATGTTCTCCGCCACCTTCACCCAGACAGCCGGGGGGCCCCTGACCCTGGTCTACGCGGGCTCCACCGGAGGGGGCGAGGGGGACAAGCGGGCCCGGGTCTCCCTCAACAACCCCAAGGACTTCCTGGCGTTCCAGTGATCAGCGAGGTAGCTGAGAGGCCATCGGGATAAAACCCCGCGGAGCTCCGGCTCCGGCCGGGGCTCCGCGGGACGATACAGGATCCTACGGCTTGGGCGCGGGGGGCGGCCCCGCCACCGGGCCCACGGCGGCGATCTTGGCCGGATTCTCGGCCTGGATGGCCGCCCTGCCCTTGGACGGGATCAGCCCGGTGAAGACGTAGGCCTGGAGCATGGCGATGATGCCGATCACCGCGGCGCCGGCCAGGGAGTGCCAGAACACCTTGCGGAAGATCGGCCCCAGGGCGTGGACCCGTTCCTTGGGATCGTCGTAGCAGGCGGCGCAGGCCACCATGATCGACTGGGCGTCGATCATCTTGCCCATGACGCCGCCGGTGGAGTTGGTGGCCACCGTGAGCACCTCGTTGAGGTGCAGCTGCTGGGCGGTGATGCGCTGGAGGCTGCCGAACAGGGCGTTGGCGGCGGTGTCGGAGCCGGTGAGGAACACGCCCAGCCAGCCCAGGTAGGCCGCGAAGAACGGATACAGGACGCCCGCGCTGGTGAAGGCCAGCCCGATGACCGCGTCGGTGCCGCAGTAGCGGGTGAGGAAGCCCAGGCCCAGCACCTGGCCGATGACCAGGACGGGGGTCTTCATGCGCTTGAGGGTGCGCTTGAAGGCCTCACCCCACTGGGCCGAGGTCAGGCGCAGCCAGATGCCGGAGAGCAGCGCGCCGGCGAACACGCCGGTGCCGGCCGCGGACAGCCAGTTGATGACGAACCGCGCGGCCTCGGGCTTGGCCCCGGCCGGGGCGACCGGCGGGGTGCGCTGGACCATGAGGTGCAGGGCGGGCATGTCCCAGGCGGGCAGCGACAGGGTGCCGCCGAACTTGGAGCCCAGGAAGGAGGTCTCGAACTTCACGCCGGAGAGCAGGCCGTCCAGGAACTTCTTGAAGGACGGCATGCCCCAGATGGCGCAGCAGGCGATCAGGAACACCCAGGGCATCCAGGCGCGGAGGGTCTGGCCCACGGTGTAGGGGTACTTCCAAGTGGAGAGGTCGATGGTTTCAGAGGTCTTGCCCTCGATCCGCTCTGACTTGAGCAGGAAGCGGGTCTTGGGGTGCCAGACGAAGCGCAGGAACAGGGCGGTGGTGATGACCGAGACCACGCCCGCGAGCACGTCGGTCATGAGGTGGGTGGGGGCCCAGCCCGAGGCGAACCACTGGACCACGGCGAAAGAGCCGCCGGAACACAGGGCGGCGGGCCAGACTTCCCACACTTCCTTCCACTTGCCGCCTTCCATCTTGACGAACACGGCGATCAGCCAGAACGGCACCAGGATGGAGCAGAACGGCAGCTGGTGGCCGGCCATGGCGGACAGGGTGAGCTGGTCCAGGCCGCTCACCTGGGCCAGGACGACGATGGGCGTGCCGATGGCGCCCCAGGCCACCGGGGCGGTGTTGGCCAGCAGGTTGAGCACGGCCGACTGGAAGGGGCGGAAGCCCAGGCCCACCATGACCGCGCCGGCAATGGCCACCGGAGTGCCGAAGCCCGAGGTGCCCTCGATGATGGCGCCGAAGGAGAAGGCGATCAGCAGCACCTGCAGCCGGCGGTCGAAGGAGATGTGGACGATGGACTCCTTGACGATCTCGAACTGCCCGGTGATGACCGTCATGGTGTAGAGGAACATGGCCGACAGGACGATCCAGATGATGCCCAGGAAGCCGGACAGGGTCCCGAAGACAAAGGCCGAGACGGCCGAGGCGATGGGCATCCCGAACGCAATGCAGGACACCACGAAGGCCATGATGACGCCGCAGAAGGCCGCGTAGGGCGCGGAGATGCCCAGGTGCTTGTTCCCCTCCTTGTCCCGGTGCGGGTGCAGCGCGATGAAGTAGAGCAGGGTCAGGATGGGCAGCGCCGCCACCAGGGTGGACAGGAAGGCGTTGCCGAATGGGTTGTAGTTCTGGAAATACATGCCCCCTCCCAAGGAATTTGGCCGGTTCGCCTGAGTGGCCTGGAGCGCAGTGGTGGAAGGCCGGCAGGGTGGATCCGGGGCGGCCTGGACCCTGTCGGGGGAAGGCCGGACCCGACTCTGGACCTGCGGCCCGGACGTGGGTGAATGTTTGTAAGACTTATACGTAAAACGTGGTTGGCTGGACGTTAGCCCTCCTGGCCAAAATTGTCAACGAATATGCGCCAACTTTTTTTCACCCAGCGGGTTACCACCCCGTTCCTGAAACTTCCCGGCTCGGACTTGGCCTTGCTTCTCCTGGCGCTCGAACCGATCATGGCCATCATCGCCATGAATTTTCTGTATTTTCTCCTCACGGATCCGCCGGCCTTCCAGCCCTTCCAGGGCGGAGAGTTGCCCGGGATCCTGTCCCTGGGCGCGGACTCGGGAACTTTCGCCCCGGACGCCGGGTCCAATGGCCAGGAGCGGTCCGGCACGGACGGGGAGGGCGACGATGGGGAACTGGTTGCGGCCTGCCGCCACGGGGATGCGGACGCCTTCGCCATCCTGGTGCGCCGCCACCAGAAGGCCATGCTGAACCTTTCCTACCGCATGCTGGGCAACTTCGAGGAGGCCTGCGAAGTGGTCCAGGACGCGTTCCTGGCGGCCCACCGGGGCCTGCCCGGGTTCCGGGGCGAAGCCCGGTTCTCCACCTGGCTCACCGCCATCACCCTCAACCAGGCCCGCAACCGCCTGGCCCGGCTGGCCAGCCTGCGCCGCAACGAGGCGTTCTCCCTGGACGCCCCCATCGCCACCCCCCAGGGCCCGGTGCGGCCCGATCCGCCCTCTACTGCGCCCGGCCCCCTGGAGCGCATGGAGGCCCAGGCGGTGCGGGCCCGGGTGGAAGCCTGCATCCAGGCCCTGCCGGCGGAGTTCCGGGAGGTGCTGGTGCTCCGGGACCTGCAGGACCGCTCCTACGAGGAGATCAGCCAGATCCTGAAACTGCGCGCCGGCACCGTGCGCTCCCGGCTGTTCCGCGCCCGGGACGGCGTCAAGGACTGCCTCAAGCGCCACCTGGGGGCCCTATGAGCGCCTGCCGGGAGTACCAGGAACTGCTCACCGGGATGCTGGACGGCACCCTCACCGCCGCCCAGCGGGACCGCCTGTGGGCCCACCTGGACCAGTGCCCCGGGTGCGCCCAGGCCCTGGAGGAACAGCGCCGGACCCTGGACCGGATCCGCGCCCTGCCCCAGGTGGAGCCCCCGCCCTGGCTGGCGGAGCGGATCCTGGCCCGGGCCCGGGAGCAGGCCCCGTCCCGCTGGAGGCGGCTGTCCCGGTGGCTGTGCCTGGCCCCGGTGCCGGCCGCGGCCATCCTGGTGCTGTGCCTGACCGGGTACGCGGTGCTGCGGTCCCCGGGTTCCCGCACCACCCAGGCCATCCAGGCCGAGCCCCAGCCCAGACAGGAAGTCCCGGTGCCGGAGGCCCCCGCCCCGCCCACCGTGGGCAGTTCCCGCCCGTCCGGCCCCGCGGGCTGGGCACCGGCTCCCGCCCCCAAGGCTCCCGCCCCCGCCCCGGCCACTTCCGCCCCGACCCTGGCCGCCCCGGCCCCGGCGGCGCCGCCCGCCGCGGAGGAGGCGGCTCCCCGGCCACCGGCCACCAGCTTCGCCCCCGCCCCCGGCACCGCGGCCCAGGCGCCCGAGGCCGGCGCATCCAGCCTGGACGCCGCCGCGCCCCGAAGCGCCGGCGCCGTCCACACGGAGGTCCAGGTCCGGAAGCGCGCCCTGGCCGCCGGAGAAGCGGCCCAGGAGAAGGCCGTCCCGACCCCGCCCGCCCTGGTCCTGCGCCTGGAGCCCCGGGACCCGTCCCGGACGGCCGCCCAGGTGGAAGCGGCCTTCCAGGAGGCCGGGGCCGAGTTCCTGGCCCGCCCCGCCCCCGGCAGCCCGCTCCTGGCCGCCAGGGTCCCCGCCGCGGCCCTGCCGTCCCTGGTCAAGCGCCTCCAGGCCCTGGGCGGCCTGCGCACCCTCCAGCCGCTCCCCGAGGGCGGCCGGGCCCCCGACGTGCTGGTGACCCTCGGCTGGTAAAACCTTTCCGGGAACTTTCTCCCCGCCCCCCTTGTCCAAAGGGTCGACTTGCGAGGAGAACCCCATGCGCTTACCCATCCCCTTCTTCCTGGCGGCGGGCATCCTGGCCTGCCCTTCAGCGCCCGCCGGCGCCATCGGCTCCGCGGTGACCCTGGAACTGTGCACCGACCAGGCCGGGCCCCTGCCCCTGTACCCGGTCTCCGCCCCGGGCGGCACCCGCAAGGCCTACGCCGAAGCGGTGTGCGGCGCGTCCTACCGGATCCGGGTGCGCAACACCCTCAGCTGCCGGGTGGGCCTGGTCATCGCCGTGGACGGCCGCAACATCATCTCCGGCACACAATCCTGGCTGGGCAGCGGCGAGCGGATGTACATCCTCTCCCCGGGCGAGACCCAGGAGTTCGCCGGCTGGCGCACCGCCCAGGACAAGATCAACCGGTTCTACTTCACCACCGTGGAGGACTCGTACGCCGCCGCGTTCGGCGACACCTCGGCCATGGGCGTGGTGGCGATGGCGGTGTACCCCGAGAAGTTCACCTGTCCCCCGCCCCCGTCCAGCCCCGGCATCCGCCGGTTCCGCTGCGAGGACAGCACCGGCGCCTCCGCCGCTCCCGAGGCCAGCCGGCAGGAGCGGAAGTCCACCGCCAAGAGCGCCCCCGGCACCGGCTTCGGCGAAGAGGTCTACTCCCCGTCCTTCACCGTCGAGTTCGAGCCCGAGAGCGTGGCCCGGGAGAGGACCCTGGTCAAGTACGAGTGGCGCGAGACCCTGCTGCGCATGGGCATCCTCCGCGGCCCGGCGGCGCCGCGCAACCGGTTGTGGGACGGCGGTTACGCCCCGCCGCCGCCCAGGTCCTGATCCTGAGCGGAAAGACCACAGGTATTGTTTATTTATTTCTCGGGCCTATACATCGAATCCTCCAATCCCGGTTTTTTCCCCGGTTGGATTTGCCAAGGAGGATCCATGAAAGGTAGTCTGCTGCCCGTTTTGTTTCTGATCATCGCCTTGCCCGCCGTGCCGAGAGACCACGCAGATCAGGAAGAATGGGTCTATCCGCCTGACAACCAAGACCAATGGAGACCAGGTCCGGATGGTGGTTTCGGCGCACCCCTGCTCGGTCCAGCCATCAACAATTTTGCACTCACCATCACCTCGTCAATGACGTTACAGGCCAGCAGATATTTTGGCACCACCGGAAACAACCATTGGCGCGGCAGTGTGTATGCGACCATCCAAGTTCCCCAGAAAGGACAGGCGGGCAGCGACCCGCCTCACCTCACCATCAATCTCAGAAGCACCACGCTGGGACCCTTGAACGTTCCCCTTGTCTTAGGCTACGCCGACGGCAGCACGGAGACCTATTTCATCAAGCCGGGGGTCGATCTCTACATTCCGCATGACGACTCGATGTTGGTGAACCTGACCAGGGACAACAGTCCCCTCACCACCCCCGTCAATTTCTACTTCAATGGGATCCAACTGGCGCCCTGAGGACTGATGACCCAGCGCCAGGCCCCGGGCGTCCCTCAGCCCCTCGCCACCCGCGCCCGCACCACCTGCAGCGACACCCCCAGCGCCGCTCCCGCCGCCAGGCACGCGGCGCCCGCCAGCAGGATGGTGTGGGGGATCCCGACCCGGTCCGCCAGCCACCCGGCGGTGAACCCGCCCATGGGGTTGGTGCCCTGGAACAGCCACACGTACATGGACACCACCCGCCCCCGCAGCTCCGGCGGGGCGGAGGTCTGCATGAAGGCGTTGCTGGTGGACAGCTGCACCGCCGACATGCTGCCCACCAGCAGCATGCACAGCGCCGCCACGGGCAGGGTGCGCGCCATGCCCAGGGCCATGAGGCATACCCCCATGCCGCCCAGCATCAGGGCGTTGACCACGAAGGCGTGGCGGGAGGTGTTGGCGCCGGCGGCGATGAGGGCGCCCAGGATGGCGCCCACGCCGGCCCCGGCCAGCAGCCGCCCGTAGCCCCGGGACCCGGTGCCCAGCACGTCCCGGGCCAGGGCCGGGGTGAGGGTGTTGGCGGCCAGGCCCACCGCCGAGGTCATGGCGATGGCCAGCATCACCCGGCGGATGCCCGGATGGCTCCAGGCGTAGCGCATGCCGTCGGCGATGGCCCGGAACGGGGACTCGCCGACCCGCTGGGGGGCGGCCTTGGGCACCTTGATCATGAACAGCGTGACCAGCACCGCCAGGTAGCTGGCGGCGTTGAAGGCGAAGCAGATCCCCTCGCCCACCTGGGCGATCAGGATCCCGGCCAGGAACGGCCCCACCATGCGCGCCGAGTTGAACGCCGCGGCGTTGAGCGACACCGCGCTCTGCAGGTCCTCGGGGCCCACCAGGTCCATCTGGAAGGTCTGGCGCACGGTCATGTCCATGGAGTCCACGATCCCCTGCACGAAGGCCAGCGCCAGGATGTGCCCCACCCGGATCGTCCCGGTGAGGGTCAGCACCGCCAGGAGGGTGGCCGTCACCAGGCTGGCGGACTGGGTGATGATCACCACCCGCTTCCGGGGGAAGCGGTCCGCCACGTGCCCGGCCAGCGGCGCCACCACCAGGGACGGCGCGAACCGCGCCACGGTCAGGATGCCCAGCACCAGCGGCGAGTGGGTAAGCCGGTAGAGCAGCCACGACTGGGCCGTGGTCTGCATCCAGGTGCCGATGACGCTGGTGCCCTGCCCCACCCAGAACAACTGGAAGTTCCGGTGTTTCAACGCCCGGAACGCGTGGCGGACAGATGCGATGGAGAGCATTATTCAGCCTACCGCTCCCGCAGCTTGGGATCGAGATGATCCCGCAGCGCGTCCCCCACCAGGTTGATGGCGATCACCGACACCGTGATCGCCAGCCCCGGGAACATGGCCAGGTAGGCGCTGGTCATGAAGTAGGTGCGGGCGTCGTTGAGCATGGTGCCCCACTCGGGGGTCGGGGGCTGGGCGCCCAGGCCCAGGAAACTGAGGGTGGCGGCGGTGACGATGGCGATGCCCATGCGCAGGGTCGACTGCACCAGGATGGGACCCATGGCGTTGGGCAGGATGTGTTTGAAGGCGATGCGCAGGTCGCCCGCCCCCGCGGCCCGCATGGCCTCCACGAAGGGCGCCTCGCGCAGGGACAGGAACTGCACCCGCACCAGCCGGGCGAACACCGGGATGGAGCTGATGCCCACGGTGACCATGGGGGTGTAGATGCCCGGGCCGATGACCATGGACAGCGCCATGGCCAGGAGGATCCCGGGGAAGGCCAGCATGATGTCGCACACCAGCATCAGGCCCTTGTCCAGGGCGCCGCCCAGGTACCCGGCCGGGACGCCCAGCGCCAGGCCCCCGGCCAGGCTCAGCAGCACCGACACGAATCCGGCGGTCAGGGAGTACTTGGTGCCCACCAGGATCCGCACCAGCACGTCCCGGCCGAACTGGTCGGTGCCCATCCAGTGGGCGGCGCTGGGACCCAGCAGCTTGACGTCCATGTTCTGCTCGAAGGGCGAGTAGTACACCAGGTGGGAGGAGAACATGCAGGCCAGCACCAGGACCAGGAGGACCGCCAGGCCGATGCTGGCCGATGGGCTGCGGAGGATGCGGAACAAACGCATGATCATCCCCCTACAGCCGGATCCGCGGATCCAGCGCCTTGCACGCCAGGTCCGTGAGCAGGTTGAGCAGGGCGAAGGTCGCCGCCAGGACCAGGATGCCGCCCTGGACCACCATGTAGTCCCTCGCGTTCAGCGAATCGACGATCATCCGCCCCAGCCCGGGCCAGACGAACAGCATCTCGGTGACCACCTGGCCCCCCAGCAGGGTGCCCAGCTGCAGCCCGATGATGGTCACGATGGGGGCGGCGGCATTGCGCAGGGCGTGCACGTTGACCACCCGGAACTCGGACAGGCCCTTGCCCCGGGCGGTGCGCACGTAGTCCTGGCCCAGGGTGTCGAGCATGCTGGCCCGGGTCATGCGGGCGATGTTGGCGGCCACCCCCAGGCCCAGGGTCAGGCTGGGCAGCACGTAGTTGAGGGGGCCCTTGTCGCCGGAGAAGGGGAACAGGTGCAGCTGCACCGAGAACCACACGATCAGGATCATCCCCAGCCAGAAGGAGGGCATGGAGACGCCCACGAAGGAGGCCACCATGGACGCGGAGTCCGCGAACTTGCCCCGCTTGCGGGCCGCGTGGACCCCCAGGGGCACCCCCACCAGGATGGCCACCAGCATGCTGGTGAGGGAGAGCCTCAGGGTGGCCGGCCAGCGGGCCAGGATCTCGGCCACCACCGTGCGGTGGGTGCGGTACGAGTAGCCCAGGTCGCCCTTGGCCAGGTTGCCCATGTAGGTCAGGTACTGCCGGGCCAGGGGCCGGTCCAGGTTCATGGACTGCCGCACCAGCGCCACGTCCTCAAGGGTGGCCTGGGGCCCAGCCAGGGCCTCGGCCGGGTCGCCGGGGATCAGGCGCAGCATCCCGAACGAGCAGGTGGCGGCGCCCACCAGCACCAGGACCGTCAGGAGGATCTTCTTGAGCACGTACATCCGGCAGACCTCGGGTCTGCGGCGGCGGGCCGGAGCCCGCCGCCGCGGTGTCGACTACTTCTTCGTGGTTCGGGCGAACAGGACGTGCTCGGTGGGCAGCACCTCGATGCCCGAGACGCCGTACCGGTAGGCCACGCACTGCTTGGGGTAGCACAGCAGGATCCAGGGGGCGTCGGCCATGATCTGCTTCTGGGCCTGCTTGTAGAGCCCGGCCCGCTTGGAGGGGTTGACCTCCTTCCGGGCTTCGTTTAGCCACTCGTCCACCTTGGCGTTCTTGTAGAAGGCCCGGTTGGAGTTGGGCGGGAACTGGGTGGACTCGAACACCGGGAACATGGCCTGGTCGGCGTCGGCGCTGGAGGCGCTCCACCCCAGCAGGACGGCGTCGAACTGGCCCTTCTTCACTTCCGACATCAGGGCCTGGAAGTCCCAGGTCTGGATCTTCATCTTCACCCCGACCGCCGCCATCTGGGCCTGGATGGCCTCGGCCATCTGCTTGTCCATGAGGTAGCGGCCCACCGGGGTCCAGAGGGTGAACTCGAACCCGTTGGGGTAGCCGGCCTTGGCCAGCAGCTTCCTGGCCTGGGCGGGATCGTAGGGGTAGGCGCCGATCTTGGCGTAGCCCCACACGCCGGGCGGGATGACCGAGTCGGCCACGGTCGCCAGGTCGTCGACCACGTCATGGACAATGCTGTTCTTGTTCACGGCCAGGTTGAGCGCGAGGCGGACGTTGGGGTCCTTGAGCGGGCCCCGCTGGTTGTTCAGGGCCACGTACATGGTCATGATCGTCGGGGTGATGATCAGGCCGATCTGCTTGTTGCCGGCCAGGCGCTGGACCTCGGTCACCGGCAGCCGGAAGGCCACGTCGATCTGGCCGGACTCCAGCAGCAGGGCGCGGGTCTCGTCCTCGGGGACGATGCTGTAGGTCAGGGTCTTGAACTTGGGCGCGCCTTCCCAGTAGTGGTCGAAGGCCTCGAACTCCAGCTTCTCGGAGGGCTCCCACTGGACCAGCTTGAGCGGGCCGGTGCCGCAGGGGTTGAGGCCGAACTTCTGGACACCCCACTTGGCCGCGGCGGTGGGGCTGATCATGGCCGCCACCGGGTGGGCCAGCTGGTACAGGAAGGAGCCGCAGGGATAGTCGGTGACGATCTTGACGGTGAGGTCATTGACCGGTTCCACCGTCTTGATCATGGCCAGCACCGAGCGCCGGGCGGAGGCGGTCTTGGGGTCCAGGATCCGTTCGAAGTTGTACTTCACCGCCGCGGCGTTGAACGGGGTGCCGTCGTGGAAGGTCACCCCCTGGCGCAGGTTGAAGGTCCAGGTCAGGCCGTCCTTGGCCAGGGACCAGGAGGTGGCCAGGTCCGGCACCAGCTTCATGTTGGGGTCGAACCGGACCAGGTTGTTGTAGATGTTCTTGTTGATCACCTCGGTGGCGGAGTCGGTGCACAGCTGGGGATCGAGGGTGGAGGCGTCAGTGCCGATGCCCACCACGATGTCCTTGTACCCCGATGCCGCCGACAGGCGGCCGGAGCCCGCTGCCGCCGCGGCCAGCGCGAGGCAGGCCAGCCAGCGCGCGGATGTCTTGAGCCAACGCAGTCTCAATGCCATAGGTCCTCCTTGGAGGGTTGAATGTCGGTTACAGGCCCATGCAGGCGTTGCGGAGTTCGAGATCGGCCGCTTCCCAGCGGGCGCGCAGGTCCTGGATGGCGGAGACCAGCTCCCGGATGCGGGCTTCCTGGGCCCGGACCATCCGTCGCACCTGGCCGGGGGCGGTGCCGCCGAAGGAATCGCGGCGGGCGACGCTGGTCCGGTTCCGGGCCGCCTCGGCCATGGCCTCCCGGGAGATCGGCAGGCCCCGCCCGCACACCGCCTGGCACCACTTGTCGAGCAGGTCCCAGGTCAGGCCCTCCGCTCCCTGGCTCCGGGCGAACAGGTCGGCCACGGCGCCGCCCACGATCCGGTGGGCGTGCCGGAACGGCAGCCCGCCGTCCCGCACCAGGGTGTCGGCGATCTCGGTGGTGTTGGTGAAGGTCTGGTCCATGGACCGCTCCAGGGCGTCCAGGTTGAAGGTCATCTCCCCCAGGTAGGCCTGGGAGATCCGGGTCATGCCGGCGGCCAGGCCCAAGCAGTCGGCGGTCTCCTCCCAGACGATGGTCACGTCCCGGCTGGCCTCGTAGGGCACGGTGCAGGCGTTCATCATCCCGGCGTAGCGCCCGATCATCAGCCGGGCGTTGGCCCGCACCGCGGCCACGATCACCGGGTTGCGCTTCTGGGGCATGATGCTGCTGGAGTCGATCAGGCTGTCCGGGAGCGAGGCGAACCCGGTCTCGTTCAGGCACCACTTGATCACGTCCTCCGCCAGCCGGGCCAGGGTGACCAGGACCTGGACCGCGGCGCCGGTCCCCTCCAGCATGTAGTCCGAGGCGGAGACGCAGTCCCCGGCGTGGTCCATCGCCCCCTGGAAGCCCAGCAGGCTCGCCGTCAGGTCCCGGTCGATCCGGTACCCCGTGCCCGCCGCGGCGGCGGCTCCCATGGGGCAGCGGTCCAGGCGGCGGATGCAGTCCAGGATCCGCTCGGCGTCGCGCAGCTGGGCCGCGGAATAGGCCGAGAGGGTGAACCCCAGGGTGGCCGGCTGGGCCTGCTGGTCGTAGGTGTAGGCGGGCATCAGCGCGTCGGCGGTGGCCTCGGCCCGGCTGCACAGGATCGACCCGTGCCGCAGGACCTCCTCGGCCAGGGCGGCCAGCTTCTCCCGGGCTTCCATGCGCCACATGGAGGCCTCCACGTCGTTGCGGCTGCGGGCCACCGGCAGGTGGCCGCTCACGTCCTCGCCCAGCTCCTCCGCCAGCAGGTGCTCCATGTTGATGTACAGGTCCTCCAGGGCCGGGTCCAGGCGCTCCGGGGGGATGCCTCCCTGCTCGATCCAGCGGCAGAGGGTCCTGGCCAGGGCCGCCGCGGCGTCCCGGGGGATGATCCCGCGCCGGGCCAGCATGACCGCGTGGGCGGCCATCACCTTGAGCAGATAGCCCGAGGAGGCCCCCAGGCTGCCCATCCGCCGCCTGGAATAGTCCTGGACCACCACGGGGTGCATGCTGCCCTGGGTGCGTTCGAAGAAACCGCCTTGATCCGTGGTCATCAACCCTCCTTTTCCAGACAGGTGAACAGTTCCCGGACCGGCGTCCCGGCCGGTCCATGGACGATGGTCGCACAGAGCGCCTCCGCCCGGACGGCACCAAGCGCGCCCTGGGCGAGGCCCCGGAACTTGTCCTCGATCTCCCGGGCGGTGAGGGGATGGCCCAGGTGCCCCTTGGGGTCCTGGACCTCCTCCGCGTCCCGGCTCCCGTCCCAGTAGAGGACCTCCACCCGGGCCGCGCTCTTGTGGTGCTCCAGGCGGAGCCGCTCCATCTCCGGGGAGACCTCCACCCGCACCTTCCCGGCCAGCCGGAACAGCTCCTCGTCCTGGATGGCGGCGGGCTCGAAGTCCGCCGCCGTGCCGGGGCGGCCCGAGAGGCCCAGGGCAAGGCCGTACGGGATGCTGAGCTGGGCCGAGGCCACCGAATCCCGGCGGTACATGGACCCGGCCATGGCCATGGCCGAGCTGTTGATGCCCACCCGCACCGCTTCCACCTCGGCCGCCGGCCGCCGGCGGTGGAGGTTCAGGCCGGCCTCCAGCGGGGCGTGCACCGACTTGCAGGCGGCGTACCACTTGAATTCCACTTCCGCCACGGCCCAGGCCCGGCCCCAGTCCCGGTCCAGCAGGTCCAGGTCCCACCCCTCGCACGCCACCCGGAAGAAGCCCCCGTCCTCGGCCTCCAGGACGAATTCCGGGCCGGTGATGCCCTCCGCGGCCAGGCAGGCCGCGGTGAGCCCGTCCCGGGCCGCCAGGCCGGGGTGGAGGCGCTTGCTCATGGCCCCGTCGGCCTTGAAGGCCCAGGTCCCGCCCGTGCGGCTCCCGGCCAGGCCCAGGGCCCAGGTCATGGCCCGCGTGTCGAGTTCCAGGAGGACGCCGCAGGCGGCCGCCGCCCCGAACGGCCCCATGGTGGCGGTGGCGTGCCAGCCCTTCTGCCGGTGGGCCAGGAAGCCCGACGCGAGGGACACCCGCACCATCGCCTCGTAGCCGGCCGCAACGGCCGCCAGCACGTCGCCCAGGGCGATCTCCCGGCCCCGGGCCAGGGCCAGCACGGCGGGCACCACCACCGCCCCCGGGTGGGTGATGGACCAGTGCACGTCGTCCAGCTCCCGCAAGTGGGCCAGGGCCCCGCAGGCCAGGGCGCGGTCCCCGCGCCCCAGGGGCGGTCCGCCCCCCCAGGCCGGCGCGTCGCCGCCCCCCAGCCGGGCCAGGCCGGCCACCAGGGCCCGGCCCTCCTCCAGGGTGCTGCCGTGCAGGCCGCAGCCGAGGGTGTCCAGCAGGCACAGGCGGGCCCGTTCCAGGGCCGGCTCCGGAACCCCCCGGGACCGGATCCCCGCCAGCCTGCCCGCGAATTGGCCCAGTGCGCTCACGGCAACCTCCCGTCACCCCGGCAGGGGGAAATGGCACGCCACGCTCCAGCCGTCCCGCTCTTCCAGGACCGGCTCCACCTCCCGGCACAGGGGCCTGGCGTAGCGGCATCGGGTGCAGAACCGGCACCCGGGCGGGGGGCTGGAGGGGCTGGGGGTGTCGCCTTCCAGCAGGATGCGCTGGCTCCGGGCTCCCGGGTCGGGCAGCGGGATGGCCGAGACCAGGGCCTCGGTATAGGGATGCCGGGGCGCGCGGAACAGCTCCCGGGCCGGGGCCACCTCCACCAGCTTGCCCAGGTACATCACCCCGATCCGGTCCGACATGTGCTCCACCACGTGCAGGCCGTGGGCGATCAGGATGTAGGCGAACCCGAACCGCTCCTGGAGGTCCTGGAGCAGGTTGAGGATCTGCGCCTGGATGGACACGTCCAGGGCCGAGACCGGCTCGTCGCAGACGATCAGCTTGGGCCGCAGCACCAGGGTCCGGGCGATGCCGATGCGCTGGCGCTGCCCCCCGGAGAACTCGTGCGGGTAGCGGTCGCTGTAGTCCGGCTGGAGCCCCACCGTGGCCAGCATTTCCCGTAACTGCTCCCGGCGCTCCCGGGCCCCGCCCATCCGGTGGATGATCAGGGACTCGGCGATGTTGTCGCCCACGGTCAGGCGGGGATTCAGGGCGGTGAAGGGATTCTGGAACACCATCTGCATGTCCCGGCGCACCGCCTTGGTCCGGGCCTTGTCCAGGGCCAGCAGGTCCTTGCCGTCGAACCGGATCGAGCCGGCGGTGGGCTCGATCAGGCGCAGCACCATGCGCCCGGTGGTGGTCTTGCCGCACCCGGACTCCCCCACCAGCCCGAAGGTCTCGCCCGGGCCCACCTGGAAGGAGACCCCGTCCACCGCGTAGACCGTGCGCCACCGGCCCCAGCCGAGGCGCGACCGGAAGTGCTTCTTGAGGTCCCGGACCTTGAGCAGGGGTTCCGTCACGTCAAGCCTCCCTCTCCGGCGCCAGGAAGCACGCCGCCCGGTGCCCGCCCCGGCCCGCCAGTTCCGGCTCCCCGCCCCGGCACACCTCCTGGGCCAGCGGGCAGCGGGTCCGGAACCGGCAGCCCCCGGGCAGGTGGGCCGGGTGGGGGACCATGCCCTCGATGGCCGGCAGCCTGGACTTGGAGCCCGGGTGGGGGATGCAGGCGAGCAGTCCCCGGGTGTAGGGGTGGCGGGGGTCGGCGAACAGCTCCCGGGCCGGCGCCTCCTCCACCACCTTGCCGGCGTACATCACCGCCACCCGGTCCGCCAGCTCCGCCACCACCCCCAGGTCGTGGGTGATGAACAGGATCGCCATGCCCAGCTCCTGCTGCAGCCGCCGGATCAGGTCCAGGATCTGGGCCTGGATGGTCACGTCCAGGGCGGTGGTGGGCTCGTCGGCGATGAGCAGCCTCGGCTCGCAGCACAGGGCCATGGCGATCATGGCCCGCTGGCACATGCCGCCGGAGAGCTGGTGGGGGTATTCCTCCAGGCGCCGGGCGGCGTCCGGGATGCCCACCAGCGTGAGGAGATGCTCGGCCTTCTCGGCGGCCTGGCGGCGGTTCACCCGCCGGTGGGCCAGGATCGCCTCCACGATCTGGCTGCCGATGGTGAACACCGGGTTGATGGCGGTCATGGGCTCCTGGTAGATCATGGCGAGGGCGCTGCCGCGCAGGGCGCGCATCTCCCGGGCCGGCTTGGTCAGCAGGTCCTCGCCCTCGAACAGGATCCGGCCCCCGGCGCAGCGCCCGCCGCCGGCCTGGACCAGCCCCATGACCGAGAGGGCCATGGCGGTCTTGCCGCAGCCCGACTCCCCCACCACGCAGAGGATTTCGCCGCGGTCCACGTGCAGATTCACATTATCGACGGCTGTGATGACGTTGCCGGCTGTTCCAAACTGTGTTTTAAGATTTATAATCTCCAGCAATCTTGCCAACGCCAGCCGTCCTTTCGCTTCCATGCCCCTTCACTATTTCCACGTTTGGTTAATATTTCTTCCAAACTCTCAACAAGTGCTTGGTATTTCATGAGCCTGGCACCCTGGATCCCCAGCACTAGGCCAGCCTTGGCGCTGCGAATTTCCTTGCAAGGAGTTTTCAATAATTACTGTTTACTATAATGGGCGCGGCCCGGGTGTCAATGGAGAAGACAAGCATTGACAGGGTTTCCCCCAAACGGCGCAGGCCCCGCGGCCTCCGTTCCACCGGCCGCTCCGGCGGGTCAGAATGGTGCAGGCCACCCGGAGGAATCCCATGCCGCTCCTCGATTCGACCCGCAGCACCCTGGTGCTCATCGATATGCAAGGCAAGCTGGTGCACATGGTGCACCGCCCGGAGATGGTCCTGGAGGCCACCCGCCGGCTCATGAAGCTGGCCGAACTGTTCTCGGTGCCGGTGGTGCTGACCGAGCAGTACCCCAAGGGCCTCGGGCCCACCGAGCCCACCCTGCTGGAGGCGTTCGGGCGCCTCTCCACCCCGACCTTCCGCCTGGACAAGAACAGCTTCAGCTGCTGCGGCGACCCGGCCTTCACCGGGCTGCTGCGCCGGGCCCGTCCGGGCCTGCCGATCCAGCAGCACCAGGTGGTGGTGACCGGGATCGAGGCCCACGTGTGCGTCCTGCAGACCGTGCTGGAGCTCCTGGCGGCCGGCTACCGGGTGCACGTCTGCTGGGACGCGGTGAGCGGGCGGGGCGAGGAGTACCGGGCCCAGGCCCTCCGGCGCATGGAGGCCGCCGGCGCCACCCTCACCAACCACGAGTCGGTGGGCTTCGAGTGGGCCCGCCACAAGGACCACCCGGCCTTCAAGGCCCTGTCCGCGATCCTCAAGGAAGGCCAGCCTGGATAACAGGCCCCGCGGTCCGAAAACCGCTGGATCCCGGGCCGGACCTTGGGCTATGATCGCGGCCTGACTTCCCATCCATTCCGCATCCGCGCATTCCTCCACGCCAGGGGAACCGTGTGCAGCGACTGAACCTCACTCTCAGATTCCTGATCCCGGTGGGCGCCGTCCTGGCCCTGACCATGGCTCCGCTCATCTGGACGGTGGGCGAGGCCCAGGGCCGGCGCATGCAGCAGGCGTTCCAGGAGCAGCTCGCCACCCTGGCCGTGTCCTCCCGCGCCATGATCCATTCCGCGGCCGCCGACTACTGCCGCACCCGGGGCATGGTCTTCCACCGGGTCCTCCCGGGGCGGTCCGAGGCCCCGGGACCGGCGGCCGAGTTCGAGCGGGCCGCCCTGGACGCCTTCCGGCGGAACCCGTCGCTCACGTCCCTGTCCCGCCAGTACCGGGATCCGGACGGCACCCCGCGCCTGTACGTGCTGGCCCCCGCCAAGCTCCAGCGGGAGTGCGCCAGCTGCCACGCCGCCAGCGGCATGACCGCCTTCCTGGGCCGCCCGGACGGTGAACTGGTGGGTGCCTTCGGGGTGTCCGCGGACACCGGGCCCCTGCAGCGCAGCGTGTCCCGCACCCGCCTGCTGGCGGCCCTGGTCGGGCTGGGGGCGTGGTGCGTGGTGGCCCTGGTGGCGGCCTTCTTCGTGCGCCGGAGCATCCTGGGGCCCCTGGAGGCGCTGTCCGCGGCCATCACCCGCATGGCCCAGGGCGACCTCACGGTGCGCACCCCGGTGCGCAACCACGACGAGATCGGGCGCCTGGGCGAGACCTTCAACCACATGGTGGCCCGGCTGCACCAGACCAACCAGGACTACATGGAGGTGCTGGCCTTCGTCAGCCACGAGCTCAAGCATCCCCTCGCCGCCATGATCACCGACGCCCGGGTCCTGGCCGACGGCTACCTGGGCCCGGTGGAGCCGGCCCAGGCCCAGAAGCTGGTGCGGCTGATGGCCGTGGGGGGGCGCCTGCTGGAGCTGGTGGAGGAGTACCTGGACCTGGCCCGGATCGAGGGCGGCAGCCTGGTGCTGAAGCCCCGGGACGCAGCGTTCCCCCAGGAGGTGGCCGAGCCGGCGGTGGAGCTGGTCACGCCCCAGGCCCAGGCCCGGGGCATGACCCTGGAGCGCGCCTACCCCGAAGGCCTCGGGCCGGTGCAGTGCGACCCGCACCTGCTCAAGATCGTGCTGGTGAACCTGCTGGGCAACGCGGTGAAGTACGGCCGCGACGGCGGCCTGGTCCGCCTGCGGGTGGAGGCGCTCGCGGACCGGATGCGGATCGCGGTCTGGAACCAGGGTCCGGGGTTCCTTCCCGGCGACCGCGCGCGCCTGTTCCGCAAGTTCAGCCGGCTGCGGGATCCCGAGCTGATGGCCCGCAAGGGCACCGGCATCGGGCTGTACACCGCCTGGCACATCGTCCAGCTGCACGGCGGGACCATGGATGCCCGCAGCGAGAAGGGTGCCTGGGCGGAGTTCAGCCTGGAAATCCCCCAGCCCCTGCCGGGCGAGGGCAGCCGGAGCAGTGCGGAGGAGGATTTCCGGAAGCTGGGCGAGTTGCCGGCGGTGGATGGGTGATCCGGGTCAGACCAGCGGGGTCAGTCCCCCATCCATGGCGATCGTGGTGCCGGTGAGGTAGCCGGCCTGGTCCGAGGCCAGGAACAGCACCGCCTGGGCCACCTCCCCGGGCGCGGCCATGCGGCCCAGGGGAAGGCGGGCGACGCTGCGGGCCCGGGCCTGCTCGGGGGTGATGCCCGCCAGCCGGGCCTCGGAGTCCATCCGTTCCGCCACCCGGCCGGTCTCGGTCAGGCCCGGGTTCACACCCACCACCCGCACGCCCTTGGGCCCGTAGGCGGCGCCCAGCCCGGCCGTGGCCAGCATCAGCGCGGCGTTGGCGGCGCCGCCCGGCAGGTGCACCGGCGCGGCCACCTTGCCCCCCGAGCCGATGACGTTGACCACCACCCCTCGCCCGCGCCCGGCCATGCGCTTGACCAGGGGATCGATGACATTGATGTAGGAGAAGAACTTGGCGTCCATCCCGGCCCGCCAGGCCGCCGGGGTCAGCTCCTCCGGCGGGGTCCGCCGGGCCGCGCCCGCGCAGTTCACCAGCACGTCCACCGGCCCCAGCCGCCGCTCCACCGCCTCCACCATGGCCGCCGCCGCGTCCGGGTCTGAGAGGTCCGCCGGCACCGCCAGGGCGCCCGGCACCTCCTCCAGGGCCCGGTCCAGGTTGTCCCGGGAGCGGGAGCAGATGGCCACCAGGGCCCCTTCGGCGGCGAAGGCCTGGGCGCAGGCCAGCCCGATCCCCTTGGATCCCCCGGTGACGAGAACGATTCTGCCGCGCAGGCCCAGGTCCATGGCTGGCCCCCTTTCAGATGGCTCCATGGTAGCCTCTCCGGCCGCCATGTCCCCAGCAGGAGCTGCCCGCCATGATCCAGCCATGAGACAATCAGGCATCGGATGCTTGAACCGTTCCAACCCGTCCCCCATCCCACCGGAGCTCACATGCGCCTGCGGTCCACCCTTCCTCTGGGCACCCTTCTCCTGGCCGTGAACGCCTGCAACTCCCCGCGGTTCACCCCGCCGGCCACCCCGCCCCGCGCCGCCCCGGTCGCGGCCACCCCGGCCTGGGTGGACAACGAGGAAATTCCCGACGGCATCGCCGCGGTCGGCATCGCCCAGCCCAATCCCATGGGCGACAAGGGCATGCAGCGCACCGTGGCCGCCGCCGACGCCCGCACCAAGCTGGCCGGCAAGCTCAAGGTCCGGGTGCAGAACATGTTCACCCAGCTCAACCAGCAGGTGACCACCGCCGCCGCCCAGACCGGGGAGAAGCCGGTGCGCAACGACGTCATGAACCGGGTGATCGCCAACGTCACCCGCCAGCTGGTCGACCAGGAACTGGTGGGCGCCAGCACCCGCTACACCTGGACCGACCCGGTGGACGGCTCCCTGTACCTGTTCATGGTGATGTCCAAGGAGAACGTGAACGTCGCCCTGGCCAGCACCGCCAAGACCGAGATCCGGAAGGAGATCGCCCAGGGCCAGTCCGCCCTCAAGCCGGCCCTGCCCAAGGTGGACAAGGCCGTGGCGGACAGCGACTACGAGGAGAAGCTGAACGCCAACCTGGACCAGCTCGACCCCACCAAGCCGGCGGGGAGCAACTAAACTTTCGAGAGGAGACCCACCATGAAGAGAACCATCGTCCTCGCCTATTCGGGCGGCCTGGACACTTCCGTCATCATCCCCTGGCTCCGGGAGCACTACGACTGCGCGGTCCGGGCCGTGTCCGTCGACGTGGGCCAGGAATCGGACTGGGACGCGGTGAAGCAGCGCGCGCTGCAGATCGGCGCCGAGTCCTGCATCGTGGTGGACGCCAAGAAGGAGTACGTGGAGCAGTATGTCTGGCCCACCCTCAAGGCCGGGGCCAAGTACGAGGGCCAGTACCTGCTGGGCACCTCCACCGCGCGCCCGCTGATCGCCAAGATCCTGGTCCAGGAGGCGCACAAGTGCGGCGCCGACGCCATCGCCCACGGCGCCACCGGCAAGGGCAACGACCAGGTGCGGTTCGACCTGGGCATCCGGGCCTTCGACCCCTTCGTCGAGATCATCGCCCCCTGGCGCACCTGGGACATCAAGAGCCGGGAAGAGGAGATCGCCTACCTGGAGAAGCACGGCATCTCCCTGCCGGCGAAGAAGGACGACGCCTACAGCCGGGACGACAATCTCTGGCACATGTCCCACGAGGGCCTGGACCTGGAGAACCCGGCCAACGAGCCCAAGTACGAGGCCATGCTCAAGCTCTGCGTGACCCCCGAGAACGCCCCCGACCAGGCCGAGTACGTGGAGCTGGAGTTCGAGCACGGCATCCCGGTCAAGCTCGGCGGCGAGACCGTGGACGGAGTCACCATGATCCACAGGCTGAACAAGATCGGCGGCCGGCACGGCGTGGGGGTCATCGACCTGGTGGAGAACCGGGTGGTGGGCATGAAGAGCCGCGGCGTCTACGAGACCCCGGGCGGATCGATCCTCTACGCCGCCCACGAGCTGCTGGAGCACCTCTGCCTGGACCGGCAGATGTTCGCCTTCAAGAGCATCGTGGCCGACAAGTTCGCCGAGCTGACCTACGGCGGCCTCTGGTTCACCCCCCTGCGGGAGGCGCTGGAGGCCTTCGTGGACCAGACCCAGGACCGGGTCACCGGCAAGGTGCGGATGAAGCTGTTCAAGGGCAGCATCCGCCCGGCCGGCGCCAGCTCGCCGTATTCCCTCTACAACGCCAGCATCGCCAGCTTCGCGACCGGCGAACTCTACAACCACGCCGATTCCAAGGGCTTCATCCAGCTCTACGGCCTGCCCGTGATCGTCCGCTCGCTCATGGACCACGGCGCCAACAAGACCACCGTCACCGGCACCGGCACGGATCCCAAGTCGGCGGGCACCGCGGGCTGACGTCGTCCGGATCGCCGCCGTCGGCTCGCTGCACGAGCCGGCGGCGGCGGCTACCGCAGCATCGCCAGTCCCTGGCTCTCCCGGCCGATGGCGCGGCCCAGTTCGGCGAGGCGGGTCTGGCCCTCCCTGGCCTTGTCCAGGTGCTCCCGGATGTTCGCCTCGATGGCTTCCATGACCCGGGCATCGCTCCGGGACCTCAGGTCCCGCTGCAGCTCGAACCGGATCCGGTTCACGGCGATCTCGTGGTCGGAGACGGACGTCCGTACCCGGCCCAGCTCCTCCCGGTCCTCGCCGAGCCGCTCCTCCAGCCGGGCCGCGGCCATCTGCCCGAATTCCCTCCCGGTCTCCAGGCAGGTGCGGGCCATGGGGACCACTTCCAGTTCGTCGGTCCGCAGCTGGACCTTGACCGGATCGCCGATCGCCTCGTTCACCGGGCTGGCCTTGGCCAGCGCCTCCCGGGCCCGGGCCCGGCCGAGATCCTTGGCCACCCACGCCAGGACCTCGGCGTTCTCCCGGTGGTCCCGCCGGTACCGGTCCCACTCCGCCCCGGTGTAGCCCGACGGGCGGGGCGAACACCCCAGGAGAGCGATGGCTATGAGCGCTGCGGCTGCCTTGTGACGACCCGGAATCTGCATCTTTGTCTGATGATCCCACGGGCCCTGGCGGCGGCCAAGGAATTGGCTGGAATTTCATAGGACAATGCCACCATGCCAATGTCCGCCCAGGACCGATCCATGCCGCGAAGAAACCACCTCGGTACCCTCTCCCTGCTCTCCGCCAGCGCCGGCTTCGCCGTCCTGGCCGCCCTGCGCCACCACGGCCTGGCCCACGGCCCCGGGTGGAGCATCCTGCAGTCGGGGTTCGAGGCGGGGATGGTGGGTGGGGCGGCGGACTGGTTCGCGGTGTCGGCCCTGTTCCGGCCCATCCCCTCGCCCCGCTTCCGCATCTGGCACACCGGGCTGATCGTGGAGAAGCGCGCCGCCCTCTCCGCCGGGATCGTGGACATGGTCCAGAACCGCTGGCTGGCGCCGGAGATCCTGGCGGAGCACCTGGGACGCCTGCGGGCCAGCCGCTGCCTGCTGGAGCACCTGGCCCGGCCCGCCGCCCGGGCCCAGCTGGCCGGGGCCGCCCGGGACCTCCTGGGGCGCCTGGCGGGAACCCTGGACGCGCCCGAGGTCGCCGGGTTCCTGGACCGGGCCCTGCGCGACCAGCTGCGGGACCTGGACCTGGGACCCGCCTTCGGGGGCTGGCTGGAAGCCCGGATCCTGGCGGGGGACACCGCGGCCCTGTGGGACTTCCTGGCCGGCACCCTGGCCCGCGCCGCCGAGCAGGGCGACTTCCAGGCCCCGATCCGGACCGTGCTGGAGACCGCCGCGGAGCATTACCGGAGCCGGGGCGCCTGGGAATCCTTCAAGGTGTCCGCCGGCGAGCTGTTCTTCGACTACGGCCAGATGGCCGAAAGCCTGGGCCAGGCCTTCGCCGGCAGCCTCCGGGCCATCCAGGGCGACCCGGCCCATCCCCTGCGCGCCAAGCTGGACGGGCACCTGCTGGGCTTCGCCCGGAGCCTGGCCGCGGGCGACCCCGAGGCCCGGGCCGCCCTGGACCGGCTGCGCCGGGGGCTGGCCGAGCACGCCGAGCTGGGGCCCTTCCTGGCCCGGATCCTGGCCCGGCTCCAGGACACGGTGAAGGCCCAGTGCGGCGATCCGGACGCCGACCTCAGCCGGATCATGGACCGGGTCCTGGACACCCTGCTGCGGGAGCTGGAGGCCGAGCCGGATACCCAGGCGAAGCTGGACGCCTGGGTGCGCCGCACCGTCCTGGACCTGGCCCAGGGCAACCACGCGGTCATCGGGGAGATGGTCCAGAGCGCCCTGTCCCGCCTGTCGGACCGGGACCTGGTGGCCCAGATCGAGGACAAGGTGGGCGCCGACCTGCAGTACATCCGCCTGAACGGCGCGGTCGTGGGCGGACTGGTGGGGGTGGCGCTGGCGGTGGTGCGGCTGGTGCTGGGAAGCTGAGCCAGCGAGAATTTCCAACCCTAATTGATTTTTCAAACAGGCCTCGGCCGTGGCATGCTTGAACCCTTCTCCGATGGCAAGTCCCCTGGGCGGGAACGGGCAGGCGCGCGGGTCCCCTCCCCAGGCGAAAGGAGGCCCCCCATGCAGGAACAGCTCAAGCACGTGGCCAGCCGCATCCGCGAGCTGCGGGAGATCTCCGAGGTGTCCACCGCCCAGATGGCCCAGGAGCTCCAGATGCCCGAGGACGAGTACCTCCGGTGCGAGGCCGGCCAGGTGGACCTGCCGGTGGGCATGCTGCTGCAGGTGGCCCAGCGCTTCCACGTGGAGCTGACCAGCCTGCTCACCGGCGAGGAGCCGAGGCTGCACACCTTCGCCGTCACCCGGGCCGGGCTGGGGGTCTCGGTGGACCGCCGGTCGGACTACAAGTACCAGAACCTCGCCTACAACTTCATCCACAAGCGGGCCGAACCGTTCCTGGTGACGGTGGACCCCGGCCCCGGGCACGTCAACAGCCACCCGGGCCAGGAGTTCCATTACGTGCTCGAAGGGACCCTGCAGGTGACCCTGGGCCTCCGGGAGTTGGTGCTGGAGGCCGGGGACTCCCTTTATTTCGACTCCAACGTCCCCCACTGCCTCACCGCCCTGCACGACCGTCCCGCCCGGCTCCTGGCCGTGGTCGTTTAGGAGTGTGACTATGCTGCTGGAACGCTACCTCGACCGCCTCGAGTACAGCTCCTACCAGGACTTCCGGGACCACTTCCGGATCCGGGTGCCGGACTCCTTCAATTTCGCCTACGACGTGGTGGACGAGTACGCCCGCCTGGATCCCGGCCGGATCGCCCTGGTCTGGTGCGACGAACAGGGCGCCTCCGCCACCTTCACCTTCGCCCAGCTCAAGGAGGCCAGCGACCGCACCGCGAACCTGCTCCGCTCCCTGGGCATCGGCCGCGGCGATCCGGTGATGCTGATCCTGAAGCGCCGCTATGAATACTGGTTCTGCCTGCTGGCCCTGCACAAGCTGGGCGCGGTGGCCATCCCGGCCACCCACCAGTTGACCCCCAAGGACCTCGTCTACCGGAACAACGCCGCCAGCGTCAAGCTGATCGTCGCCACCGCCGACCCCCTGGTGCTGGAGCACGTGGAGGCGTCCGAGAGCCGCTCCCCGAGCCTCCAGGGCAAGGTCGCCGTGGGCGGGCCCCGGCCCGGGTGGACCGACTTCGACCGGGAGTACGCCCTGGCGGACGCCGCCTTCCAGTGGCCCGAAGGGGACGGGGCGCCCCGGAACGACGACACCCTGCTGCTCTACTTCACCTCCGGCACCACCGGCTATCCCAAGATGGTGCGCCACACCTTCACCTACCCTCTGGGGCACATCCTCACCGCCGCCTACTGGCAGCGGGCCAGGGACGGCGGGCTGCACTTCACGGTGTCCGACACCGGCTGGGCCAAGTCAGCCTGGGGCAAGATCTACGGCCAGTGGCTGGCCGGGGCCGCGGTGTTCGTCTACGACTACGACAAGTTCGTGCCCAAGGACCTGCTCAAGGTGATCGCCGAATACCGGGTGACCACCTTCTGCGCCCCGCCCACCGTGTACCGCTACCTGATCAAGGAGGACCTGTCCCGGTACGACCTGTCCCGCCTGGAGTACGCCGTCATCGCCGGCGAGCCCCTCAACCCCGAGGTCTACAACCAGTTCCTGCGCCTCACCGGGCTCAAGGTGCGCGAGGGCTACGGCCAGACCGAGTGCACCGTGGCGGTGGCCACCTACCCCTGGTTGGAGCCCCGCCCCGGGTCCATGGGCCTGCCCTCCCCGGGCTACGACCTGGACGTGGTGGACGACGCCGGGCGTTCCTGCGAGGTGGGCGAAGTGGGCGAGATCGTCATCCGCACCGACCATGGGGTACCGGTGGGCATGTTCGACGGCTACTACCGGGATCCGGACCTCACGGCCCAGGCCTGGCACGACGGGCTCTACCACACCGGCGACACCGCCTGGCGGGACGAGGACGGCTACTACTGGTTCGTGGGCCGCAAGGACGACGTGATCAAGAGCTCCGGCTACCGCATCGGCCCGTTCGAAGTGGAGAGCGCCCTGCTGGAGCACCCCGCCGTGCTGGAGTGCGCCGTGACCGCCGCCCCGGACCCCCTGCGGGGGCAGGTGGTCAAGGCCACCGTGGTCCTGGCCGCCGGGCACCGGCCCAGCGAGAAGCTGGTGACCGAGCTCCAGGAGCATGTCAAGGAGGTGACGGCGCCGTACAAGTACCCCCGGATCATCGAGTTCGTCACCGAGCTGCCCAAGACCATCAGCGGCAAGATCCGGCGGGTGGAGATCCGGGAGCATGACCGGGTGGAGTAGGGCCAAGTGGCGGGAATCGATCCGAAAATAGTGAGTCGCCAAGGGTGGAGACGGTATATATTGCCCTTGAAGAAGAGGATTGGAATGGTAGCACCCAGGAACAAGACACCGCTCCGGACTCCCCGCAGGGGGGAGAGGAGCACTGTGGAAGCAGTTCAGCTCTGCCTGCCCAGGCCGTAAGGGTGGTCTGCAGCAATCGTTACGAAGATTTCTTCGTTCAGACCAGCAGTCGCAAGGCGACCTCGGCTCTCCTCGCCGCGATTTCGGAGAGCCTGAAAAGGTGAATGCAGCCAAGGCCCGTTTCAAGCTGGAGTTCCACCGGCAGGTGCTCAGTCTGGACATCCCGGAGATGCTCACCGAGTTTCCGGAATGCGAAGAAGCCTTCGAAGAGACTCTGCTCCTGATCCAGTCCCGTCGCGATGACATGGCTCCGAAACGCGGAAAGCTGTTGGGCTCCTTTTCCGCCTCCTTCCTTGCCGGGCCAGGGCGCGATTCCGCCGAGGTTGAATTTCGCCACCGGCCCCCGTGGAACTGGAAAAAACCCCGGGACCCGGCTCCGGCCGGGTCCTTTTTTTGGGTGCCGCGCAAAAAGGATTGACTTTCAGCTGGTCCCTATTTTCATGGTCGAAAATTGACAGTCGGTCGAGGAGACGGGACATGGCATCCTCTTGGAAAAAACCGAACCAGAGAAGATCATCCATGGCCGGCGTCCTCCGGTCCCTGCCCCGCTGGTGCCGCCGCCTCCTCCTGGCCGGCGCGGCCCTGGTCCTGCTCTACGCCATCCTGGGCTTCCTGGTGGCGCCGGCCCTGGTCAAGGCCCTGGCGCCGCCCCGGCTGGCCCGGTTCCTGGGGCGCCCGGTCGCCCTGGGCGGGGTCCGCCTGAATCCCTTCGCCCTGTCGGCGACCCTCCGGGATTTCGCCGTGAAGGAGCCCGACGGCTCGGAGTTCCTGGGCTGGGACCGGCTGTACGTGAACCTGGGGTTCCGCTCCCTGCTGGGCCGGACGATGGTGGTCAAGGCCATCGAGCTGCAGCGCCCGTTCGGGCGGGTGGTGGCGGAGCGGGGCGGCCGCTTCAATTTCTCCGACCTGGTGGAGCGCCTGGGCGGCGCCAGTTCCCGGCCCCCGTCCGGGGCGGAAGACCCACGGCCCCTGCGGATCGGCCGGCTCTCGGTCCAGGGCGCCCGGATCACCTTCCTGGACCGGGGCCTGCCCGAGCCGTTCGCCACCTCCCTGAGCCCGCTCTCCCTGGAGCTGACGGACTTCAGCACCGAACGCGACCGCTCCGGCGCCTGCCGGTTCTCGGGCCGCACCGAGAAGGGCGAGACCTTCGCCTGGTCCGGCCAAATCTCCGTGCAGCCCCTGGCCTCCCGGGGAACCCTCACCCTCGGCGGGCTCCTCCTGCCCAAGTACCGCCCCTTCTACCGGGACCAGGTGGCTTTCCGCCTGGAGGAGGGGATCCTCTCCGCCTCGGCCTCGTACCGCTTCCAGTGGGGCCAGGGCGTGCACGTAATCCGGCTGGAGGACGGTGCCCTGGACCTGGCCGGGCTCAAGGTGGACGAGGGCCGGGGCGCGCCGGTGATCGACCTGCCCCGGGCCGAAGTGCGGGGCCTGGAGGCCGACCTGGTGGAACGCAGCGTCCGGATCGGCTCGGTGCATCTGCAGGAGGGCATGATCGCGGCGACCCGGGCCGGCGACGGCTCCGTCAACCTGGTGCGGCTGCTGACCCCCAGGCCCGCGCCGCATCCTGAACCCCCTTCCGCCCCTTTCAAGGTGCAGGTGGAGGAACTGCGCCTGGAGCGGTTCCGGGCGTCCTTCCAGGACTTCGTCCCGCCCCGCCCGGTGCGGATCGGGGTGCGCAGCCTGGACCTGACCCTGCGCCGCCTGTCCCTGGACCCGGAGCGCCGGGCCGACCTGGAGCTCAGCCTGGACCTGGAGGGCAAGGGCAGCATCCAGGCCCGGGGCACGGTGGCCCCGTTCACCCCGGCGGCGGACCTGGCCGTGAAGGTCGCCGGCCTGGAGCTGCCGCCTTTCGATCCGTACCTGGCGCCGGCCCTGGACGTGCGCCTGGACCGGGGCGCCCTGAGCCTGGATGGGAACCTGGCCTGCGCCTTCGGGCATCCCCCGCGGGATGCCGCGACCTTCCGCGGCAGCCTGCGCCTGGAGCGCTTCGAGGCCGCGGACGGGACCCGGGGCGAACCCTTCCTGGGCTGCCGCAGACTGGCCCTGGGCGGGCTGGTGGTGGCCACCAGCCCGCCTTCCCTGGCCATCCGCAGCGTGGACCTGGCGGAGCCCGAGCAGCGCCTGGTGGTGGACCGGGACGGGACCACCAACGTGGGCCGGGCCCTCAAGCTGGAGCCGGCGCCGGCCGCCGGACCGCCCCTCTCGGCCGTGGGCGCGGCCCTGCCCCCCTCCCAGGGGCCGCCCATGAAGCTGAGCATCGCCCGCACCCGGATCACCGGCGGCCGGCTCAGCTTCGTGGACCGCAGCCTGGAGCCCAACGCGGCCCTGCTGATCACCAGCCTGCAAGGCGCCGCCACCGCCCTCTCCACCGAGCCGGACACCCAGTCGGCGGTGGATTTCCAGGGCCTGGTCGGGGGCCTGGCGCCCTTGCGCCTCCAGGGCCGCGCCATGCCGCTGCGCAAGGACCAGGACACCGACGTGGCGTTCACCATCCAGGGCTCGGACCTGTGCGATTTCACCCCCTACGCGGCCAAGTACCTGGGCTACACCATCCAAAAGGGCAAGCTGCTGGTGGACGCCCGGGTGCGGATCGAGCGGCGCAGGCTCCAGGCCCAGGTGGACGCCAAGCTGGACCAGTTCTACCTGGGCGACCGGACCTCCAGCCCCGACGCGGTGCACCTCCCGGTCAAGCTGTGCCTGGCCATCCTCCGGGACCGCAAGGGAGTCATCGACCTGGACCTGCCGGTGGACGGCGACCTGGACAACCCGGATCTGCACTACGGGCGGATCATCTGGCACGCCGTCCTGAACATCCTGGGCAAGGCGGCCGCCTCCCCGTTCACCCTGCTGGCCAAACTGGCCGGGGGCCACGGGGACCAGGACCTGAGCTTCGTGGCCTTCGAGCCCGGCAGCGCCGACCCGGACCTGGCCGCGGCGGGCAAGGTCCAGGCCCTGGCCAAGGCCCTGGAGGAGCGCCCGGGGCTCAACCTGGAGGCCCGGGGCAGCGTCGATCCCGTGGCCGACGCCGCAGCCCTGAGGCGGGCCGGCCTGGACCGGCTGCTGCGCGGCCTGGAGGCCCAGGCCGGCGCCGCCCCGGGGGCCGCGCCCGCCCAGGGCCGGGACCACTGGCTGCAGGTGGCCTTCCAGCGCGCGTTCAAGCCGGTCCAGGCGGCCGGGGTCCCGGTGCCCCCGCCGCCCCCGCCGGCGGAGATGGAGCAGCAGTTGCTGGGCACCATCCCGGTCACCGCCGACGACCTGGGCGTGCTGGCCGACCGGCGCGCCAAGGCCCTGCTCAAGGCCCTCCAGGAAGCCCACGTGGACCCGGCCCGGCTGTTCCAGGTGGGCGGCGGCGGCGGCGGCGCCAAGGAGGCCGCCAGCCGGGTGTACTTCGGGCTGAAGGACTGAGTCAGGAGTTTTCCGCCTTGATCCGGGCGATCTTGAGGGCTTCGAAGGTGAACCGGATCGCGAACGCCTTGGACTCCACGAAGCCCTCGCGCAGCCAGGCCAGGGCCTCGTCGACCCGCCGTTCGGTGCAGAGGGTGCACATGGCCCGGTGCAGCTCGATCTCGCGCTCCAGGGTGTACTTGCTCCGGTGGACCGAGGCGATGATGAGCAGGATGTGCCGCATCATGGACCGCTCCACCTCGGCCAGCCACTCGCTCTGGGAGAGCAGGCGCACCATGCGGGCATGGAATTCCACGTGGGCCTGGGCCGCCCGCTGGGGGTCCTCGGTGAGCACCTCCGAGACGTACTCCTCCAGCACGTGGGCCAGTTCCTGCAGGGTCTCCTCCGGACAGGCGGCCGCGGCCCGGATGCAGGCGCCCTCCAGGAGCTCCCGGGCGCGGTAGATGTCCTCCACCTCGTCCACCGTGAGGTGCCGGACCATCACGCTCCGGTTGGGCCGCCGGGTCAGCAGGCCGTCCTCGGTGAGCACCCTCAGTGCCTCCCGGACGGTGCTCCGGGACACGGCGAACCGCTGGGACAGCTTCTTCTCGCCGATATGGGTGCCCGGCCTGAGGTCGCCGTCGAACATGGCCTGCCTCAGGGCGAGCACCACCCGGTCCACGGCGGTGGAGGAGCGGAGGATGGTGCCGGATCTCATGAAGCCACCCTTGCCGTCCCGCCGCCCTCACCGGGCGGCGGCGGGGACGAGACGCTGCTTGAGCCACTGGTAGATCCCGGCGATCCCGAGCGGGTAGTAGATCATGGTGAGGATCAGCAGGACCCCGTAGAGGATGAACTGGATCCCGGGCAGCTCGGTCCAGTGGGAACGGATCAGCTCCATCAGGAAGACCATGGGGAAGGCCACCACGATCCCGCCCCACAGGCTGCCCCGCCCTCCGATGTAGGCGATGGCCAGGACCTCGATGGTCTTGGAGGTGTCCATGATCGAGGTCGGGGTCAGGGAGCCCACGTAGTGGGCGTAGAACCCTCCCAGCCAGCCCGCGAACATGGAGGACACCGTGAAATTGAGCACCCGGTGGCGGGTGGGGTCGATGCCCGAGGCGCAGGCGGCGTCGTAGTTCTGGCCCATGGCCCGGAAGGCCAGGCCGATGTGCGAGGTGGTGATCAGGTTCAGGGTCACGTAGACGATCAGCAGCATGGCCAGGATCACGTACAGGTACGGCGCGTTCGAGGTCGACTCGAAGAAGACGGTGGGCGCCATTCCCGCGGGCCCCCGGGTCAGCCAGGTCAAGTTGCGCGCCAGCCCCATCAGGGCGATCCCCACGAACCACGACATGACCGCGGCGAAGATGCCCCGCAGGCGCAGGGTCAGCACCCCGAGCCCGAACCCCACCACGCCCGCCACCAAGGCCCCGATCCAGATGCCGAACCAGGGCGAGATCGCCGGGTGGAAGACCAGGTTCAGGGAGGTGTTGGAGAAGATGGCCGACGTGTAGGCGCCGACCCCGACGATGGCCGCGAACCCGAACGGCACCACGTTGATGAACCCGGCCGTGAAGTCGAATGCCACGGCCTGGGCGGCCAGGAAGGCGGCGATGATGACCCAGCGGATGATGTACTGGTTGCTGAAGAAGGGGAGGACGGGCACGAGCAGCAGCAGCAGGAACAGTGCCGCGCCCAGGGGGGAAAATCCCATCCGTTCCAGCCCCTGGACCAGCTTCCCGGGGAGCCTGCCTTCGACCTGGTTGTCCTGGTTCCTGTTCATCAGCTTCCCTTTCCTTCCGCGCTCACGACTGTTCATGGATGCCCTTCACCACGCTGCCGAAGATGCCCGACGGCACCACGATCAGGATCAGGATCATGACCGCGGTGGGGATGACGTCCGCCCAGGCGATGCCGATGTACTCCTGGGTGGCGGCCTGCAGCAGCGCGACGATGAACCCGCCCACCACGGCGCCATAGACGTTGCCCAGCCCCACCAGCATGACCACGTACCAGGCGAAGAAGTTCGGGTCGTGCCCCACCGTGGGGTAGGCCTGGAAGATGAACAGCAGCGACGCCCCGGCCGCAGCCGCCATGGCCGTGGACAGGGCGTAGGTGAGGGTGTGGATGAAGTTCAGGTTGATGCCGGCCATCTGGGCGCCGGTCTCGTCCTGGGACACCGCCCGGATGGCCCGCCCGGTCCGGGTCCACTTCAGGAACCAGCTGATGGCGACGATGATGATGATGGCAACGAGGAGGGTGGCCAGCCGGTCCGCGGAGATCCGGACGCCGAGGATCCGGACCGGACGGATGTCGAAGTAGTTGGCGACCCCCTTGAAGTTGGCGGTCATGATGATGGTCGCGCTATTGACGAGGATGAAGGAGACGCCCGCGGTCAGCAGGAAGGTGTTCATGATCCAGCCTTCCTTGGTGCGCCGGCGCAGCGGCGCCAGCACCAGCCGTTCGGTGACCGCGCCCAGGACGACCCCGGCCAGGGACGCGGCGGCGATGCCAATGAGGGGCGCGGCTAGGCTTAGGGTGTGGTTGGGGTGCCCGGCCAGGTAATCGTGGATCGGACTGAAGACGTAGAACCCCACGTACGCCCCGATCATGAACGATTCGCCGTGGGCGAAGTTGACGATGTTCATGACCCCGAACACCAGGGCCAGCCCGACTGCCAGCAGGGCCCACATCCCCCCGGTCACGAACACGTTGACCAGCCTGCCGGCCCCGCTGTGGACCGCCATGAAGACCGCCAGGAGGATGGACAGCAGCAGGATCGCCTTGCCGGCCAGGTTGCCCCCGGATAGCCAGGACGGCATGGATCGGGCGCCGGACTTGACTGGGTTCATGGTACGGGTCCTTTCCCCTAGACGCCCAGGTAGGCGCTTTGGACATGCTGGTTGCCGGCCAGGTCCCGGCTCAATCCGCTCATGACGATCCGGCCGTTCTCGATGACGTAGGCCCGGTCGGCCACGTCCAGGGTCAAGTGGACGTTCTGTTCCACCAGCAGGATGGTCAGGCCATGCTTGCGCAGTGCCATCAGGGCTTCGAACACGGCCATGGTGGTGTTGGGCGCCAGCCCCAGGGACGGCTCGTCCACCAGCAGAAGCTCGGGATCGGCCATCACTCCGCGGGCGATGGCGAGCATCTTCCGCTCGCCGCCGCTCATGGTCCCGACCAGCTGCCGTTCCCGCTCCTTCAGCCGGGGGAAGACCTGGAAGGTGAACTCCAGCTTGTCCCGTTCCTTGCGCTTGTCCTTCACCGAATAGGCGCCCATCAGCAGGTTCTCGCGCACGGTCATGTTGGTGAACAGGTTCAGCTGCTCCGATACGTAGCACAGGCCCATGCGGCTGACCTTGTAGGCCGGCACCCCCACCAGGCTCCGGTCCTGGAAGGTGATCCTCCCGGACTTGGGTTTCAGGAGCCCGGCGATGGTCCGGAGGGTGGTGGTCTTGCCGGCCCCGTTGGGCCCGATCAGGGCCACGAACTCGCCCTGCTCCACCTCCAGCGACACGTCCCACAGGACCTGGAGGAAATCGTATCCCGAGCCGACCTTCTCGAGCCTAAGCATGCCGTTCCCCCACACGATCGCCCATCGATCCCAGGTAGGCCTCGATGACCCGGGGATTGGCCATGACCTCGGCGGGGGTCCCTTCGCCCAGCAGCGCCCCGTACTGGATCGCCACAATCCGGTCGCAGATCCCGGTGATGAACTTCATGATGTGCTCGACCACGATGATGCCCAGGTTCATCCGGTCGCGGATGGCCCGGATCAGCTCGATCATCCCGTTCAGTTCCGCTTCCGTCAGGCCCGAGGCCAGTTCGTCCAACAGCAGCATCCGGGGCCCGCAGGCAAGGGCCCGGGCCAGGTCCAGGCGCTTGAGCTGCACCGCGTTCAGGTGCTGGGCCGGGGTGTCCAGGTCCTGCCTGAACTGGACGAAATCCAGCATCTCCTGGGCCTTGTCCCGGGCGCTCCAGTGCCGGTCCCGGTGCCCGCCGAACACGGCGCCCACCAGGACGTTCTCCAGGGCGGTGAGCCTGGGGAAGGGCCGGGGGATCTGGAAGGTCCGGGCCATCCCCAGGCGGCACATCTGGTTGGGCTTCAGTCCCGTGGTGTCGTGGTCCAGGAAGGCGACCGAACCCGCGGTGGGCCGGTAGGTGCCCGCCAGGCAGTTCAGGAACGTGGTCTTCCCCGCACCGTTGGGGCCGATGAGGCCGACGATCTCGCCCGGCTCGACCCCCATGGAGATCTCGTCGACGGCCGTCAACCCGCCGAAACGTTTGGTGATGTTCCGAGCATCCAGCAGCATACAGACCCCTCGCCAAGAGGGCGGCGGCGCGGCTCCGGCTCCCCCGCCGCCACCTTGCGCAACGTTCCTGGGCTCTGCTTCAGGGCTTCAGTTCCAGCTTGCCTTCGGCCCATTCGGTCGGGAAGAGGATCTTGCCGACGCCGCCGTGGTACTGGATCACGGGGAAGATGTAGTCATTGGGCCCCATGACGGGATCGGGGATCGTCTCAGGGGTGTAATGGTAGTTCTTCATGACGATGCCTTCCTTGAACTGCCACTTCCCGGTCCAGACGTTGTCCTTCACGAACTTGTAGATGGTCTCGCTGGTGAGCGGCTGCCCCTTGGCCTGGATGTCCTTGCACAGCTTGATGAAGAACTTGGCGCTGTCGTAGCCGATGCCGGTCGTGGCCGGGCTGGGCGGGATCCCGTACTTAGCCTTGTAGGCCGTCGCGAAGGCCTTGCCCTTGGCCGAGCCCCAGGAGGGGATCTCATCCAGCACGAAGTCCGAAGCCTGGCCGCAGAGCTTGTACCAATCGCCGAAATAGCCCAGGGCATCAGCGATGAGGATGCCCTCCAGCCCGACCTCGTCGGCCTGCTTGACGAACGCCGTCACCGCAGGCTCGGCGGTGCCGCTGCCGCAGACCACGTCCGCATGCATCCCCTTGATCTTATTGAGCAGCGGATAGAACTCGGTCTGACCCATGGGGAAATATTCCTGGTCCAGCACCTTCCAGCCGGCCTTGCGGAATTCCGTCGCGGAGCCGTTGGAGAAGGACCGCCCGAAGTCGGTGTCCTCGGCGTAGAGGACCACGGTCTTCCCGTTCTTCGGCTTGTAGGTGCCGGCCTTGATGGCGGCCTCCAGGGCATCCACGTAGGCCCCGCTCAGCTTGTACGGGATGGGCCAGGACTTGAGCATCCAATAGCCGTACTTGTCCACGTTGGAGTGGAATTTCTCGTTGATCAGTTCGGTGGATCCCGTCCCCAGCATGTGGGGGATCTTGTACTTGGCCGTGATCTCCATGAGCGCAACGGCCACCGAGCTGTGCCAGTTCATCAGGCCCGCCTGGACATGCTCCTGGACGATGGCCTGTTCGTAGGCATTGGTGGCTTTCGCCGGGTCCGACTGGCAATCGACCCAAACCGGCACGATTTTGTACTTGCCGACCGTCCAGTTGACTTCGTCGAACGCCCAGGTGACGCCGTTCTTGACCTCGTTTCCGGTCTGCGCCGCCGGACCGGAATAGGGCGACTGGATGGCCAGCTTGAATTCCTTTAAGCCGCCCTGGGCCATGGCGGGGGCCAGGCACAGGGATGCGGCCATCCCAAGTCCAGTGAGAATTCGGGTCAACTTGCCCATGGGTCCCTCCGAAGACAGGTGCGGAACGCACGTATTGGAAGAAGAAACTTGCCCGGCCCCTGCCAGATGCAGGGCAGGATCCGGCGTTGGAAAAGCGGGTTGGGGAATGGATCTAGGCCAAGTTTTCGGGCTGGTGCGAGAAACGTTACCTGCGATTGTCTGATTGTCAAGGAATTTTTGTCAGACAATTTTTTCCCAGGGCTGGCCTTTCCGGCATAAGCCAAAGCCGGTCTTCACCTGCCGTCCTACCGGGGCGCCACCGCCAGCAGGGCCGCCGCCAGGGTGCCCAGGGACAGCAGCGACGACCACACCATGGTCGCCCCGGCCGCCTCGTGCCGCACGTCCATGTCGGCCCCGAACACCACCCCCGAGAACCCGGCCGGGAGGGCCATCAGCAGCACCGCCTGGCCCGCGGCGGGGGCGCCCAGCCCCAGGGCCCGGACCGCCAGGTAGACCCCCGCCGGCTGGGCCAGGTTCTTCACCAGCACCCCGGCCAGCACGGTGCGGTCCATGCTCAGCCGGAAGGACGACAGGATGATTCCGGTGAGGAACAGCGCCACGCCGATGGTGGCCTGGCCCAGCAGGTCGAAGGCGCGCCCGGCCATCTCGGGCACGGGCAGGCCCGATGCGGCCACCGCCATTCCGGCGAACGGCGCCCATACGATGGGCCGCCGCACGGTGCGCCCCAGGGTCCGCAGGAAGCGTCCGGAGGCCGGCCCCGAATCGCGGCCGGCGGCTCCGGCCAGGAGCACCAGGGTCAACGGCGAGACGGTGACGGCGGCCAGGGCCACCGCCGCGGTCACGCCGGTGGCGCTGGCGGGGCCGTAAACCCGCCCGAGCAGCGGCAGGCCCACGGCGGCGTAGTTGGGCAGGCACACCGTCAGCGCCTGCACCGAGGCCGTGCCCGTGTCCACCCCGGAGAACCGCCGGTCCAGCCAAAGGACCAGCGCGTACGCCGCGGCCATGCCCAGGAGCAGGATCCCCAGCAGGGGACCGTTGGCCAGGATCCCGGCCAGGGACGTCCGGGAGATCACCACGAACATGGTCGAGGGCAGGGCGAAGTCCATGAGGAAGCCATTCAGGACCGCGGCGTTCCGGCCGTCCACCCGGGCCCGGCGCCCGGCCACGTAGCCCATGGCCAGCACCAGGAAGACCGGGAGCAGGGCGTCGAGGATCAGGATGGCCATGGGGCGCTCCGGTCCGGTCCTGCCTTGCCCGCCGTGAGCGGCACGATGCGGTGCTCGGCGACGAAGAACCGCTCCCGGCGCGCAACGTGCGCCATGGAATCGGCGGCCACAGCCTGGCCGCGGGGGGTCGCGTAGGCGGCCTCGAAATCGGCCTGGGTGTCGAACCAGAGTTCCGAGACGCCGTCGAAGGCCCCGGTTCCGTCCCCGGCCAGCAGGTTGAAGTGCAACCCCCGCACCCCGGGCAGCCCCGCCGCCAGCGGCGCGTGCTCGTGCAGCCACCAGTGGGCGAAGGCTTCCAGAGTGAGGTCCTCCCGGCGTTTGAGCAGGATCATGGTTTTGAACATCGTGGGTCCTCCCTCACTTCACAGGTTTCACCCGGTGCAGCGGCCGACCGCCCACGGCGAGCACCAGGGCCACCACCACTTCATCGGGCTTCGGTGCGTCGGCAATGGCCAACTCGGCGGCGTCCATGTGGTCGAAGCTCCAGATGTTGTCCTTGTGGGTCACCGGCATCACGATGGCGGCGCCGGGAGGACCGACCTTCTTGGTGGAGGGGATGATGTCCTTGCCGTGCTCCACCGCCCGGCGCACCGGCGCGCCGAAGGCGGGGTGCAGCAGGGCCGCGGCGTGCTCCAGCTCGCCGTCGGTGCCGACGATGGCCCCTTTGCCGTAGGCGCTGACCGCCTCCGGGGCGATGCCCGCCAGGCCAAGCACCTCGACCCCGCGCCGGGCGATCAGCTCCGCCACCTCGGCGCCCAGGGCGTACAGCGGTTCCAGGTCCTCGACGAAACGGCCGGCGTAGGGGTTCTTGATCACCGCGGCCACCGTGACCTTCCGGGCCGGCGGGACGACCTCCCTTCCCATTTCCGAGTGGACTTCCTCCAGCTGGACGACCAGCTTGCGCAGCTTCAGCAACGACATGGGCCCTCCTTGAATTCTGGCGATGGTTTGGCTTCGGCTTATTCTATGGCCTTGGCCACTGCAGCACCAGGACTCCGCCCGGAGCCGCCCCGGCCGGTCCCCGCGCTTCCCGGGGCAGGCGCAGCGCCTCGGGCCAGGAGGGGGACGAGGTCAGAGGCGGACATGGGCGTCCACCGCCTTGTCCAGGGTGCCGGCGGCGTCGGGGTTGACCTTGGGGCCCTGGAAGCCCCAGTGGGTGTCCGAGAGCTGGACGAAGTAGAAGTCCCGCCCCGGGTCCCCCTGGGCGAAACCCTTGCTCCCCGAGGCGAACACCAGTCCGCCCAACCCAAGCAGTTTTAGGAATTCCATTCTTCCCATGGCCTTTTCCATATGCCCTCCGGTCGGCCTTCGTGAGGGAATACACCGGCCGGCCGGGCCCGGATCAACGGGATTTGCTCATTCCAGTTTCCGGAGGGATTCCCCCGGTCCGTTCCTGGAGCTATGCTGGAGCGCCCATCTCCCACTCCCCCGACAGGCCCACCTCCCCCGCCCATGGACCTCCACTTCAGCATCCAGCGCCACTCCGTCCCCCGCCCCCCGCGCCAGGTGGAGAACGAGGGCATCCTGCGCCTGCTCCTGCTGGTGTTCGCCCTGGCCCTGCCGATGGCCACCATGGCCTACCTGAAGATCCAGCACACCCGCCTGAGCTACGCGATGAGCGAGCTGCGCGGCCAGATCCGCCAGGAGGAGGAGTTCCGCCGGGCCCTGCTGCTGCGGCGGTCGTACTACGAGCGCAGCGAGGAGATCAAGGCGTTCGCCGACCGGAACGGCATGGTGCCCAGGAAGGAGCTGTGAGCGGGCCGGCCTGACGGCGGCACCACCTCACGGCATGCTTGCTAGGACCCGCTCCGGCGTCATGGGCAGCTGGGTCACCCGCGCCCCCACCGCGTCGAAGATGGCGTTGGCCAACACCGCCCCCATGCACACGATGGGCGGCTCGCCGCAGCCCTGGCAGGGGATGTCGGGGTTGTCCACCAGGACCACGTCGATCTCCGGCACCCAGGAGAACAGGGGGATCGGGTAGCGGTCGAAGTTCTCCACCAGGATCCGGCCGCCTTTGAACGCCACCTCCTCGGCGAGGGCGTAGCCCAGGCCCATGGTGACGGCGCCCTCGATCTGCTGGCGGGCGCCGTCGGGGTTCACCACCGGGCCCATGTCCAGGGCCTCCGTCACCCGCTTCACCCGCACCTGCCCGGTCTCGCGGTCCACGGCCACTTCGGCCATGGCCGCCACCAGGGTGCCCCGCCAGGCGCCGCAGGCCAGCCCCACTCCGCGCCCGGAAGGCGCCGGCGCGGGGGTCCAGCCGAAACGTTCGGCGGCGGCCTTCAGCACCCGGACCAGCCGCTGGTCCGTGAGGTGGCGCAGGCGGAACTCCAGGGGGTCGGCTTTCGCCTTGGCGGCCAGCACGTCCAGGTGGGATTCCCGGGCGAAGGTGTTGGTGTTGGCCCCCGGCGCCCGCCAGGCGCCGGTGGGGAACGGGTGCAGCCCCGGCGTCCCGCCGGACTCGCCGGTGGCCAGGATCCGCTTGGCGGCGAAGTCGTAGCCCAGCTCCGCCTCATGGTCGTCGATGCCGTAGTCCCGGTAGTCCCAGAAGCAGATCCGCCCGTCCGGGTCCAGTCCGGCGCGCACCTTGACCACGGCCGCCGGACGGAAGGTGTCCAGGAAGAACTCCTCCCGCCGGTCCCAGGCCACCTGCACCGGGCTCCCCGCGACCCGGGCCAGGCGCGCGGCCTCCACCGCCTGGGGGCCGGCCGACTTGCCGCCGAACCCGCCGCCCACGAACGGGACGATGATCCGCACCTTGTCCTCGGGCAGGTCCAGGGCCTTGGCCACCTCGGTGCGCACGTGGAACGGGGACTGGGTCCCGGCCCACACCGTCATCCGCCCGTCCTCCCACCTGGCCACGGCGGTGTGGGGCTCTATGGCCGCGTGGGCCACGTAGGCGTTGCGGTATTCCGCCTCGGCCAGGACCGCGGCCTTGGCCTCGCCCGCCGCCAGGTCCCCGCGCTGGTTGGCCACCTTCAGGGCTGGGGAGCGGGTCTCCAGGTGCCGGTAGATGCTCCGGTCGTCCACCGCCGGTTCGGCGCCGGCGGAGACGGCCCTGACCCGGGCCGCGGCCATGCGGGCCTGGTCGGGCTGTTCGTGCAGCACCGCCACCAGGTCCCCGTCCCGCACCACCCGCACCCCTCGGATCTTTTCGGCCGCGGAGGTGTCCACGGCCTTGACCGCCAGGCCGTGGGCCCGGGGCCGGATCACGCAGGCGTGCAGGGTGCCCGGCAAGGCCAGGTCGCCGGTGAAGCGCGCGGCCCCGGTGACCTTGGCCGGGCCGTCGAGGCGCGGCAGGGACCGGCCCGCCACACTGTGGGCCGCCAGGGGCTTGGGCTTCACGTCGCCCAGGTGGCGCTCGATCCGGCTTCCCTGGGCCAGCTGGGCGTAGGACACCTGGCGGGAAGGATAGCCCTTGACCGAGACCACCCCGTCCTTCACCTCCAGGTACCCGGCCGGGACCCCCAGCCGCTCCCCGGCCATCTGCACCAGCACCGCCCGGGCCTCGGCGGCCGCCCCGCGCAGCACCGGGCCGAACTGCCAGAGGGTGGTGGAGCCGCCGGTGCCCCGGTCCCAGGGGCACAGATCCGTATCGCCCATGAGCATGTCCACCTGGTCCGGAGCCACGTCCAGCTCCTCCGCCAGCACCAGGGCCAGGGAGGTCATGATGCCCTGCCCCAGCTCCACCTTGCCGGTGAAGCAGCCCACCCGCCCGTCCGCGCCGATGCGCAGGTAGGCGTTGAAGTCCCCGGGGTAGTCCGGCAGCCTCGGGGCCGTCAGGGGCGGCCCCTGCAGGGCGGCCAGGAGGCTGCCCCGGAAGAAGAAGACGAGGCCCGTGACGCCCGTCGCCCGGAGGAAGCCCCGCCGTCTCACAGCCCACCTCCCGCCACCGCTTCCACCGCGGCCAGGATCCGCACGTGGGCGCCGCACCGGCACAGGTTGCCCTCCAGCGCCTCCACGATCTCGGCCCGGGTGGCCTTCGGCTTCTTCTTGAGCAGGGCGCAGGCGGCCAGGATCATGCCGGGGGTGCAGTAGCCGCACTGGAACGCGCTGTGGTCCTGGAAGGCCCGCTGCAGCGGGTGCAGGGCGCCCTCCTTGCCCAGCCCCTCGATGGTGAGCACCGACTTGCCCGCCACCTCCTTCAGGGGGGTCGAGCAGGACGGCACCGCCTCGTCGTCCACCAGCACCGTGCAGGCCCCGCACAGCCCCGCCTCGCAGCCCACCTTGGTGCCGGTGAGGCCCATCTCCTGGCGCAGCACCCACACCAGCATCCGGCCCGGGTCGGAGCTCGAGCGCACGGGCTTGCCATTCAAAGTGAAGGCGGTGGTCGCGGCCATGGGGCACCTCCGGCGCCCGGCCGCGCCGGTTCCGGCGCGAGTGCCCAGCCGGGTGGGGCCGGCGGGCCGGAGGGGGTGGTCGGGATGCCTGGACTGTCCCGCAAACCCCCCGGGAAGTCAACCGTCCTCACGCGCCTAGGTGTCGCTGCCAAACAGGTTGTTCACCCGAGCCAACCTGGGATGCTTTTGTTTGCGGACAACAGCATAAGGAGGGCTCGGGTGAACCTTCATAGGAAAGCAAGGACCTGCCCTGAAA
>JBELAL010000035.1:0-64598 GCA_049508835.1 Holophaga sp. | reverse complement strand
AATCATCCTAAGGGGGTCTGGCCCGCACCTAAAATACCTGGCGCCCCAAGTTACCGGAGCGCCAGCATGTTTTCAGCCCTCGGGGTGCCCGCCAGGGCACCCAGTCTTGGACAGGCTCCTGGTCCACCTCAGCACCGGCTTGCGGGCGGCGGTGGTCTCGTCCAGGCGGCGCATGCCCACCAGGACCGGGGCCTGGTGCAGGGCCTCGGGGTTCTCGGCGGCCTGCTTGGCGATATCCTTCATGGCGGCGATGAACGCATCCATCTCCTCCTTGCTCTCGTTCTCGGTGGGCTCGATCATCAGGGCCCCGTGGACGATGGCGGGGAAGTAGATGGTGGGCGGGTGGAAGCCGCGGTCGATGAGGCCCTTGGCCACGTCCAGGGTGTGCACATCGTACTGGGCCAGGCAACTGTCGTCGAAGATCACTTCGTGCAGGGTCGGGGTCTGGTACTCCAGGTGGTAGGTCCCTTCCAGCTGCTTGCGGATGTAGTTGGCGTTGACGATGGCGCGCAGGGTGGCGGCCTTGAGGCCGTCGCCGCCGTGGCTCAGGCAGTAGGCCATGGCCCGCACCACGATGCCGTAGTTGCCGAAGAAGGCGTGGACCTTGCCGATGCTCTCCGGCCGGTCCCAGTCCAGGCGGTAGGTGTGCCTGGGCACCTGGCCCTCGCCCACCTTGGTGGTCTCCCGCACCACCACCGGGCGGGGCAGGAACGGCTCCAGGGCCGCGCTGCAGGCCACCGGGCCGGACCCGGGGCCGCCGCCCCCGTGGGGGGTGGAGAAGGTCTTGTGCAGGTTCAGGTGCATGACGTCCACGCCGAAGTCGCCCGGGCGGGCCACGCCGACCATGGCGTTCATGTTGGCCCCGTCCATGTAGAGCAGGGCGCCCACCTGGTGCAGGGCGGCGCTGATCTCCTGGATCCGGTACTCGAAGATCCCGAGGGTGTTGGGGTTGGTGAGCATGAGCCCGGCCACCTCGGAGCCCAGTTCGGCCAGGAGGGTGCTCAGGCCCTTCTGGACCTTGCCGTCGGCCCCGGTGACGTCGTCGAAGCTGACCGTGCCGTCGGCCTGGGAGGCCACCACGACCACTTCGTAGCCGGCCATGGCGGCGGTGGCCGGGTTGGTGCCATGGGCGCTGTCGGGCAGCAGGATGACTCGCCGCTTGGCGCCCTTGGACAGATGGTACTGGCGGATCAGCATGACGCCGGTGAGCTCGCCGGCGGCGCCCGCGCTGGGCTGGAGGGTGACCGCCGGCAGGCCGGTGATCTCCTTGAGCCATTCCTGGAGCTCGTACAGCAGTGCCAGGTTGCCCTGGACGTGGGCGACCGGGGTCATGGGGTGGGTGTCGGTGAACCCAGGGAGGGACGCCACCTTCTCGTTGATCCTGGGGTTGTGCTTCATGGTGCAGGAACCCAGGGGATACATCCCGTCGTCCACCCCGTAGTTCCAGTGGGACAGGCGGGTGAAGTGGCGGACCACGTCCACTTCGCTCACCGAGGGCAGGGCTTCGAAGCCGCTGCGCTTGAGGTGGCCCGGGCGGGTGTCCCGGGCCGCGGGTACGTCGAGCCTGGGCAGGTCCATGCCGGTCTTGCCGGGGACCGAGCGCTCGAAGATGAGGGGTTCGCGGGTTCGGGTGGTCATGTTCATTTCCTCAGCAGACCATGCTCGGGACACGGGCGAGCACTTCCACGAGCTGTTCGATCTGCCCGCGGGTGTTCAGTTCGGTGGCGCACCAGAGGATGCAGTTCTTGAGGTCGGCGGCGTACGGGGTCAGGTCCAGGCCCGGCAGGATGCCGGCCTTGGCGCATTCCGCCTGGAGGGCTCGCAGATCGCCCCGGTAGTGGGTGACGAACTCGTTGAAGAACGGGGCCTTGAACTTGGCGGTAAAGTCCGGCAGGTCCAGCAGCCGGGACTGGAGGTACTGGGCCTTGGCCGCGTTCTGGGCCGCCAGGCCGGTGAGCCCTTCCGGACCGGCCAGCTGCAGGAAGATGTTGGCCCGCAGGGCCACCAGCCCCTGGTTGGAGCAGATGTTGCTGGTGGCCTTGTCCCGGCGGATGTGCTGCTCCCGGGCGGTGAGGGTGAGCACGTAGCCCGTCTGGCCGTCCAGGTCGTGGGTCTGGCCCACCACCCGGCCGGGCATCTCCCGCTTGTGGGCATCCCTGACCGTCAGGAAGCCCAGGTAGGGGCCGCCGAAGTTGAGCTTGTTGCCGAACGACATGGCCTCGCCGCAGGCCAGGTCGGCGCCCGCCTTGCCGGGGGCTTCCAGCCAGCCGAAGGCCATGGCCTCCTGGGTGACCGAGACGGCCAGGGCGCCGGCGGCGTGGGCGGCGTCGGCGATGGCCTTGAGATCCTCCACGCAGCCCAGGAAGTTGGGGTAGCCCACCATCACCGCGGCCACGTCGCTGTCCAGCTTGGCGGCCAGGTCGTCCATGTCCGTGACCCCGTCCTTGAGCTTCAGGAGCACGAGCTTGAGCCCTTCGTGGGGGGTGATGTTGGTGCAGAGCACTTCCTGGTAGTGGGGGTGCAGGGCGGGGGAGATCAGGATGGTCTTGCGCTTCTTCTGCAGGCGCACGGCCATGAGGGCGGCTTCCACGCAGGCGGTGCCGCCGTCGTAGAGGCTGGCGTTGCCCACTTCCAGCCCGGTGAGGTCGCACATCAGGGTCTGGTATTCGAAGATGTGCTGCAGGGTCCCCTGGCTGATCTCCGGCTGGTAGGGGGTGTAGGCGGTGAACCACTCCTGGCGGCTGATCATCTGGTCGACGGCCGCGGGGACGAAATGGTCATAGGCCCCGGCGCCCAGGAACCGGGCACTGAAGGCCGTGTTCATCGCGGCCAGGGCCGTCATCTGCTGCAGGACCTCCTGCTCGGACTGCTGGGCAGGCAGGTCAAGTTCCCGCTGCAGCTGGAGGCGCTGCGGGATTCCCTGAAGGAGATCTTCGGCGCGTTGCACGCCTATGGCGTCCAGCAGGGCGCGATCTTCCAAAGGAGCCGTGGGCAGGTAGCGCATGGGGCAGCCTCGAAAAAAAGGACACGTGACGATCAATCGTTCACGACAGAAGGGTACACGCTGGGATGGGCTAAAGTCGACTCAAACACCTGCAAAGTGCAAGGATGTGATCCGCTGCACCTTGCCTTCGCAACCCTGGGTCCGCCGGGTCGGACCCGGATCCGGGGCCCTGGGCGAGGCAGGGGCTGGGGAGCCGACCGGATCGGCGATTGCCCGCCGCGCCACCCGGTCCGGCCGGGTAGAAACCGGCCCGGTCTCAGGCGGTGACGTCCACCAGGCCCCCCCGGGGGGCGGCCCCGCCATGCCCTCCGCCCGGGGCGGCCGTCCGGGTTCCGCCCGCCGGCGTGCCGGAGCCAGCGGCGAGCTGGGCCGCGGCCTGGGCGGCCATGGCGGCGGCCTGGGCGGCCACGTTCTCGTCCTGGCCGGAAGGATCCGCCGGCGCCAGGGCCGCGGCCTGGACCTGCCGGGCCTTGGCGAGGGTGGCGGCGGGGTTGCCGGGCACCCCCGAGGTGTCGATGGTGACGTCCCCCCCGACGGCGTAGCTGTGCCCGTCGGGCCCCTGTTGGTAGGTGTAGTCGGGGCCGCCGGTGATCAGGGCGCCGCCCGCCGCCGCGTGGGCCTCTTCGTGGGCGTGGACGTCCGCGTCCCGGGCCTTCAGCTTGGCCACCAGGGCCGCGGCCTGGGGGGAGAGCTGCACCGTGTCGCCGGCCCCCTTGGCGCTGCCTTGGCCGGACCCAGGCTGGGCCTTGGCGGTCCCTCCCGGGGGCTGGGCGCCCCCCGTCTGGGCGGTCCCCCCCGGGGGCTGGGCGCCTCCCGTCCGGGCCGCCGTTCCAGCCTGGGGCCACACCGGTCCCGTCCGGGGCGAGTCCGGTCCCGGAAGGGAGACGCCGGTCCCTTGGAAGGCGGTGGCCATGACATCCATCTTATCGGCAGGATGCCGCGTGCCGGTGAGGCGATAGGGAAGGCCGGCTGTTCCACGTAGAACACCCGCTGATCTTTCCTGGGTTACTCTTTTATCCATGCGTTGCCCGTTCTGCGGCCACCTCGAGGACAAAGTTGTGGATTCCCGGGAATCCCGGGAAGGGGATACCATCCGCCGCCGCCGGGAATGCCTCAAGTGCGGGCGTCGCTTCACCAGCTATGAGCGGCTCGAGGAAGTGCCCATCCTCATCGTCAAGAAGGACGGCCGCCGGGAGCCCTTCGACCGCCAGAAGCTGCTCCGGGGGATCATGTCCGCCTGCCAGAAGCGGCCGGTCTCCCTGGGAATCCTGGAGGAAGCGGTGGGCGACATCCAGGCGAAGCTGATGGAACAGCCGGACCGGGAAGTGCCCAGCCGGACCCTGGGGGAACTGGTCATGGACGCCCTCAAGCGGATCGACTCGGTGGCCTACGTGCGGTTCGCGAGCGTCTACCGGGATTTCAAGGACCTCCCGGATTTCGTCAAGGCCCTGGAGGGGCTCATGCCCAGCCCCTCGCCCCTGGCGCCGCGGGTGGCCCTCCGCCAGGCCCAGCCGTCCGTGGAGCCCGCCCCGGCCCCGGAGGAGCCCCCCGTCCCCCGTCCGGCCCCCCATCCCCCGGCGGTCCAGCCGTTCAAATCCACGCCGCTGTTCCCGGGCGTGGACCCGGACCGGCCGGGGCCGCCCAAGCGGCGCAGGCCCCGCTGAGGCCAGGAGCCTGTCGCGTTCCGCCAAGCCGGTAAAATCCCGTTGGAGCCGGGCGCCCGTGCCAGTTCCGGGCCATCCCCGGCGGAGCAAGGCCCGCAAGGGTTCCAAACGGTTGCTAGACTACTGACCAGAGGTATCCAGTGGCCGAAGAAATCGTCATCCCGCAACTGCTCGAAGAATCGCCCAAAATCCCCGACGTCCTGCCCGTCCTGCCCCTGCGCGACGTGGTGGTCTATCCCTATGTCATCCTGCCCCTCTCGGTGAGCCGGGAGAAGTCCCTGCGCGCGGTGGACGCCGCCCTGGTGGAGAGCCGCATGATCCTGCTGCTCTCCCAGAAGCAGATGGAGATGGAGGATCCCGGGCCCGACGAGATGTACTCGGTGGGCACCGCGGCCCTGATCATGCGGGTGCTCAAGCTGCCCGATGGCCGGGTGCGGGCCCTGGTCCAGGGCCTGCAGCGGGTGCGGGTGGAGTACTTCACCGAGACCGAAACCCAGTTCAAGGCCAAGGTGGAGATCCTGGCCGAACCGGAGATCGGGGAGCACGACATCGAGCTGGACGCCCTGCTCCGGTCGGTCAAGCAGACCCTGGAGAAGGCGGTGGCCCTGGGCAAGAACCTGCCCCAGGAAGTCCTGGTCATCGCCGCCAACCTGGACAGCCCGGGGCGCCTGGCGGACATGGTGGCGTCCAACCTGGACATCAAGCCGCCCCAGCAGCAGGAGGTGCTGGAGATCGCCCATCCGATCCTGCGCCTCAAGCGCGTGAACGAACTGCTCCTGCGGGAGATCGACCTGCTGGAAGTGCAGCAGAAGATCACCATGGAAGCCCGCGGGGAGATGGACAAGAGCCAGCGGGAGTACTACCTGCGCCAGCAGCTCAAGGCCATCCAGCAGGAACTGGGGGAGGGCAGCGAGCTGGCGGAGGAGATCCAGGGGTTCCGGGACAGGATCGCCAAGCTGAAGGTGCCCATCGAACCGCTCACCGAGATTGAACGCAACCTCAAGAAATTGGAGCGGATGCATCCGGACTCCAGCGAGACCGCGGTGACCCGCACCTACCTGGAATGGATGACCGAGATGCCTTGGGGCACCATCACCGAGGACAACCTGGACCTGAAGGAGGCCAAGCGGATCCTGGACGAGGACCACTACGGCCTTGAAAAGATCAAGGACCGGCTGGTGGAGTACCTGGCGGTGCGCAAACTCAACCCCGAGCACAAGGGCACCATCCTCTGCTTCGTGGGCCCCCCAGGGACCGGCAAGACCAGCCTCGGGCGCAGCGTGGCCCGGGCCCTGGGGCGCAAATTCGCGCGCATCTCCCTGGGCGGGGTCCACGATGAGAGCGAGATCCGGGGCCACCGCAGGACTTACGTGGGGGCCATGCCCGGGCGGATCGTCCAGGCCCTGCACCAGATCGGGTCCATGAACCCGGTGATCATGCTGGACGAGGTGGACAAGATCGGCCGGGACCTGCGCGGGGACCCCTCCGCGGCCCTGCTGGAAGTGCTGGATCCAGAGCAGAACCACACCTTCCGCGACCACTACATGAACGTCCCCATCGACCTCAGCCAGGCACTGTTCCTCACCAACGCCAACGAACTGGACCCCATCCAGCCGGCGTTCAAGGACCGCATGGAGATCATCCACCTTTCCAGCTACACCCTGGAGGAGAAGATCGGCATCGCCGAGCGCCACCTGATCCCCCGGCAGCTGGAGAAGAACGGCGTCACCAGGGACCAGGTGGAGTTCACCCAGAAGGGGCTGCAGGCCATGATCACCGGCTACACCCGGGAGGCAGGCCTGCGCCAGCTGGAGCGGGAGATCGGGACGGTCTGCCGCAAGGCGGCCCGCAAGGTGGCCGAGGGCGAGCTCAAGGGCAGGCTCGTCCTGACCGAGAAGAACCTGCACGACCTGCTCGGGCCCGTGAAGCTGCTCCAGGACGAGCGGCTCAAGGCGCCCCGGGTGGGGGTGGTGACCGGCCTGGCCTGGACTTCCACCGGCGGCGAGGTGCTGTTCGTGGAGGCCCTGAAGATGCCCGGCAAGGGCGCGCTCACCCTCACCGGCCAGCTGGGCGACGTCATGAAGGAGAGCGCCCAGGCGGCCCTCAGCTATATCCGCTCCCGGAGCGAGGTCTTCGAGATCGACCCGGAGACGTTCCAGAAGTTCGACCTGCACATACACTTCCCGGAGGGCGCCATCCCCAAGGACGGCCCCAGCGCCGGGCTGGCCATGGCCACGGTGCTGCTCTCGGTGCTCAAGGGAGTCCCGGTCAAGAACACCTTCGCCATGACCGGCGAGATCGACCTGCGCGGGGAGGCCCTGGCCATCGGCGGGCTCAAGGAGAAGGCCCTGGCCGCGCTGCGGGTGGGGGTCAAGAACGTGGTCATCCCGTTCTCCAACCAGAAGGACCTGGAGGAGATCGCTCCGGAGGTGCGGCGCAAGCTCCAGTTCCACCCGGTTAAGCACGTGGAGGAGGTGTTCGAGCTGGCCCTCGAGGACTGGGTGCGGCCCGAGAAGCGCAAGCGCGCCAAGGCCGAGCCGACTCCCTCTGCCGCCAAGCCCGCCAGACCCTCTGCCGCCAAGCCCGCCAGGCCCGCCGCGGCCAAGGCCGCCGCCCGCAAGGCCGCCAAGCCGGCGCCGCGCCGGCGCGCCAAGGGCGATTCCCGCAAGCGGGTGGGCGCCGTCATGGCCAAGGGGTCCCATTGACCCTGTTCGGAAGCCTCTTCACCAAGTTCAAGCAGGGCCTCCAGCGCACCCAGGAGCTGGTGCTTGCGCCCATGGGGCGGCTGCTGGGGCTGCGCCGGCTGGATGAGGGCCAGCTGGAGGAGCTGGAGGATCTGCTGCTCCAGGCCGACCTCGGGGTCCACGCGGTCACCCGGCTCATGGACCGCCTGCGGTTCGAGCTGAAGAAGTCCGGGGAGATCGACCCCAAGGCCGTGCTCCGGGACGAACTGCTCAAGATCCTGCGCCAGGTGCCCCCGCGCCCCTTCACGGCCGAGGCCACCCAGGTGCTGCTGCTGGTGGGGGTGAACGGCGTGGGCAAGACCACCACCCTGGGCAAGCTGGCCGCCTACCTCAAGGCCCGGGGCGAGCAGGTCCTGGTGGTGGCCGGGGACACCTTCCGGGCCGCCGCCATCGACCAGCTGGAGCTGTGGGGGCAGCGGGCCGGGGTCCCGGTGATCCGCAACCAGATGGGCGGGGATCCGGCGGCCATCGCCTACGACGGCGCGGCCAGCGCCCTGGCCCGAGGGATCCCGTGGGTGCTGGTGGACACCGCCGGGCGGCTGCACACCAAGGACCACCTCATGCGCGAGCTGGACAAGATGCGCCGCAGCCTGCAGAAGGTCATTCCCGACGCCCCCCACCGGGTGCTCCTGGTGCTGGACGCCACCACCGGCCAGAACGGCCTGGTCCAGGCCGAAGCCTTCAAGCAATCCGCCGGGGTCACCGACCTGATCCTCACCAAGCTGGACGGCTCCGCCAAGGGCGGGGTGGCGGTGTCGATCCTGGAGCGGCTGAAGCTGCCCATCGCCTTCGTGGGGGTGGGCGAGCAGCTGGACGACCTGGTGCCCTTCGACCCGGAAGCTTTCGTGGACGGGCTGCTAGGAGTGTGACCATGTATTATTCGACCCCGCGACGACGCCCAGACCCCCGGATATCGAGCGCAAGTCCCGCAGGACGATGCAGGACATCGTTCAAGGGACTTGCACACGAGAGACCTTGCACACGAGAGACGGGGGTCTGGGCGCCGTCCCTCCCGTCTATCGCAGGCTCCACCGGAGCCTGCTCCGTCCCGGCTGCGCCGGGCCGAGACGGGTCCCTGGCTGGTGGCAGCGGGCCCATCAATCCTGCGTCACGCTCGTCGGCCGATGACCCGCATCGGCTCTCCTCGCGTTCCTTGTCTTGACGGGCCCGGTGCCACCAGCGCGGGGCCGAATAATACATGGTCACACTCCTAATGTCTGACGCCCGCCTGCTCACCCCCGACCTGGCCTGGGAACTGGCCTGCGGAGGCCCCTTCCCGGATCCGGTCCACCTGGGCGGCGACGAGACTTTCATGGCCCTGGCCTTGCGGGAGGCCATGCTGGGCGTGGGGCTGGCCAGCCCGAACCCCCCGGTGGGATGCGTGCTGGTCCGGGACGGGCGGGTCCTGGGCCGGGGGGTGCACACCCGGGCCGGGGACCCCCATGGGGAGATCATGGCCCTGCGGGACGCGGAGAGCCGGGACGAAGACCCCCGGGGCAGCACCGTCTACGTGACCCTGGAGCCCTGCTGCTACCACGGCCGCACGCCCCCCTGCACCACCGCCCTGATCCGCGCCGGCGTCAGCCGGGTGGTGGTGGGGGTGAGGGATCCGAACCCGAGGGTGGACGGGGGCGGCATGGCCATTCTCCAGGCCAACGGCATCCAGATCCAGGAAGGGGTGCTCGGCGAGGCCTGCGCCCGTTTCCATGCGCCCTTCTTCAAGCTCATCCACACCGGCCTGCCCTGGGTGATGCTCAAGCTGGCCCTGGGCTCGGACGGCTCCATCGGCCCCGAAGGCCGCAGCACCCAGGTCACCACCCCGGAGATCCAGCAGCTGGCCCACGCCCTGCGCCGGGCCAGCGAAGCCATCGTGGTGGGGCGATGGACGGTCCAGGTGGACGACCCCCTGCTCACCGACCGGTGGTACGCCCCCTCCGCGCCCCACCGCCAGACGTTGAGGGTGGTGCTGGACAGCCATGGCCGACTGCCGGCGGACCGCAAAGTCTGGCAGCCGGTGGCCGGCCAGCCGGTGTTGCGAACCGTGGTGGAGGACCTTCCCCCGCTGCGGGACGTGGAGGACCTGCGCCTGCCGCCCAGCCCCGGCGGCTGCAGTCTCCGCCACCTCCTGCACGAGTTGGCCGCCCGGGGGGTGGGGCGGGTGCTGTTCGAGGGCGGAGGCCAGCTGGCCCGTGCCCTGCTGGCCCAGGGCCTGGTGGACGAGTTCCATCGCTTCACCTCCGATGCCCCGGCCGGGGGCAAGCCGGTGCAGCTGGAAATTTCCGGGCTCCCCCACACTCGCGCCCTGGCGGAATTCAAGGGCGGTCGCTGGGAAGTGCTGACAAGGACTCGATAACAGCCATAAAAGGCAGTCAATTGCGCTTATAAGCCCGGAACAGATGGACAGGAAGGCAAAAATCCGCTAAGATAGTTCAAGGCATTGGCACCTTAAAGACTTTTTTAAAGAGTTAATAATGAATCACCCCACATTCGCCTCTTCCAAGCCGGGGCGACCGGCGACCGTTCCCCTGCTATGCCTCATGCTGGCCTGCGGCCCGGTCTCCGGCACCTCTGCCGGCGCCCAGGCCCGGCCCCGGGAACCGCGCCCCGATTACCTCCTGGAGCCCTGGAGTTCCCGCTCGGCCACCGCGGTCATCCTGCACGCGGACATCGACACCGAGGCCTTCTCCCCGCGGGTGGCGTTCTTCCTGGACGGCGCCAGGGCCGGCGAGTGCGCGAGCAACCCCTACTACCTGCCCCTGGACCTGGAACGCCTGGACCCGGGCACCCATCATTTCCACGCGGAGGCGTTCCGGGGCGACGCGCGGATCGCCACCTCCCCGGACGCGGCCTTCCACATCGGCCCCCTGCAGATCGTCCCCGACCGCGCCGCCGTGCCGGGCGGCGCCGAGATCCAGTTCAAGCTGCTGGACATGGACGGCCTGCCCGCCGAAGGGGACTGGTCGGTGGAGGGCGGCACCTATCCCGGGACCATCACCAAGGGAGGGCTCTATACGGCGCCCATGGAGCCGGGCACCTTCCAGGTGATCGCCGGGAACCCCTTCGACACCAGGAGCCGGGCGGTGGCGCAGGTCACAGTGACCGAGCCTCCGCCCGGCCTGCGGGATGCCCGGCCGGCCCAGGCGGATCCTCCGGACGATCCTCCCCCGGCCCTGGACGGCCCCGTGCTGGAACTGGACCTCAAGGCGGGGCGCCTGGCGGTGGCCACCTTCCGGCCGCCCGGCTGGGCCCGGCCTCCGTTCACCCTGGCGCGCAGGCGGATCGCGGCGGGCCGCCCCGGGGCCGAGCCGCCCCTGGTCCGGGAAGTGTCCGGGCAGCGCCTGATCGACGACGTGGCCCTGGAGCCCGGGGCCGCCTACCGCTACAGCCTGCGGGACGCTTCGGGCCGGGAACTGGGCGCCGCCGCCCTGGTCACCCCCCTGGTCCGGGTCGCGTCCGATTCGGTGGTACTGCGCTGGGATCTCCCCCATCCCCCCTCCCGGGTGGCCCTCCTGGACAAGGACAAGAAGGAACTCCGCAGCGTCCCGTTCCGCCGGGAGGCGGTGTTCTCCAGGCTGCGTCCGTCCGCCACCTACTTCCTGGCCCTGAAGCGCCCTTCCGGGCCGGACCTGCGGCTCGGATTCCAGACCCTGCCGGACCGGCCCTTCCTCTACGCCTCGACGGTCAGCGCCGCCCCCGGATCCCGGATCCGCTTCCACGCCTGCAACCCCAACCCCGCCAAGCCGGTGGTGATCCGGATCGCGGCCCTCAACCCAGGTTCCTCCGCCCAGGGGCGGCTCCTGGCGGACAGCGGCCCACTCACGGTCAAGCAGGCTTCCGTCCCCTACGACGGGGCGGTGTTCGGCTTCGACTGGCCCGAGGCGTTCGCCTGGGACGTCCCCGCGGATCTGCCGTCGGGCCTGTGCTACGCCTCCATCGGCTACCCGGAGAGCACCGTCCGCTTCCGCATCCCCATCGTCATCGAGCCCGGCCCCGCTTCCCCCAGCCAGGTCCTGGTGCTGGCCAACACCTTCACCTGGCAGGCCTACAACACCTTCGGCGGACTGGGGTACTACAAGCGGCCCATCGAGTTCCCCTTCCAGCGCACGGCGCCCCTGTTCGGGCGGCCGGCGCCCATGCCGGAGATCTCCTTCCGCCGTCCGATCCTCGGCGCCGACCCCCTGAACTACATGACCCACACCGCCGGGGGCGAGCGCTTCCTGCTGGACTGGCTGGACCGGAACCGGGTGGGCTACGACCTGGTGCCGGACCAGAGGCTTTCCGTCCTGGATCCCGAAGAGGCGCTGAAGCGGTACCGGGTGCTGGTCATCCAGGTGCACCCCGAGTACCTGACCTCGGAGGAGGTGGGCTTCATCCAGGGCTTCCTGGGCCGGGGCGGCAACGTGCTCATCCTGGCCGGAAACAGCCTGTTCTGCCAAGTGGCCCTCCAGGGCAGCCCCGAACGCATGGCGCGCCTGGTCCGGCGCACCGACATCAACCGGGTGCAGGCCCTCATCGGCGAATACTACCGGGGCTGGAGCAAGTTCATGAACGACTACCTCGTTACCCGGCCCGACCATTGGGCCTTCCAGGGGCTGGGGGCCCGGCCCGGCTCCCACCTGGCCCGGGGCGGTCCCTGGGGCGGCGGCAACGGCTGGGAGATGGACACCCCCGGCCCCTACTCGCCTCCCGGCATGGATGTGCTCGCCCTGGGCGACCGCACCATCCGCGACATCCCCACCCCCGCCATCGTGGCCTACACCCATCCCGCAGGGGGGACCCTGGTGAACGTGGGCTCCATCGTGTTCACCAGCACCCTGAAGTCCGATCCCATGGCGGCGGGGTTCGTCCGCAACTGCCTGGTGAAGTTCGGAGTGAATGTGCCCGGGGAATGAGGGTCCCCGGGCATCACCCGCCTCCCACCAGCCGGATCACCTCCAGGCAGTCTCCGTCCTGCACCCGCGTGGTCCCGTAGTCGGGCTTCCTCACCACCTGCCCGTTCAACTCGACGGCGCTCCCGAAGGCCGGCAGTTCCAGCCACCGGGCCAGGTCCACCACGGTACCCAGGGCCGGCGCCGCCCGTTCCTCTCCGTTGATCACCAGCCGCAAAAAGCTTCCTCCCTACCATGCCTGGCCCGCCGTCTGGAAGCCTCTCTCCAGATCGGCCTTGAGGTCCTTCTCATCTTCGATGCCCACCGAGAACCGCAGCAGCCCATCGGAGATGCCCAGCCTGGCCTTCACCTCCGGGGGGGTGCGCAGGTGGCTCATGCTGGCGGGGTGCTGGATGAGGCTCTCCACGCCGCCCAGGCTCACCCCCCGGGTGATGACCTCCAGCGCCTCGCAGAACCGCTGCCCAGCGGCCAGGCCGCCCTGCAGCTCGAAGCTCATCATGGCCCCAAAGCCTTTCTGCATCTGGCGGGCGGCCACCTCGTGGCCGGGATGCTCTTTGACCCCGGGATAGTCCACCCGGGCGACCAGGGGCTGCCACAGCAACCAAGCAGCCAGGGACTGGGCGTTGTCGGCGGCCCGCATCATCCGCAGTTGCAGGGTCTTCAGACCCCGATGGAGAAGCCAGGCAGCCAAGGGATCGAGGGTCGGCCCGACCAGCTTGGCCACCTGCCAGCAGGCCACCACGTCCGTATCCCGCCCGACGATGACGCCAGCGGTCAGGTCCGAGTGCCCGCCCAGGTACTTGGTGGCGCTGGCCACGCTAAGGTCGATGCCCAGGGCCAGGGGACGGGTGAACACCGGCGTCGCGAAGGTGTTGTCCGCCACCGTGCGTACCCCCCGGCTGCGCCCCAGCTCGGCGATGCCCGCCAGGTCGGTGATCGCCAGGGTGGGATTGGAAGGAGTCTCCACGAAGATCATCGCCGTGTCCGGCTGGAGGGCCTGCTCCCACTCCCGCAGGTCCAGGGTGTTCCGGATCCAGGTGACCCGCAGGCCCCGCTTCGCCTCCCAGCGCCGCAGCAGCTGCTCGGTGCCCAGGTACAGCGCGGCGGGGGCCACCACGTGGTCGCCGGACTTCAGGAAGGCTTCAAACAGGGTGGCGATGGCGCTCATGCCGGAACTGGTCACCAGCGCCCGCTCCCCCTGCTCCAGGGCGGCCACCACGGCCTCCACCTCGCTGAAGTTGGGGTTGCCCCAGCGGGTGTAGAACCGCGGAGGCTCGACCGCCGCCGCGAACTCGGCGCCCTCGGCGTTCTCCATCAGCTTGAACACCGAGGTCTGGTAGATCGGCGTGGTCACCGAGCGGGAATCATTGTGGTCCTTGCCGGCATGGATGGCGGTGGTGCTGAGGCCCCAGTCGCGCACGTTCATGGAAGGCTCCGATCTGTCCCTGGAATTCAGGTGCAGCATACCAGCACAGGCCGCCAGCGATCAGCGGGTCTTCCAGAAGACCAGGCCCAGGGCGCCCACCGCCACCGCCAGCACGGCCAGGACCCGCCACAGGGTGGGCCTGGGGTTGACGGACGGTTCGCCCCGGTTGGCCCCGTCCGGATCCGCCAGGGCCGCCCGGGTGAGTTCGTCCTCGGGCGCCTCGGGGGGCTCCGGATGGTAAGGCACCAGGTCCCTGGAAATCTGGCCGAAATACACCAGTTTCCAAGCGTCCCGGTCCTTGGGGCAGCCCGGGGGCTCCTCCGGGGGCGCTCCCTCGGGTTCAAACGGGTTGCGATCGGGGTCCGTCATTTCATTTCTCCGCCAGCATCTGGTCCAGCACCTCGTTCACCAGCTGGGGATTCACCTGGCCCCGTCCGGCCTTGATCACCTGTCCGACGAAATAGCCCCGGAGGTTCGCCTTGCCGCCCCGGTACTGGGCCACCTGGGCGGGGCTGGCGGCCAGCACCGCCCGGACCAGATCCTCGATGGGCCCCCGCTCGGAGACCTGGGCCAGCCCCAGTCGGCGGACGATCTCCTCAGGGGTGCCCTCCCCGCCCAGCAGGGCCGGGAGCAGGGCCTCCTTGGCCGAGCGCAGGGTGACCGTGCCGTCCTCCACCAGCCGGATGAGGTCCGCCAGGTGGTCAGGGCGCAGGCCCAGGTCCCGGATGCCCACGCCCCGGTCGTTGAGCGCCCGGCTGACCTCCCCCAGCATCCAGTTGGCGGCCTGCCGGCCCCGGCCGCCCCCGGCCGCCGCCTCGAAGAAGTCCGCGAAGGCCGGACTCTGCAACAGCGTGGTGGCCTCGTACTCGGACACCCCGTACTGGGCGATGAAGCGGTCGAACCGCACCTCGGGCAGTTCCGGTAGGCCGGCCCGGACCGCCTCCACCTCGGCCCCGGTGACCACCAGTCCGGGCAGGTCCGGTTCGGGGAAGTAGCGGTAGTCCATGGCGGCTTCCTTGCCCCGCTGGCTGCGGGTCTCGCCCCGGTCCGCGTCCCAGCCCCGGGTCTCGGGCGGAAAGTCCTCCCCCCGCTCCACCAGGGCGGTCTGGCGCTCGATCTCGTAATCCAGGGCCTGCTTCACGAACCGGAAGGAATTGAGGTTCTTCACCTCGACCCGCCTGCCCAGGGGCGCGCCCGGCCTCCGCACGCTCACGTTGGCGTCGCAGCGCAGGGAGCCTTCCTCCAGGTTGCCGTCGCAGATGCCCAGGAAGGTCACCAGCCGGTGCACGGCCTTGAGGCAGTCGTACGCCTCCTGCCCGCTGCGCAGGTCCGGAGCGCCCACCACCTCCAGCAGGGGCACCCCGGCCCGATTCAGGTCCACGCACGAGCTGCCCGCCGCCTGGTCGTGGCTGGACTTGCCGGCATCCTCCTCCAGGTGGACCCGTTCGATCCCCACCCGGATCCCGCCGCCGCTTCCCCGCACGGAAGGATCGCCCGGAATCCGCAGCTGCCCCCCCTCCACCACCGCCACCGGCCCCTGGGTGATCTGGTAGCCCTTGGGCAGGTCCGGGTAGAAATACTGCTTCCGGTAGAACCCGCTGTGTTCCTGGATGCGGCCCTCCAGGGCCAGGCCCAGGGCGATGGCCATGCGCACCGCCTCACCGTTGAGTACCGGCAGGGAACCCGGCAGACCCAGGCAGACCGGGCAGGTGCGGGAGTTGGGGATGCCGCCGTACTCGTTCCGGCAGGCGCAGAACATCTTGGAACGGGTCAGAAGCTGCACGTGGACTTCCAGACCGATGACTGCTTCGAACCCCGCCTGCATGATCACTCCTCCGAGGATTATCGCGGATCTTGGCCCCATGGGACAATGGCGGGCGGCCCGAGCCGCGCGAGGAGGTTCCCATGGCCGACGCCATCCTGCCCCTGGGCGATCCCCGGCTCCGGCTCCAGGCGCAGCCGGTCCTGGACGTGCGGGATCCGCTGTTCCGGGCCGAGAGTGCCCGGCTGAAGGCGGTGCTGGAGGCGTTCCGGAAGGCGCACGGGTTCGGGCGGGGGGTGGCGGCCCCCCAGATCGGCGTGGCCAAGCGCTTCATCGCCGTGAACCTGGGCCGGGGCACCCGCGCGCTCGTCAATCCCGAAATCACCTGGCGCAGCCCCGAGACTTTCACCCTCTGGGACGACTGCATGTGCTTCCCCTGGCTGCTGGTGAAGGTGCGGCGCCACACCTCCATCTCCGTGGCCTTCGAGGACGAGGAGGGCGAGCGCCGGCACTGGGAGCGCCTGGACCGGCCCGAATCCGAACTGCTGCAGCATGAGCTGGACCACCTGGACGGGATCCTGGCCACCGACCGGGCCGAAGGGCCGGAAGGGATCATCAGCCGGGAAGCCTTCGAGGCCTACCGGGATCATTTTGCCGGGATGGTGGACTACGTCATCCAGCCGACGATCCCGGCGGCCGGAGGCGATTGACCGGCCACCGGATCACTTGCCCAGGCAGAACCCGGAGAACACCTGGTCCAGTGCCGTCTCCGCCCGGTCCTCCCCGGTCAGTCGGGCCAGCAGGCCCCAGGCCCCCTGCAGGGCCGAAGCGGCCAGTTCCGGCGGTGATCCGGGCTCCAGCTGGAACAGCAGGTCCATCTGGGTCACCAGCTCGCCCAGCAGCTCCCGCTGGCGCCGGGTGGCCATGGCGCCCAGGCAGGCGTCCGGGGCCCGCCCCCCCAGGAAGCGTTCCCGCAAGGCCTCGGCCAGGGGTTCCAGGTCTCCGGTCAGGGCCGAGATGCAGGGGTCCAACCTGGGCGCGCCGCCCAGGTCGGACTGGTTGCGCACCGTGAGCACCTTGCCGGCGAAGGGCGCCAGCCGCTCCAAGATCAGGGGGTCCGGGGCCGGGTCCGGCAGGGGCACCAGGTGGAGGATCAGGTCGGCCTGTTCCAGCACCCCCCGCACCCGGGCCACGCCCAGACGCTCCACCGGATCCTCGCTGGAGCGCAGCCCGGCGGTGTCGAACAGGTATAGGGGCAGTCCGGCCCACTGGGCCCGGACCTCCAGCACATCCCGGGTGGTGCCCGGGTGCTCGGTGACGATGGCCCGGTCGGCGCCGGCCAGGGCATTGAACAGGGTGCTCTTGCCGGCATTGGGCCGGCCCACCAGGGCGATCCGGATCCCGTCCAGCAGCCACCCCGCCGCGGCGGCGCGCCCCTGTTCCACGTGGAACATGTCCTTCAGCGCGCCCAGGTCCCGGCGCATGGCCTCCAGGTCCAGGACGATGTCCTCCTCCTCGCCGTAATCCACGCTGGCCTCGGCCCGGGCCAGCCAGGGCGCCAGGGCCGTCCGGGCCCGGACCACCCACTCGGGCAGGGCCCCGGCCCGGGCCTGGGCCTGGCGCACCTGAGTATCGGTGGCCGCGTTCACCAGGTCCCGCAGGGCTTCCGCCTCCAGCAGGCTCTGCCGGCCGTTGAGCAGGGCTCGGCGGGTGAATTCACCCGGTTCCGCCAGGCGAATCCCCAGCCGCCCCAGGTGTTCCAGGAAGCGCTTCACCAGGAGCGGGTTGCCGTGCAGGTGGAATTCCGCCACATCCTCCCCGGTGTAGCTGCCGGGCGCCGGGAAGAACAGCACCAGCGCCCGCTCCCGGTATCCTTCCCAGGCCAGGGTCCGCAGCCGGGCCTCCCGGGGAGGAGGCAGTGACACCAGGGACCTGAGCGTCTCCCCGAGCCCGGGCCCGGACACCCGGACGATGGCCACTGCCGAGGGCAGCAGGGGGGTTGCCGGGGCGCAGATCGGATCAGGCATCGGACCGTGCATGGCTGTGTTAAGGCTTTTAGGTACTAGGTTTAGCCTATCGTGCAGCTTCCTTGACCCGGATGACCTTCAGGGCCTTGAAGGTGCCGGTCCCTTCGCTTTCGGTGGCGAATCCCGGCTGCCGGCTCAGCACCATGTGCACCCACCGGCGCTCCCGGGGGCTCAGGGAGGAGAAGGTGTAGCTGCCCAGGGACCTTGCCTTCTCGGCGGCGAACCCCGCCATGGCGACGACCTCCTTCATCCGGAATAGGCGAAAGGATTCCGCGTCCAGGTAGGCCAGCCGGGCCTCTTCCCGCTCGCCCTGGGCCTCGTGCAGCAGGAACTGCAAGGCGTCCAGGGCCTGACCCTTGTTGCCGGCCAGCCAACCGGCTTCCGGCCCGGACAGAACCAGCCGGTTGGGGAACAGGGCCTCGTCCCCGGAGCTTTCGAAGGCCGCCTTCACGTTGAAGCCCAGCTGCCGGCACCACCGGCCGACCAGCTCTGGGGCCTGTTCCAGTGGGAGCGAGGACTTGCGCATGGTCACACTCCTAAGCCACGACCGGCTGGGGTTTGTACGTCTTCATCACCAGCCAGGTCTGCACGATGCCGATGATGTTGAACATCAGGTAGTACAGGCACAGGCCCGACGGGGTCCTGGCGAAGAAGAACGAGAACATGACCGGCATGATGACCATCATCATCTTGCGCTGGGCCGGGTCGCCCACGGCGGGCGTCATGGCCTGCTGGATGATCATGGAGATGCCCATGAGGATGGGCAGGATGTAGAACGGGTCGGAGGCCGACAGGTCCTTCAGCCAGCCGACGAAGTGGGCGTGGCGCAGTTCGAACACCGCGTTGAGCATGGACCATAGGGCGAAGAACACCGGCATCTGCACCAGCATGGGCAGGCAGCCGCCCATGGGGTTGTGCCCATTCTTCTTGTAGAAGGCCATGAGCTCCTTCTGCATCTCGGCCTTCTTGGTCATGTCGTTGCCGAACTTCTCGTACTTGGCCTGGAGGGCCTTCTGGTAGGGCTCCAGCTCCTTCATGCGCATCATCTGGGCCGTGGTCTTGGTGTTCAGGGGCCAAAGGGCGACCCGGATGACCACGGTGAACAGGATGATGGCCCAGCCCCAGTTGGGCACGAAGGTGTGGATCCCCCGCAGGATCACGAACAGGAGCTTGGCGACCAGCCCGAAGAAGCCGAAATCCACCACCTGCTTGAACATCGCGCCCGCTTCCGGGTCGCCGGGGGCGTGGAACTGCTCCAGGGCCTCGCCCTGCTTGGGCCCCAGGTAGAGCCGGGCGGAGACCTTGCCCCCGCCTTCGGGGGCCAGGAGATACCCGGAGGCGACGTCCCGCTGGGGCTCCCGTGAGGCGTCCCAGATGGCGGCGAAGTAGTGGTTGGTCTGGCTGGGCCGGCTGGGATCCAGCCCGGCGTCCAGGCCCAGGCGCCGGGAGGCCGGGGGCAGGTCCTTGCGTTTGGCGCCCAGGAAGCTGAAGAAGGGGTCCTTGAGCATGCTGCTCCAGGCCACGGCCTTGATGGAGCTGGGCTCAATGGTGAACACCCGGCCCAGCCCCTGGACGTCCAGGAGGTCCGCCGGCCGGGGCACCAGGTTTAGGGCCGTGCCCTTGGGGGAATTCCATTCCATGGAGAGGATGTGCCCGTGGGCCGGCACCAGCCAGGCCAGCCGGTCGCCCTGGGCGTCGTGGAAGGTCACCGTCTGGCCGTCGGGGGCGGCGGCCACCTCGGGGTCGCCATCGAACCGGGCGCCGACCGCCGCGCCCAGGCCCGGGAAGTCCCGGGACACTGGAGCGCCGTCCTTGCCCACCTTGGCTTCCGGGAAGAACTGGGTGCCGTCCGGCCACTCCACCTGCACCAGGGCGCCGTCGCCCTTGCGCCAGGTGAGCAGCAGGGTGTCGTTGCGGAGGCTGAACCGGGCCGCGGCGTCCACGGCCGGGACAGCCCCGGTATTGGCGGCCCCGGCCGGCGCCGCGGCGCCCGGGGCAGCGGGAGCCGGGGCCTGGGCGGAAGCCGGGGCCGACCCGGTCGCCTGGACCTCGGCCGGCTTGGGCGGATTCACGCGGGTGTTGAGGAGCTGGTAGCCCCAGAGCAGCAGGACGCTCAGGACCACGAAAAACAGCATGTTCCGGTTTTTCATCTAGTTTCCCAACGGCGCAAGGCCAGCCTCAGCTGGCTTTCGATGGCATGGAATGAGAAGGGACATCCCTTTGGCGCGCCCCGGGCGGGGCGGACCCACACGACATATCGTAAATCATCTGGCCCCGGACCTTCCCGGAGGATCTTCAGGAAGGCCATGCGCACCCGCCGGCGGAAACGGTTCCGCTGGACCGCGCCGCCCTGCTTCCTGGACGCGTTGACCAGCAGCCATGGTTCGGAAAGGGGCCCGGGCTGGGCGTCCCGGCGCCAGATCCGGATGTCCAGAGGCTCCTCCCGCCCCAGTATTGGCCGGGGCGTCACGGCGGGGACCGCATGGTCCTGCCGCCGCACCACCCGGTAGCACCCGGCTACCCGCATATCCTGGGAGCCTCCTAGAGCGCGAGAGAGTGGCGGCCCTTGGCCCGGCGCCGCTTGAGCACCAGGCGGCCGTTCTTGGTCTTCATCCGGGTGAGGAAACCGTGAGTCTTGGCCCGGTGCCGGTTGTTGGGCTGGAAGGTCCGCTTCATAAAACACCTCATGGCCCTGTCTGCGTCTGGATGGGAAGGGCGAACCTTTGAGCGTACCAGGAGAGGATTTGCGCCTCAACCCTAAAGAGTGGTCCCCGGGGGGCTGTGGCGATGCTAAAGTACCTTTCCCGCATCCGGAGTGGAGTTCGGGGGCACCTTCCCCGCGATTGGTCTGACGCCCTTCCTGGGTCGGACTCCACTTCGTTTCTATAGACTGGGACCTCGCCATGTCACACGATCCGCAAACCCTCTGGGATACCCTGCGCAAAGGCCTCGCCCAGCGACTCCCCGAACGGACGTTCGCGGATTGGATCGAACCCTGCTCCGCCGTCAGTTTCGACAGCACCACCCTGCTGATCCAGGTCCCATCGCCCTCTGCGCGCGTCTGGATCGAGCAGCAGCTGGCCGAGGAATTCCACGATGTGCTGGTCCAGTCCGACCTGGCCAACCTGAGGCTGGCCTTCATGGTGGCCGGCGACGCCCGGCCGGCCAAGGCTTCCCTGCGCCCCAGGAGCGCCGCCGCCGCGGAGAACGATGTGAACTCGCCCTTTCCCCAGGGCTTCCACCGCTACACCCTGGACCGGTTCGTGGTGGGCCCCAGCAGCCAGCTCGCCTTTGCGGCCGCCAACGCGGTGGTGGAGAGCCATGGCAAGCCCAATTCCTCCCTGAACATGAATCCACTGTTCGTGTACGGCGGCTCGGGCCTGGGCAAGACCCATCTGATGATCGGCATCGGCAAGGGGCTTCTGGCCAAGAACAGCGCTCTGAAAGTGGCCTACCTGAAGGTCGACAACTTCTTCAACGAGCTGACTATCGCCATCCGGGCCAAGAACACCGAGCCCATGCGCAAGAAATACCAAGCCAACGACGTCCTGCTCCTGGACGATGTCCAGACCCTGGGCCGGATGGAACGCACCCAGGAGGAGATCTTCTACATCCTGGAATACCTCCTGCAGTACGGAAAGCAGATCGTCATCACCTCCGACAAGCCGCCCCAGAAGCTCGAGGGCCTGCACGACCGTCTGATCACCCGGTGTAAGTGGGGCCTGACCGCCGACATCCAGCCGCCCGATTTCGAGACCCGGGTGGCCATCCTGCGCAAGAAGCTGGAAGACGATGTGTTCAAGGACCTCCCGGAGGTGGGGGAGGAAGTCATCACCTTCATCGCCCACAAGGCCAAGGGCAGTGTGCGGGACCTGGAGGGCCTGCTGACCCGGGTCGTGTTCCAGAGCAGCTTCCTGGGCGTCCCTCCCAGCCTGGAAGTGGCCCAGATGGCCTTCCAGGGGCTCACCGGCAACGAGGCCACCGCGGCCATCTCCATGGAGCGCATCTGCCGGATGACCGCCGAGACCTACAATATTTCATTCAATGACCTCATGAAGAAAAAATCCCGCCAGCAGGCCATCCTGCTGCCGCGCCAGGTAGCCATGTACCTGACCCGGGAGCTCACCGCCGCGTCGTTCACCGAGATCGGCCACAGCTTCAACGACATGCACCACAGCACGGTCATGAACGCCATCAACTCGGTGAAGAACCGGATGCAGAAGGACGGCGATTTCCACAAGATCGTGCACTCCCTCCTGAATAGCATCCAGTGAAATGATTGATGTTGAATTGAATCCCCGAAAAATGTGCGGAAACCGTGCCCGAAACCTGTGGAAAGCGGGCGGGGCGGATCCGCGGGATCGGGTTCCACGCCCGGAAATCCTCCATTTCCACACCGGTCCCCGCACCTGCCCAGAGCCGTTGTTTCCAGTTACACTAAGGGTTTGAATCGATTTCCGCAGGATGCCCCTCCACTCAGCATAATCAGGGTGATTCATGAACTTTCAGGTACAGGTTTCCAAAGAACGTCTTGATAAGACCCTGGGGATTCTGAAACACGCCCTGGAGCGCCGGGTGACCCTGCCCATCCTTCAGCACATCCTGGCCGAGGTGAACGACCAGGAGATGACCCTCAAGGCCACCGACATGGAGCTGGCCTTCGAGGCGGTGGTGCCGGTGGAAGGCCAGGGCAGCCGGGTGGTGGCCATCCCAGGCAAGAAGTTCATCGAGACTGTACGGGTGTATCCCGAAGGCATCCTGAGCCTGGAATGGCCCGATACCGGCAACCGTATCTGGCTGAGGGCGAAAGGGTTCAATTCTGAACACAACGTTCAGCCCGGGGACGGCTTCCCGGACCTGCCCAAGCCTGGACCCGGGCTCCCCAAGGTCACCGTTCCTGCCCAGGCCTTCCGCAAGGCCATCACCCTCGGGTCCATCTCGGTAAGCAAGGACGCGACCAAGCCGGCCCTGTCCGGAGTGTTGCTGCACCTCAGCAAGCACTACATCCGGGTGGTCTCCACCGACGGCTTCCGCTTGGCCGTGGTGGAGCTGCCCTGCGAGACCGGCCTGGAAGCCGACGCCCGCCTGATCGTTCCCCGGCGGGCCTTGGAACTACTGCCCACCTCCCTCGGGGACGACGGCCAGGTGACGCTCACTTGGGACGAGCGCAGCTTGTTCATGGATCAGCCTGGGTTGAAGTTCTCCACCCGCCGGGTAACCGGCAACTACCCGGCCTACGAGAAAGTCCTGCCGGCCGAGCTGCCCAGGAAAGTCATCATCGACCGGGAGGACTTCCTCAAGACCTTGCGGGTGGTGGGCCTGAAGAAGGACGACTACAACAAGAACGTCCGCCTGTTCTTCGAGTTCCCCAACTTGCGGGTGTTCTTCCAGCACCCGGACGAGGGGGTCAACCAGGGCACCCTGGCCTTCTCCGGCGAGGAGCAGCCCCTCGAGCTGGCCTTCAACATCGACTACCTGACTGAACTGCTGGAGCGGATCCCGGGCGCCGAGGTGGTTTACCAGTTCAAGGACGATGTGGGCCAGGGCATCTTCATGTCCCCCAGCATCGAGGACATGAGCTTCCGCTACATCCTCATGCCCGTAAAGTTCGCCAACCCCAGCTGAGTTCCGGTCCATTTTCCGGAGCCTGGCCGCCTGACCCGCAGTCCCGCAACGCATGCAACACCTGGAAAAGTGAGTATTGATGGCTCAAGAAGTCGTTCCTTCCCAGAACAAGGAAACCGAATCCACCTACACCGCTGACAACATCACCGTTCTGCGCGACCTTGAAGCGGTCCGCAAGCGCCCGGGCATGTATATCGGCGACACCGACGACGGCAGCGGCCTCCACCAGATGGTCTACGAGGTGGTGGACAACGCCGTGGACGAGGCGCTGGCGGGGTACTGCACCCGGGTGGACGTGTATCTCCACGATGACGGTAGCTGTTCGGTGGAGGACAACGGCCGGGGCATCCCCACCGACCTGCACAAGGAGGAGAACCGCTCGGCCGCCGAAGTGATCATGACCGTGCTCCATGCGGGCGGGAAGTTCGATGACAACTCCTACAAGATCTCCGGCGGCCTGCACGGGGTAGGGGTCTCCTGCGTGAATGCCCTGAGCGAGCGGCTCTGGCTGACCATCTGGCGGGACGGCAAGGAACACGGCATGAGCTTCACCCGGGGCAAGGCCGACGCCCCCCTGGCGGCGCAGGGGCCCACCACCCGCCGGGGCACCCGGGTCCGGTTCAAGCCCGATGCGGAGATCTTCCACTTCAAGCTGGACTTCTCCTTCGAAGTGCTCAGCCAGCGCCTGCGCGAGCTGAGCTACCTGAACAAGGGCGTGCACATCCGCATCACCGACGAGCGCAGCGGGGAGCACCACGACTTCTTCAACGCCGGCGGCATCGATGCCTTCGTGGAGCACCTGAACCGCAACAAGACCGCCCTGCACAAGCCGCCCATCCACATCGAGGACACCCGCAGCGACATCATGATCGAGGTGAGCCTGCAGTGGAACGACACCTACCAGGAGACCCTGTACTGCTTCACCAACAACATCCGCAACCGGGACGGGGGCGCCCACCTGGAGGGTTTCCGGGCGGCCATGACCCGGGTGATCAACACTTACGCCGAAAAGAACAACCTGCTCAAGTCGGCCAAGGTCACCCTGTCCGGGGAGGACGTGCGCGAAGGCCTCACCGCAGTCATCTCGGCCAAGGTGCCGGACCCCAAGTTCAGCAGCCAGACCAAGGACAAGCTGGTTTCCAGCGAGGTCAAAGGCATCGTCCAGACCATCGTCTACGAGCGGCTCACCTCCTTCTTCGAGGAGAACCCCAGGGAGGCCAAGGCCATCCTGGAGAAGGCCATCGATGCGGCGCGGGCGCGGGAGGCGGCCCGCAAGGCCCGGGAGCTCACCCGGCGCAAGGGCACCCTGGACAGCGCGGGCCTGCCGGGGAAGCTGGCCGATTGCCAGGAGAAGGACCCCGCGGTCTCGGAGATCTTCCTGGTGGAGGGCGACTCCGCCGGCGGTTCGGCCAAGCAAGGCCGGGAGCGGCGCACCCAGGCCATCCTGCCCCTCAAAGGCAAGGTGCTCAACGTGGAGAAGGCCCGGTTCGACAAGATCCTGGGCCACAACGAGCTGAGGGTGCTGATCCAGGCCCTGGGCACCGGCATCGGCGCCGAGGATTTCAAGGTGGAGAACCTGCGGTACCACAAGATCGTGCTCATGACCGACGCCGACGTGGACGGCTCCCACATCCGCACCTTGCTGCTCACCTTCTTCTACCGGCAGATGCCGGAGCTGGTACTGCGCGGGCATCTCTATATCGCCCAGCCGCCCCTGTACAAGGTCAAGAAGGGCAAGCAGGAGCGCTACCTCAAGGACGAGCGGGCGCTGGAGGAGTACCTGTTCAACAAGGCCCTGGACGGCTGGACCCTCACCCTGCCCGGAGGCGACGAGCACCAGGGGCCGACGCTGGTGCGGGAGATGAAGAAGTGGGGCGAGGTCAAGCACCTGTACGCCAAGCTGGAACGCCGGGGCTACGCCCGCCCGCTAGTGGACGCCATGCTCACCGAAGGGTTCCTGGACGAGGGCCGGTTCGCCAGCGCCGAGTCCCTGGGCGCCTTCATGGCCCAGCTGGTGGCCCAGGGCATGGGCCAGTGCGAGCTGGAATCAGTGGAGGCCATGGAGGTGGACGGGGAGACCATCCCGGCGGTGCACCGGCTGAGGCTCACCCGCATGCACCTGTCCCGGCCCATCACCCTCTGGATCGACGAGCAGGTCTCCCACTGGGGCGAATTCCGCCGGCTCCTGGCCCTGCGCCACGACCTGGAGGCCTTCGGGGGCGGGGAGCTCCGGCTGCGCCGCCAGGTTGCGCCGGCCCGGCCCGCGGCCTCCCAGGGGGAGGGGGCCGAGCCCGAGGAGGCCGAGGGGACCCTGGGGGGCCGCCAGGCCAAGGAACTCACCTTCGCCAACGCCGAGGACATGTTGGCCATGGTCCTGGAAGAGGGCAAGCGGGGGGTCACCATCCAGCGCTACAAGGGGCTCGGCGAGATGAACCCCGAGCAGCTGTGGGAGACCACCATGGATCCCGAGCGCCGGGTGCTGCTGAGGGTCCAGGTGGACGACGCGGTGGAGGCCGACGAGATCTTCACCATCCTCATGGGCGACGCGGTGGAGCCCCGCCGGCGGTTCATCGAGGGCAACGCCCTGCTGGCCGAAAACCTTGATATCTGAGCATTTAATCAATTGTTCCACGTGGAACCTACGGAAGCCGAATGATCCCCAACCAGCGCGTCGAGCCCATTGAAATCGAAAAGGAAATGCGGAAGTCCTACCTGGACTACGCCATGAGCGTCATCGTCGGGCGCGCCCTGCCGGTGGTCCACGACGGCCTCAAGCCGGTGCACCGGCGAGTGCTGTACGCCATGAAGGAGTCCGGCAACGACTGGAACCGCGCCTACAAGAAGTCCGCCCGCACCGTGGGCGACGTGATGGGGAAATACCATCCCCACGGCGACGCCGCCATCTACGACACCCTGGTGCGCATGGCCCAGCCGTTCTCCATGAGGCACCTCCTGGTGGACGGCCAGGGCAACTTCGGATCCATCGACGGCGATCCGCCGGCGGCCATGCGCTACACGGAGGCACGCCTGTCCCGGTTGGCCTCGGAGATGATGGCCGACCTGGACCAGGACACGGTGGACTGGGGCCCCAACTACGACGACAGCATGGAGGAGCCCCTGGTGCTCCCCACCCGCTTCCCCAACCTGCTGGTGAACGGCAGCCAGGGCATCGCGGTGGGCATGGCCACCAGCATACCCCCACACAACATGCGGGAATGCTGCAACGCCCTGGTGGCGCTCATCGACGACCCGGCCCTGGGGCTGGACGGGATCATGGCCCACATCCAGGGCCCGGACTTCCCCGGCGGCGGGCTCATGCTGGGCACCGAGGGGGTGGTGGAGGCCTACCGCACCGGGCGCGGGCGCTGCGTGGTGCGGGGCAAGGCCCACGTGGAGCAGATCCGGCGCGCCGGGGACCGGGAACAGATCGTGTTCACCGAGCTGCCGTACCAGGTGAACAAGGCCACCCTGCTTGAGAAGATTGCCGAGCTGGTGCACGAAAAAAAGATCGACGGGATCTCCGACCTGCGGGACGAGAGCGACCGGGAAGGCATCCGCATGGTGGTGGAGCTGAAGAAAGGCGAGAGCAGCGACATCGTCCTGAACCAGCTGTACCAGCAGACCCCGCTGCAGAACTCCTTCCCCATCACCATGTTGTGCATCGTCAACGGCCAGCCCCGGATCCTCACCCTGCGGGAGATCCTCAAGGAGTTCATCGGCTTCCGCCGGGAGGTGGTGACCCGCCGCACCCTGTTCCAGCTGCGCAAGGCCGAGGACCGCCACCACATCCTGCTGGGCCTCAAGATCGCCCTGGACTTCCTGGACGCGGTCATCAAGCTGATCCGCGCCGCCGTCTCCCCCGAGGACGCCAAGCAGGGCCTCATGGAGGGCCGCTTCGCCACCGCCGCCCAGCTGAAGAAGGACCCGGGGCTGCGCCTGTCCGACAAGCAGGCCCAGGCCATCCTGGACATGCGGCTGCAGCGCCTCACCGGGCTGGAGCGGGAGAAGATCCTGGAGGAACTGGCCGAGGTGGAGAAGACCATCCGGGAGCTCAAGGCCATCCTGGAGAACGACCTGCGCCTGATGGGCGTCATCCGGGCCGAGTTCCTGGCCATGGCGGAGCAGTACGGCGACGACCGCCGCACCGAGATCGCCGCCTTCTCCGGCAACATCCGCATGGAGGACGTCGTCCCGGACGAGGAGATGGTGGTCACCATGTCCAAGGCCGGCTACATCAAGCGCACCGCCCTGGTCGTCTACCGCCGGCAGAAGCGCGGGGGCAAGGGCAAGCTGGGCATGAAGACCAAGGACGAGGATTTCGTCGAGCAGCTGTTCCTCACCAAGGCCCACGACACCCTGCTGGCCTTCACCGACCGGGGCTACGCCTACGCCCTCAAGGTCTACGACCTGCCCGAGGCGGCCGCGAGCACCCGGGGCAAGCACATCAAGAACCTCATCTCCCTCAAGGACGAGGAGAAGGTGGTGACCCTCATGGCCCTGCGGGACTTCCCCGAGGAGCACCACCTGGTGTTCGCCACTTCCGACGGCACCGTCAAGAAGACCAGCCTCAGCAACTACGCCAACATCCGCAGCAACGGCCTGATCGCCCTGAACATCGAGGACGGCAACCGGCTGGTGAGCGTGCGGGTGTCCACCGGCAACCAGCAGATCGTGCTCATCAGCGCCCTGGGCAAGGCCATCCGCTTCCCTGAGGAGGACATCCGGCCCATGGGCCGCACCGCCACCGGGGTGCGGGGCATGCGCCTGGGCCACGGTGACGCCATCGTGGACATGGAGGTGGCCGATCCCCTGCCGGACCTGGCCGAAGGGGAGGAACCGGACGAGAGCACCGCCAGCCACGGGATGCTGCTCACGGTCACCGAGAAGGGCTACGGCAAGCGCAGCCTGCTCCAGGACTACCGCCTGCAGGGCCGGGGCGGCACCGGGGTCATCAACATCCGGGCCGGGGTGCGCAACGGCAAGGTGGTAGGCTCGGTGCTGGTCATGCCGGGCGAAGGCTGCCTGCTCATCTCCCAGGAAGGCATGGTCATCCGCTTCAACATCGACGAGGTGCGCAAGACCGGGCGGGCGGCCATGGGGGTGCGCCTGCTGAACCTGCCCTCCGAGGACGACCGGGTGGTGGGCCTGGCCAAGATCGACGCCAGCGCCCAGGCCCTGGACGAGGAGGAGGACCTGGACCTGGTGGTGGACGCCGAGACAGGCAACCCCGCCCCCAGCGAAGAGGGGGAGCAGCAGAAACTGGACCTGGAATAGGGGGGCCCATACCCGTTATGTGGTGAGGGATGTTGAGTTCCCGAAGCGATTGGGGTGACTGGCGCTCCCCAAGGGGCCCCGGAGGACCGATATTGGAGGTGACCCCCCTTCGGGGGTCCGGCTCCCCGGGGTAGCCCATGCACTTCCATACGCCGTTCCATCCCTTCCAGAGGCACCCGGTCACTGCTCCTACGGTGGAGGTCTGGAATCTCCTCCTGATCCTGCTGGGGGTGGCCCTGGTCCTGCTGCTCAAGCCGTGGTAGTCCCGGATCAAGATTCCCGGGATTTTGCAGTGCCGTAACGCGGCCGTTACGTATGGAGCCTATGGGTAGAGCAAGCCCCGCCCGGGGTCTGTCTGCGGGAACTCCCATGTCCGACCCCAAGCCCCAACCCCCCTCCCCCAGCCACGCTTCCTTGACCATGTACCTGGATCTCTGGAACATCCTCCTCATCCTGGCGGGCGTGACCCTGGTGTTGCTGGTGATGCATTTCTAACGGGGCCCGGAGGGCCCTTCAGGGCGGCAGAATCCGGCGGGTGGCCTGGACCGGTAGCGTGGCACCGGGCTTGCATCCCCAGGTTCCAGGAGGCAGCCCATGTCGAACGTCACGGCCACGAGCGCCAATGCCTGGTTGACCCAGGCCACCGCCCTGCAGGGCAACGGATCCAGTCAGGGCTCCAGCTCGGCAATGGATGCCTTTTCCTCCCTGTTTGCCCAGATCCTGGCCATGCAGGGACAGGCACAATCGGCCGACCTGACCTCAGCCACCGGCCCCACCAGCGGCCAGAACGCCACGGCGGGAGTCCAGGGGCTGTCCGGCGGCGCCCAGAGCACGGTCAATTCGGACCTGAACACCCTGGGGCAGGCGCTCGCTTCCGGCAATGTGGCCGCGGCCCAGCAGGCGTTCCAGTCTCTCCAGACCGACCTCCAGGGGGCCCAGCAGACCCACCACCACCACCATCACCACCACCTTGCCGGCGGGTCCAGCGAGGGCTCCCAGGATGCCACGGCCCAGGCCGGGACGACCCAGGCCACCGGGAGCACCAGCCTGGCCCAGAACCTGCTCGGCGGGTCGGGCCGCACCACGGTCGATACCGCCTATCTGGGCCTTTACTTGGGTTGATCAAGCCAGGTACGCCTGCCAGTCGCCCCCCGGCAGCTCCACCGCCTCCCGCTCCAGGCGCCGCAGCCGCTCCTCCGGGAACACGTAGGCCCAGGCCCCGTAGCGATGGCCCGAGTCCAGCACCACCGGCACGATCCGGCGCTCGAACAGCTCGCCCTCCACGTCCTCCAGCTGGTCCAGGTCCACCAGCGCCGCTGCCAGCGCGTCCTCGTCCTCGTAGCCGACGAACTCCCCCACCACCCAGCCGGGTCCCGGCCCCGGTGTCCCAGGCTCGGGACCGGGCACCATGGCCGGGTAGCCGGCGGCGGGGAGATGGAACAGACGCCCGGGCGCACAGGCCCCGGTAATCCCCTCCGGGTGGGTGCGCAGGATCCAGGGGTGGCCCCGGCCGCCCTCCCGGAGGGTGCCGTAGACGAACAGACCATCGGCTTCCATGGATCCTCCCGGAGGAGGCTCGACCGTCGTCACTCCGGAATGGGGTACCGGCGGGTGAGGTTGAACACCTCCTCGCGCACCTTCGCCACCATGGCCTCGTCGGCCCGGTTGCGCAGGGCGGTGTCCATCCAGCCGGCGATGAGCTTCATCTCGGCTTCCTTCATGCCGCGGGTGGTGACCGCCGGGGAGCCGACCCGGATGCCCGAAGGCTTGAGCGGGGGGTTGGGGTCGAAGGGGATGCCGTTCTTGTTGACGGTGATGCCGGCCTTGTCCAGGGTTTGCTCGGCCTCGTTGCCCATGATCCCCTGCTGGAACACGTCCACCAGCATCAGGTGGTTGTCGGTGCCGCCGGAGACGATGCGCCAGCCCTTCTCGGCCAACGCCGCGGCCAGGGTGGCGGCGTTGCGGATCACCTGCTCCTGGTAGGTCTTGAACTCGGGCTTGAGGGCTTCGCCCAGGGCCACCGCCTTGGCGGCGATCACGTGCATGAGCGGACCGCCCTGGGTGCCGGGGAACACGGCCCGGTCCAGGTCCTTGGCGTACTTCTCCTTGCACAGGATCAGGCCGCCCCGGGGGCCGCGCAGGGTCTTGTGGGTGGTGGTGGTGGTGAAATCGGCGTAGGGCACGGGGCTGGGGTGGTGGCCGGTGGCCACCAGTCCGGCGATGTGGGCCATGTCCACCATCATCAGGGCGCCCACCTCGTCGGCGATGGCCCGGAAGGCGGGGAAGTCGAAGGTGCGCGGGTAGGCGGAGGCGCCCACCACGATCATTTTCGGCCTGTGCTCCAGGGCCAGCCGGCGCACTTCGTCCATGTCCACCCGCTCGGTGTCCCGGGTCACGTGGTAGCCGATGAACTTGTACAGGATCCCGGAGCTGTTGAGGGGGTGGCCGTGGGTGAGGTGCCCGCCGTGGGCCAGGTCCAGGCCCAGCACCGTGTCCCCGGGCTTGAGCGCGGAGAAATAGACCGCCATGTTGGCCTGGGCGCCGCTGTGGGGCTGGACGTTGACGTGCTCGGCCCCGAACAGCTGCTTGGCCCGGGTGCGGGCCAGGTCCTCGACCGTGTCCACGTTCACGCAGCCGCCGTAGTAGCGCCGGCCGGGGTAGCCTTCGGCGTACTTGTTGGTGAGGTGGCTGCCCATGGCGGTCATGACCGCCAACGATGCGTAGTTCTCCGAGGCGATCAGTTCAAGGTTCTGGCGCTGGCGCTGCAGTTCGAGTTCAAATGCCTGGTAAATGGCGGGATCGGCGTTGCGCAAGGCTTCGTACATTTTCATCATGAGCTCCTCTACGAAAATCTTCTCATGGCCGCCTGCAACGGGTATCCATAAATGCCTCCAACGTGAACTTCGCAACCGGCCGGGACGTTCCACATGGAACATCGTCGCGTCGGCCGTGTCCCTTCTGCCAAACTGGATGGGAAAGGTGCCCCATGACCATCCTGCCCCCCAGCGATGCCCAGGAGCTCGAAGGATTCGAACATCCCCTGGCCTCCCGCTACGCCTCCCGGGAGATGGTCCGCCTGCTGTCGCCCCTGTATCGCATGCGGGTCTGGCGGCGGCTGTGGGTGGCCCTGGCCGAGAGCCAGGCGGAGCTTGGGCTGCCCATCACCGCGGCCCAGCTGGAGCAGCTGCGGGCCACCCAGGACGCCGTGGACCTGGGCGCGGTGGAGCGGTTCGAGACCGAGCTGCGCCACGACGTCATGGCGGCCATCCACGCCTGGGGCGAACAGGCCCCGCTGGCCCGGCCCATCATCCACCTGGGGGCCACCAGCTGCTTCGTCACCGACAACGGGGACTTGCTCATCTGCCGGGAAGCCTTCCACATGCTGCGCCGGCGCCTGCTCGACGTGATCGGCGCCCTGGCCGGCTTCGCCGCCCAGTGGCAGGACCAGCCCTGCCTGGGCTTCACCCATTTCCAGCCGGCCCAGCCCACCACCGTGGGCAAGCGGGCCACCCTCTGGATCCAGGACCTGCTCCTGGACCTGGAGGACCTGGATCACGTCCTGGCCACCACCCCGGTGCGGGGCGTCAAGGGCACCACCGGCACCCAGGCCAGCTTCCTGGAGCTGATGGACGGGGACGCGGACCGGGTGGAGGAGCTGGAGGCCCGGTTCTGCGCCAAGGTGGGGGTTCCGGCCATCCCGGTGACCGGGCAGACCGCCACCCGCAAGCTGGAAGACCGGATGGGCCAGGTGCTGTGCGGGATCGCCGCCTCGGCCTCCAAGTTCGCCTGCGACCTGCGCCTGCTCCAGCACCTGAAGGAGGTGGAGGAGCCGTTCGAACGCAAGCAGGTGGGCTCCTCGGCCATGCCGTACAAGCGCAACCCCATGCGCAGCGAGCGGATCAACTCCCTGGCCCGGTTCGTGCTAGGCCTGGTGCCGAGCTCCTACCAGACCAGCGCCACCCAGTGGCTGGAGCGCACCCTGGACGACTCGGCCCACCGGCGCCTCACCGTCAGCCAGGGGCTCATGGCCGTGGACGCCATCCTGGTGCTCTACCGGAACATCGCTTCGGGCCTGGTGGTGTACCCCAGGATGATCGAGGCCCGGCTCCGGTCGGAACTGCCCTTCATGGCGGCCGAAGTCCTGCTGATGGAGGCGGTCAAGCGGGGCGGGGACCGCCAGGACCTGCACGAGCGGTTCCGGGTGGCCTCCATGGAGGCGGGCCGGCGGATCAAGCAGGAGGGGCGGCCCAACGAACTGGTCCAGCTCCTGGCGGCGGACCCGGCCTGGGCCATGGATGAATCCGATCTGGCCAACCTGCTGGACCCTGCGCGTTTCACCGGGCGCGCCGGGGACCAGGTGCGACGTTTCCTGGCCGGGCCAGTGGCCGCCGCCCTGGCCGGACACCGCCCGCTCGAACCCGCCCCGGTGCGGGTCTGACCCAACCTTGACCATGGTGAAACAATGCTGAAATTGGCCGTCATCGGCGCCGCATCGCTCCTGGGCCGCGAACTGGTCCAGGCCCTGGAAACCCGGGAATGCTCGGTGCTGCCCCTGACCGCCGGGCCCATGACCCGGGACGAGGAGGTGGGGGACCTGGTGGTGTTCGCCCCCGACCCCGCCCTGCTGGAAGAGGTCGACCTGGTGATCCTGGTGGAGACCCCCGTCGCGCCCGGGCTGCTGGCAGAATTCAAGGGCCGGATCCTGGACCTGCGCGCCGAGCCGGACCCGGCCCTGGAGCCCATGCCCCTGGCCGGGGCCTGGCCCGCGGGGGTGCCCGCCCTGCGGGGCCGGCCGCCCCTGGAACAGGTGCTGGCCACCGTGCCCCACCTGGTGGGAGGGGTGGGAGAGGCGGCGGGGACCCACCTCCAGTCGGTGGCCCACCTGGGGGACCGGGGGGTGGACGGGCTCATGGAGCAGACCGTGGCCATCTTCAGGGGCGAGGATCCGGAGATCGGCAAGCTGGGCTACCGGGCCGCCTTCGAGGTGGTGCCCGAGCCGCCCCGGGGCCGCCTGGTCACGGTCCGGGTCCCGGCCTTCCACGGCGACCTGCTGATCCTGCACCTCCGGGCCGAGGAGGGACGCATCCTGGCCCGGCTGATGCCGCCCCTGGGGGTGGAGTGGCGGGATCGTCCCCCCACCTCCCGGGAGGTGGCGGTGAGCCCCAACCTCCTGGCCCACTTCGCCCCCGCCGAAGGGGACCGGGCGGGGGTGCTGACCCTGGGTTTCGACCCCATCCTGTGGGGGGAGCTGATGCCCACCATGCGCCTGCTGGAACTGTGAACCGGGAGCCTGACCCTTGGACCTGAAGCGACTGGATGACCCGCACGGCCGTGGGGACTTCTTCAAGTCCCTGGGGATGATGATGGCCGGGTTCCTGGCCGAGACGGTGGAGGCCGCGGTCACCAAGACCGGCCCCAGGCTGCTCCGGCCCCCCGGAGCCCTGGACGAGTTCGATTTCCTGGTGGCCTGCACCCGCTGCGACAAGTGCGTCCAGGCCTGCCCCCAGGGCTCCATCTTCAAGGCCGGGCCCCAGGCGGTGCTGGCCGCCGGGACCCCGGTCATCGAGCCGCGCATCATGCCCTGCTTCCTGTGCACCGCCCTGCCCTGCATCACCGCCTGCCCGGAGGGGGCGCTGGTGTGGCCCAAGGTGACCGTTCCCGGGACCGGGCCGGACGCCGCCGCCCAGGAGCTGGAAGGACCGCCCGCGGTGCGCATGGGCACCGCCCGGGTCCACCGGGACCGGTGCCTCACCTACGAGCGGGGTGGCCAGCCCGCCCAGCCCTGCCGCACCTGCGTGGACCGCTGCCCGTACCCGGGGGTGGCCATCCGCATGGGGGAGCCGGGGGCCGACGGCCTGTCCCATCCCAAGGTGGCGGCCGCCTTCTGCACTGGCTGCGGCCTGTGCAGCTTCGGCTGCCCCGTCCCGGACCCGGCCATCGTGGTGGAGGCCAAACCCTGACGAGGGATCGCACGCATGCGTGCGATCGCGCTCGCTGCGCTCGCTCTCCGTCCCCCTCGTGCACCAGGTCCGACCCCAAGATTTTCCCAGGCAAACGATTGCCAGGGCTGGCGCGCGCTGCGATCATGGCGCACGCTCTTCATGGGACGGGTCCTGGACATGCACAGGGAAGGCATCGGCAGCTCGGTGGCGCGCGCGGAGGGCCCGGAGAAGCTCACCGGCAGGGCCTGCTATGTGGCCGACCAGGCCTGGCCCGGGCGCATCTACGGCGCCACCGTCCGGTCCAGGGTGGCCCACGGGCTGATCCGCGCCATCCGGTTCGAGCCGGGCCTGCCCTGGGAAGAGTTCACCGTCGTCACCGCCCAGGACCTCGAGGCCATGGGCTGGACCAACCATGTGGAGCACATCGAGGCCGACCAGCCGTTCCTGGCCGAGGGGGTCATCAACCACGCGGAGGAGCCCATCGTGCTCCTGGCCCATCCGGACCGGCACGTGCTGGAGCGGGCCCGGCGGGCGGTGACGGTGGAGGTGGAGGAGCTGCCCCCGGTGCTGGACCTGGATGAGGCCCTGGCCGCCCGCACCCCGGTGGGCGGCCGGAACAACCTGTTCAAGGAGATCCTGATCGAGAAGGGCGACCCGGACCCGGTGTGGGCCCAGGCGGCCCACGTGGTGGAAGGGGAGTACCGCACCGGAGCCCAGGAACAGCTCTACATCGAGACCAACGGCATGACCGCCGAGGTTATCTGGGACGGGGAGGGCGCCTGCGTCACCGTGCGGGGATCCCTGCAGTGCCCGTACTACGTGCACACCGCCCTCACCCGCCTGTTCCACCTGCCCGGCCCCCGGGTGCGGGTGCTGCAGATGGAGACCGGGGGGGCCTTCGGGGGCAAGGAGGACTACCCGTCCATCCTCGCCGGGCACGCGGCCCTGCTGGCCTGGAAGGCGGGGCGGCCGGTGACCATCGTCTACGACCGGGAGGAGGACATGGCCGCCACCACCAAGCGCCACCCCTCCCGCAGCCGCCTGCGCACCGCCTTCGACGCCGAGGGCCGCCTGCTGGCCATGGAATCGGACTTCGTCCTGGACGCGGGCGCGTACTGCACCCTGTCCCCGGTGGTGCTCAGCCGCGGCGCCATCCACGCCCTGGGTCCCTACCGGTGCCCCAACGTGCGCATCCACGCCCGGGCGGTGGCCACCCACACCCCGCCCAACGGCGCTTTCCGGGGCTTCGGCGCGCCCCAGAGCCTGTTCGCCATCGAGCGGCACATGGACGCCGCCGCCGCCCGGATGGGCCTCGACCCGGTGCTGCTGCGCCGGCGCAACCTGCTGCGCCTGGGCGACCTGATGGCCACCGGGCAGCGGGTGACCGAGAACCTGGATCTGGAGGGGCTCATGGACCGGGCCCTGGCCGACCTGGGCTACCGGGAGAAGCGGGCCGCCTTCTGCGCCCACAACGCCGGCCCCGATCCGGTGAAGAAGGGGGTGGGGTTCTCGGTGTTCATGCACGGCTGCGGCTTCACCGGCTCCGGGGAGAAGCGGCTGGCCTCGGTGACCGGCGCGGCCACCCGGCCCGACGGCCGGGTGGAGATCCTGGCCGCCTCCACCGAGATGGGCCAGGGCAAGAGCACCGTGTTCATCCAGATCGTGTCCGAGGCGCTGGGCATCCCCAACGACCTGGTGCGCATGGCCGACCCCGACACCGGCACGGTGCCCGACAGCGGCCCCACCGTGGCCTCCCGCACCACCATGGTGGTGGGCCGCCTGGTGCAGGACGCCGCCGTGGGCCTGAAGCAGGCCCTCATCCAGAACCGCTGCCTGGTGGAACCCTACACTCCCGGGGAGTTCCAGGAGGCGGTGCGCCAGGCCCACGCCCGCACCGGAGGCATGAGCTGCTACGCGGAGTACCAGCAGCCGGCGAACCTCGCCTGGGACGACGCGGCCTACCGGGGCGACGCCTACCCCACCTTCGCCTGGGCCTGCTACGCGGTGGCGGTGAGCGTGGACACCGTCACCTGGGACGTGAAGGTGGACGACTTCGTCGCCCGGCAGGAGGTGGGACGGGTGGTCAACCCGGTCCTGGCGGCCGGCCAGATCGAAGGGGGCGTCACCCAGGGCCTGGGCTGGGCCCTGTGGGAGAAGGTGGAGCTGGACCAGGGCCGCATGGCCAATAGCCAGATGACCAACTACATCGTCGCCACGGCCATGGACCTGCCCCGGATCCGGGTGTACTTCGAGGAGAACAACCCCTACGTCCTGGGGCCGGGCGGGGCCAAGGGGCTGGGCGAGCTGCCCATGGACGGCCCGGCGCCGGCGGTGCTGGCGGCGGTGCAGGACGCCCTGGGCCTGCCGGGGCTGGCAGAGGTGCCCCTGACCCCGGAGCGCCTGCTGGAAGCGGTGGAGGCCCGCCATGTCTAAATTGCGGCTGGAGCTGACCGTGAACGGGGTGCCCCGCTCGGCGGAGGTGTTCCCCATGGCCCGCCTGCTGGACGTGCTCCGGGAGGACCTGGGCCTGACCGGCACCAAGGAAGGCTGCGGCGAGGGGGAGTGCGGCGCCTGCTCGGTGCTCATGGACGGCGAACTGGTGAACAGCTGCCTGGTGCCGGCGGTCCAGGCCCAGGGCGCCCGCATCACCACCATCGAGGGGCTGGCCCGGGACGGCGCCCTGGACGTGCTGCAGCGGGCGTTCCTGGCCTGCAACGGGGCCCAGTGCGGGTTCTGCACCCCCGGGATGGTGATGGCGGCGGAGAACCTGCTGCGCCGGTGCCCCCACCCCGGCGAAGCGGAAATCCGCGTGGGGCTTTCGGGTAATATCTGCCGTTGCACGGGTTATGTGAAGATCGTGGAGGCGGTGCAGGCGGCCGGCGGCCTCCGGGCCGGACTGGCCGGCGGGGCCCCGGAACTCCCATGAGAGGCAACGTCCCCGAGTGCGAAGTGAGGGTCCCCGCGAACCTGGAGGAGGCCCTGGACGTGCTGGCCCGGGAGCCCGGGCGGTGGCGCCCCCTGGCCGGCGGCACCGACCTGATGGTGCCCTTCGCCGCCGGGCGCCTGCCGGACACCCGGTTCCTCAGCCTGCAGCGCCTGGACCCCCTGCGGGCCATCGAGGCCGACGACGAGGGGATCACCCTGGGCGCCCTGGCCACCTACACCGACATGCGCCGGCATCCCTGGATCCAGGCCCACCTGCCCAACCTGGTGCAGAGCGCCCTGGTGACCGGCGCTGTGGCCATCCAGAACCGGGGCACCCTCGGGGGCAACCTGGTGAACGGCAGTCCGGCCGCGGACTCGCCCCCCAGCCTGCTGGCCTACGATGCCCGGGTGGAGCTGGCCTCCCTGCGCGGGACCCGCTGGGTGCCCTACGAGGCCTTCCACACCGGCTACAAGTGCACGGTCATGGCCCCGGACGAACTGCTGACCCGGATCCGGGTGCCCCGGCCCGGGACCGGGTTCCATTTCTATCGGAAGGTGGGCACCCGGGCCGCCCAGGCGGTGGCCAAGGTGTGCCTGGCCGCCTTCGTCCGGGCCGAGGACGGGGTGGTCCGGGAGCTGCGCATCGGCCTGGGCAGCCTGGCGCCGGTGCCTCGCCGGGCCCGGGCCGCCGAAGCCGCGGTCCTGGGCCGGCCCCTGGACGCCCTGCCCCTGGAGGCCGCCAGGGCCGCCCTCATGGGCGACATCAGCCCCATCGACGACATCCGCTCCACCGCCCGCTACCGCCGCACCGTGGCGGGCAACGTGCTGGTGCAGATGTTGACTGAACTCGCGGTAAGCTTAAACCTGCGGTGGTGACCGGGGGTCGGTGACTCATGCGCCCGAGCGGTCGCGGCTTGCCACCCATATCATTCCAAGCCGAGCGGAGGGGGACCCTTGAACTCCTGGTCTATTCGAACAAGCGCGGTTGCTGGCGGCATCGGCTTGGCGTTGGCCGCGTTGACGGGCGGGCCGCTGCGTGCGATGGCGTTGCCCCAGCAGCCCGGGGCGGCCCGGGAAGCGGAGGAGCGGAACCGGGAGCAGAATCAGCGGGCCCGCGAACCGGAGTCGAAAGCACGGGAACCGGAAGTCCGGGAACGCCAGCCGGAAACCAGGACCCAGGCCCGGCCTGAGGAACACCCGGCGTCCCAGCGCGAGTCCCAGTCCCCGGCCCCCAGGGCCGAACCCGAGCGCCAGGCCCCCAGCCCCGAGCCCCAGCACCTCGCCCCCAGGGCCGAGCCGGAACATCCCGGGTCCTTGGCGGCAACGGGGCATCCGGGTCCCAAGCCCGCGCCGGGGCCCCAGCCGAAGGCCCGGGTGATCGTCGTCCCGCCGGAGACGGTGGTCCGCACCCACAACGGCGGGGAGATCCACCGGGGCCCCGGTGGCGTGCTCCGGGAGGTACGTACGCCCTCCGGCGCGGTGATCCACTACGCGCCCGATGGACTGCGCCGGGTGGAGGTGGCCCGGCCCGACGGGCGGGTGTTCGTGGCCGCCCCCAACGGCCGCGGCGGCTACGTCCAGCGGCCCTACAAAGCCTTCGGCCAGCCCTACTTCCAGCGCACCGTCGTGACCCGCGCCGGGGCCTCGGTCATGGTCTACCGGCCCTGGATCCGCCAGGGCGTCACCTACAACGTCTACCTGCCCTGCCGGTACTACCGCCCGGCCTTCTACACTTGGTCCTGCCGCCCCTGGCCCCGCCCGGTCTACTATCCCTGGGGCTGGGCGGGCCGTCCCTGGTTCGGGTACTACCGAGGCTGGTACACCCCCTATCCCTATTACGTGAGCCCCATCTTCTGGCTGACCGACTTCATGGTGGGCGTGACCCTCGAGGACGCCTACCAGGCCCGGCTGGACAACGAGGCCGCCATGGCCCCGCCCCCGCAGCCCGCCGTGGGGCTCACCCCCGATGTGCGGGACGCCATCGCCGATGAAGTCCAGCGCCAGGTCCAGCAGGAGCAGGAGCAGGAACAGGCCACGAGCCAGGGTTACCCGCCTCCCACCGGGCCGCCGCCCCTGTTCAGCGACAACGTCTCCCGGATCTTCATGGTCTTCGCCAGCATTCCGGCCTACGTGGGCGGGAAGGAGTTCTTCCTGTCCGAAGGGGACGTGCTGCAGCTGCGGGGAGCGCCCCCGGCCAACGCCGCCTACGCCGACGTGACGGTGCTGGCCAGCCGGACTCCGGCCTGCCCCAAGGGCAGCGTGGTCTCGGTGAGCCTCCAGGACCTGCAGGAAATGCAGAACCACATGCAGGCCACCATCGACCAGGGTCTGGGCACCCTCCAGACCCAGCAGGGCCAGGGTGGGCTGCCCCCGGTGCCGGCCCAGAACCTGGGCGCCTCCAATGCCCCCTATGCCGCTTCCATCCAGCCGGATCCCAACGCCGCCGCGGAACTGGCCCAGGTGGCCCAGGACGCCTCCCAGTCGGGCCAGGCCGTGCTGAACCAGGCCCCGGCGGCCCCACCGCCCTCAGCCCCCCCGACTGCCCCCACCCGGAGCCTTACCCTGGGCATGGGGGTCGATGAAGTGCACAGTATCCTGGGCGCGCCCCGGCAGTCAGCCAGCATGGGCGCCAAGCTGATCGAGGTGTACCCGAATTTCAAGGTGACCTACGTGAACGGGCAGGTAACCGACATCCAGTAGCCATCACCCTAGCCCGTAATCCTTCCACCGATTAGAGATCTTTTCGAGGATGGACTCGGGGAACACCAGGTCCCTGGGCCATTCCCGGGGGAACCCGTCCAGCTGGGCGCTCTTGCGGGTGGCGTCGATGCCCACCTTGCTGCCGAAGGCGAACCGGTCGCTGCTGTGGTCCAGCACGTCCAGGGGCCCGTCGGTGAACAGCAGGTCCCGCCGGGGGTCCACGTTGCTGGTGACCCGGAACAGCACCTCGGCCGAGTCGTGGGGGTCGATGTCCTGGTCCACCACCACGATCCCCTTGCTGAACATCATCTGCCCGGTGCCCCAGATGGCGTTCATGACCTTCTGGGCATGCCCGGGGTACTCCTTGCGGATGGCCACGATCACCAGGTTGTGGAAGCCCCCTGCCGGAGGCAGGTGCATGTCCACCACTTCCGGCAGCACCATCCTCAGCAATGGCAAGAAGATGCGCTCGGTTGCCAGGCCCAGGTAGGCGTCCTCCTGGGGCGGGCGGCCGACGATGGTGGCCGGATAGACCGGATCCTTCCGGTGGGTGATGGCCTCCACGTGCAGCACCGGGTAGTCGTCGGCCAGGGAGTAGTAGCCGGTGTGATCCCCGAACGGCCCTTCCCGGCGCCGTTCGCCCGGGTCCACCCAGCCTTCGATGACCAGCTCCGAATCGGCCGGGACCTCCAAGTCGTTGCTCACGCAACGGACCATGTCCACCCCTTCGTCGCGCAGGAAGCCGGTGAACATGATCTCGGACAGGAAGGGCGGCAGGGGCGCGGTGGCCGCGTAGGTGAGGGCGGGGTCGCCGCCGAAGCTCACCGCCACCGGCATGCGCTCCCCCGGCGCGTAGCCGTGGCGGGCCCGGGCGCCGTCGTGGTGGAGCTGGGTGTGGAAGCCCAGGGTGTGGTCGTCGTACACCTGCAGCCGGTACAGGCCCATGTTGCGCTGGCCGCTGCGGAAGCGCACGTGGCTCAGCCCCAGGGTGATGAACGGCCCGCCGTCCTCGGGCCAGGTGGTGAGCACCGGCAGCCGGGACACCCGGGCCTCCATGCCGCGCCAGACCACATCCTGGCAGAGGCCCTTGCGCACGGTCCTGGGCATCCAGCCGCTGATGCCGGCCAGGAGCGGCAGCTTGGCCAGCTTGTCCAGGAAGCTGGAGCCCGGCTTGGGCATGGCCTCCTGGATCAGCCTCTCGATCCGCCCGGCGACGGCGTCCAGCCCGGCGGGGTCCCCGTCCACCCCCAGGGCCATGGCCATGCGCCGGGCGCTGCCGAACACGTTCATGGCCACCGGCATGGACCCGCCTTTGATGCGCTCGAACAGCAGGCCGCAGCCGCCGCCCGGCTGCTTGGCAATCCGGTCGGCAATGGCTCCGGCCTCCAGGTGCGGGTCCACCTCCACCCCCACCCGCCGCAGTTCTCCGGCGGCCTCCAACCGCTTCAGGAAGGTCTGGAAATCCTGGGCCATGCCGCACCTCAGCTGCCAGTGTCCCCGCAAATCCGCCCCGGATGGAATCCGGAACCGTGCCTCAGTCGAAGCTTTCCAGCAGCCAAGGGGCCGGAGGGCGGGGTTCCGGCCCGATGGTGATCCAGTCCGGGGCCAGCGCCTGGGGTTGCCGCTCGTTGCAGTACAGGGTGAGCAGCTTCTGCCCCGGCTCCACCTCCTGCCCCACCCGCACGTGCACCCGGATGCCCACGCCGGGATCCAGCACATCGTCCAGGCTGCGGCGCCCGGCGCCCAGGTCCATGGCCAGCACGCCCAGGGCGCGGCTGCGCATGGCCCGCACGTAGCCGCCCCGGTCGGCCCGCACCACCTCGGTGCGGGCGCAGCCGGGCAGGAGGCTGAAGTCGTCCAGGACCCGCGGGTCGCCGCCGTTGGCCTCCACCCAGGACCGGAACACGCGCAGGGCGTCGCCCCCGGCGATGGCCGCGGCCACCCGGCTTTCGGCCCCCTGGAGGGTGTCGGCGGCGCCGCCCAGGATCAGCATCTCGGCCGCCAGGCGGCAGCTCATCTGGGCCAGGTCCGAATCCCCGTGCATCCCCTTCAGGATCTCCACGGCCTCCATGACTTCCAGGGCGTTGCCGATGGCCCAGCCCAGGGGCTCCTCCATGCGGGTGACCAGGGCCTTGACCTGCATCCCGTGGGCCTGGCCCACCGCCACCATGGTCCGGGCCAGGATCCGGGCCTCCTCCAGGGACTTGAGGAAGGCGCCGTTGCCGCACTTCACGTCCAGGACCAGGGCGTCGGCGCCCCCGGCCAGCTTCTTGGACATGATGCTGGAGGCCAGGAGCGGAATGGATTCCACCGTGGCGGTCACGTCCCGGAGGGCGTACAGCTTGCGGTCCGCCGGGCACACGTCGCCGGTCTGGGCGCTGTTGGCGAACCCGGTGGCCCGCAGGCTGGCGCGGAAGGCGTCCGGATCCAGCTCCACCCGCAGGCCCGGGATGGCCGCGTACTTGTCCACGGTTCCGCCGGTATGGCCCAGCCCGCGCCCGCTGAACATGGCGCAGGGCACGCCGCAGGCCGCCACCACCGGACCGATGACCAGGGTGGTCTTGTCCCCCACGCCGCCGGTGGAATGCTTGTCCACCTTCACCCCCGGGACGGAGGACAGGTCCATCTTCTGGCCCGAGTCGCGCATGCTCAGGGTGAGGGCCAGGGTCTCCCGGGTGTCCATGCCCCGCCAGCAGATGGCCATGAGCAGGGCCGCGCTCTGCTCGTCCGGCACGGTGCCGTCGGCCACGCCGCGCACCCAGAAGGCGATCTCCTCGTCGCTGAGGCGGCCGCCCAGCTTCTTGGCGTAGATGAGGTCGTACATGCGCATGTCGCGCCTCCGCCGGGCCCGCGCGAGGTCAGACCCCGGCCAGGAGCCGGTCCAGCTCGGGATCCGCCTGGGCCTTGAACCGGACCTTGTACTCGGCCAGGTCCTTCCAGGCCTGCTCCCGGTTGCCCTGCAGGCGGTCGGCGTCCAGCAGGGTGGACCAGAACAGCGCGGACCAGGCCCGGTCCGGATCGGCGGAACCCCGCAGGGAGTTCAGGGTGGCGGCGGCTTCCTGGCCCTTGCCCAGGGCCACCTGCTTCTGGGCCAGGCGCACCTTGCCCCAGGGGTCCGACGGGACGGCGGAAGCCTGGGCCTTTTCGCCCAGTTCCACCCGCCAGGTGGTGAGGAGGCCCTGGGTCACCGCCCGGGCGCCCCGGGGCGCCGAGCGCGCCAGCGCCTCCAGCTTCGGCAGCCCATCGCGCATGCGTTTCTCCAGGTCAGGGTCCGCGCTGGGCGGAGTGCCGGGAGCGGGCGGGTTGCCCATCACCTCCAGCTGCAGGTCGGCCAGGGCCTCCTGGTGCTTCTCCATGGAACCGGACCGCACCGCGCGCACGCCGAACCAGACGGCCACCGCCGCCACCGCCACCCCGGCTCCCACCAGCAGCGGCTTCAGGTAGCCCACCCGCACGTCCTCCTCCGAGGCCACCTGCTTCTGGAAGGCCTGGAGGCTCTGGGCCGGTTTTTGCACCTGGATGATCTTGTCCTTGCCGTGGGCAACCATGCTGTGACTCCGGATCTACTAGGATGCCCGACCCGGCGGCGTTTCGCACTTGAAAAGGTGAACCGGTCTGGTAGGATGAAGCCCTTGGCCCAGATAGCTCAGTTGGTAGAGCAATGGACTGAAAATCCATGTGTCGGCGGTTCAAATCCGTCTCTGGGCACCAGAAGGTTCGGCCCCGGACAAGGTCCGGGGCCGAATTCTCATTGGGCCGCCCGGGCTCCGAACCGGTCGGCCAGGTTCGATGTCGAGGGTTTCCTCAAGATCAGGACGCCGGGGCCGGTTTCCGCGTCTTGGCCTGGGCGCGCCGCTCCCAGTGCACGCTGAGCGTCACCACCTGGGGCCGGGGGTTGGCCAGGACCAGGGTGATGGTGTCGGTCCCGGTCCGTTTTCCCGGCGGCAGGTCCCGGGCCGCCAGTTCCAGGTCCACCCAGAGGTCCTGGCCCTCCTCCCGGGTGGTCACCCCCAGCCAGGGCGCCCGGGACAGCTTCACGTCGGTGAGGGCGAGCGGCTGGCCGGTGCCGGACTCCACCATCACCGAGGCGGTGGGATAGGAGGCGGGGTCAAGGTCCCGGAACCACACGTCGGGGGTAGGCACGATCACATCCGCCTGGATCTCAGCCTCGAAGGTGAGCATCTGTTCGGGGCGGTCCGGGTCGTCGCAGGACAGCGCCACGGTCTTTTTCACGTGGCCAGAGTTGCCGGCGGAGTGGAAGGTCACCTCCAGCGTGGTGCTCTCGCCCGGGGCCAGGGTGCTCTTGCCGGCGATGGAGGAGGTGCAGCCGCACCCGGGGGTCAGCCGGGCGATGGTGAGCGGTGTGTCCCCGGCGTTGGTGGCGATGAAGCCATGGGTGACGATGGCGTTGGGAGCGAGCTTGCCGAAGTCGAAGTCCGGGGCGTCCAGGACCAGGCGGGGCCTGGCCTGGGCCTGGACCAGGGCCAGGGCGGGAAGGCAGAGGGCGAAGAGGAGGGGGCGCATGGGACGGTTCCGATCGGTTTCCGAAAAGGCACCGGGGTGAGCCGGTGCCTTGGGCTTCAGGTACGGTCCCCCGGTCGGGGGAACCGGCTCACTGCACCTTCCGCCACACCCGGACCTTGGGGGCCAGGGTGGAGCCGGGGGTCGGGGTGGTGTGGATCTGCGGAGTCGTGGTGGCGGCCCCGGGGAGCGGGTTGGCCACCGGGACGGTGCCGCCCTGGAGCACCGAGTTGGTGCCGATGGCGATGTAGTTGGAGGCCACTCCGGTCCAGTCGTCGCGCATCCCGCTGGGGGTCGCCATTCCCGGCCGCTGGTCGTTGACGATCGGGTTCATCACGTCGGCGATCAGCCAGCTGGTGGTATTGCCGGCCCCGCCGGTGCAGGGGTTGGACGAGGTGGGGGTGAAGTACGAGTAGAACAGAGACCCGGTCGCCACGATGGGCGGGTTGATGCCCTTGGGGATGAAGCCGCTGGAGATGCTGGGGAACGGCAGGTAGTAGCCGAACCGGGGCGAACTGGCGGTCCCCAGGTAGTAGTTGTTGCAGCCGGGAGTGAAGACCTGGAACACCGGATCCGAGCAGGAGCTGCCCGGGGTGGTCAGGATCGGGGTGCTGGGCAGCTTGGTCAGCAGGTTGGTGGAGCCAATGCCCGGCTGGATCCCGGTGTCGGGTCCATTGGCGGTGTCCAGGTTGAAGCCGCGGCTGTCCTGGCGGTCGAACACCACTGTGAGCTGGTGATTGGTGGGCGAAGGGTTGGGCGGGGCCGGGGTGGTGTAGTAGTTGCGGTCCAGGGGGTTGTTGCGGTCGCCGCTGACCATGGCGACGCCCACGGCGGGCGGGGTGGCCTGCCCGCTGAGGGCAGGACCCTGGAAGCCGCTCACCACGAACGGCGCCGGCGGAGTGGTGTAGCGGCCCCCCAGGCCCGAGGCGGCCGTATTGTCGTCCTGGAACACCTTGCGCACGCTCCAGCTGGTCAGTTCGCTGGTGTCGATGCGGAAGTCATTGAAGGGCGCCGTGGTGGAGACGTTCTTGGACCCCCACGCCCACAGCCCGCCACTGTAGTCCAGGAAGTAGGCCCGCTGGGCCATGTTCGACCCGATGTTGAACTCGAACGGGACCAATCCGGTGCCCACGGGACCCACCGTGGAACCGCCGATGTTGCCGGCGGTCAGGTCCACCGCGGCCAGCACCTGTCCGGTGTAGACGTCCAGGGCCATGACCGAGCGCCCCAGCTTGTTGCCGCCGAAGTTGGGCTCGATCTCCGGCTCGCTGAAGCCGCCGCCGATGAAGACGGCATCATGCAGGACGCCGTTGAAGGAGATCCGGCCCATGGACGGGTTCGAGGTGGAGTAGCCGAAGTTGGCCAGGATGGTCTGCACCGTGGTCAGGCTGGGGCCGCCGGAGACGATCCGGCCGGTGGGGAAGTTGGCCGCCTCGTCCGGCACCAGGGACCACAGCAGGGCCGGGTGGTAGGGGTCGTGCACGTCCAGGGCGTAGTAGCTGCGCCCGCCCTTGCCCAGGCCGAAGATGGCCACGGCCCGCTCGTTGTTGTCCACCACCCCGTTGCCCGGTCCGCTGCCGGAGACCGGCAGATCCAGGAAGTAGACCGTGGGCGAGCCGTCCACCAGGTAGCGGTGGGTGTTGTTGGGGACGGTGAGGTAGTCCAGGTGGGCCAGGAAGTCGGTGGGCATGAAGGCCCAGAGTTCGTCCACGTCGCCGGTGGTGATGGTGTTGCCGTCGCCGTTGGGGTCGGAGATGGACTTGGTCACTTCCCCGAAGGCGTGCAGCCAGCCCTGGTTGGTGCCCACCAGGATGAGGCGGAACCGGTTGCCGCCCACGGCGCTCAGTCGGGAGGTGAGGCTGCCCGACACCTGGGAGAAGTTGTACTCCAGCGCCGCCGGCGCCGAATCGATGATGTCGCCCATGATGTTGTTGCGGTTGGTCGCCGGGGGATTGGGCGCCGTGACGGTGGAGATGTCCCCGCCGGCGGCGAACTGCAGGACCGACTTGAGGGAATTGAGCGTCAGGGAGGTGTTCATGGCGTTGAAGATCGGATCGTTGTTGCTGGTCCACTGGGCCGAATTCCACTGGATCGGGGTGATGGGATAGATGGGGGATTCCACCGCGCTGGCGCTGGGCAGCCGGGTGTAGAGATTGCGTGCGCTCCAGAGCCGGGCGGTCACGGCGGAGGCGGCCGACCACTGGGCGGAGGAACTGTTGAGCGTGGTGGCCACGTTGGCGCTCTTGTCCAGGATGGACACCTGGCCGTTGACCGACCGGGTGGCGAACATCTCCAGGTCGCCCGGCCAGACGACTCCGCCGGCGATGGGGGGCTGGAAGCTGCCCAGGTAGGTTTCCTGGCCCAGGGACGCGCCCACGAAGGGCATTTCTGGATTGGACGTGGCGTTGTTGCTGGGGGTCCCGATGGCGAGCATGAAGGCGTACTTCATATCCTGCGAAAGCAGGGTCGGGTTGGTCGCATCGAAGTAGTAGACCGCCCCGGGGGCCCGTTGCCCGACGGTCGGGAAGTCGCTGGGGTCCTGGGGGTCGAGAACCCAATCGTTGGCGACCCAGGTTCCGGTGCCGTAGGTGCCGGCCGGGGGAATGAAGGTATGGAACGTACTCAAAGCTCCGGAGTTGGTGGCCGGATCCCCGGCGACGGCAGCCCAGAACAGGTTCTGTTTGGGGCCGGAGGTGGTCGTGCCGCCCAGGCTCACGCCTACGGTCATGACCGTCACGCGGTGGGGCTTGCTGAAATTGGTGAGGTTGTTGTCGGTCGTGTCGCCGCGCTGGCCGATGGCATAGGGCAGGAAGGCGGAAGGACTCTGAGCGCCCGAAGGAGGCGTCCCCTGAGTCAAGTAATCCGTGCCCGCGACGCCCAGGCTCGAGTCGGACAGATGGGCCGAGATTCCCGCCAAGGTGAAGATGTTCCACCAGGGACCTGCGCTCGGGACGCCCGCGACGAGGCCGGTCGGGTTGATGTTGGTGGGGTTCTGGATGACCTGATGGTTGCCGTCAAGGGCAAACAGCGTGAGGGCGTTACCGTTGAGGGGGTCAGCGTGGATGTAAGGGGTTGTATTGTTGGGGTTGTTCGTATTGGTGCCGCTGGCACCGTTGTTGTCGACGCCGTCGGTGAACAGCAGCAGGAAACTGTTCACGCACTGGGAGACGTTGCTCCCCTCCACAGTGTTGAGCACGCTGCTGGGATCCTCGTACTGGGCCAGGGTGCGGGCCATGGCATAGGTCAGGGGCGTTTCGCCGTTGGCGAACAGGTAGGAGACCCGTGCCATTCCATTGAGGGAATGGCCTCCGGCATTGGAGGTGACCGTCACGGTGGACGTTCCCGCGCCGGTGGTGGTGGAATCAGTGGACAGGTAATTGTTGAGGATGGTCCAGCCGGAATCATTGCCGTTGAGGCGGGTGGTCGGCGGGATCGGCGTTGCGCCGGTGATGGTGGTGGTGCTGTTGTCGTTGATCTGGGTGGCATTGCCCGCCTGGGCTTCGTTGGTGGGATCCAGTTCCCGGAACGCCCAGAACACATCAGCCTGATGGCCGATCCAGGTGTTGATGGCGGCGCTCTTGACGGCCTGCAGCCGGGTGAGGGCCGGGATGGCGTAGGCCGAGGCTTCCAGGTTCGAGCTGCCCGTGTAGGTCCCGGCCGAATTGTACTGGGAGACGCTCATGTTGCCCCACGGCACGGCGGCCGGGCCGTACCCGGCGCCCCAGGCGACGGCGCCCTGGCCCCCCACCTGGGCGGTATTGGCGACCGCGTCGAAGACGATGTACTTCCCCGTATAGGCAGCGTTGTAGTAGGGCAGGGTGGTGGTGTTCTGGTATTTTCCGGTGAAGAGCCAGGTCAGGTAGGCAGGACGGTAAACTACCCCGCTCAAGTAGACCGAGGTGGTGGCGGCGTTGGTCAAAGGGTTGCCGTTGAAATCCGTGGCATTGGCATGGGCCGAGAAGACCCCGTAGGAGATGCCCTCGATCTTGTAGGTCTGGTCCAGCTCGATCTGGTTGCCGCTGCCGTAGGTGGTGGTGACGGTCTGGCCGTTGACGGTCGTCACCTCGACTTCCTGGTCCAGGACAGTCGTGGATGCGAGGGGCACACCGGTCGACAGGGTCCGGGTTCCCGGGGAAACCACCGGGTTGGGTGTGGTGTTCTTCCAGGGAATGGGGATATCGATGGTTCGCCAAGTGGTCGCGGTTCCGGTGGGCTTGTACAGGAAGCGGACATGGCTTGCGGCCCTGATCCAGTTCCGGACATCCATCTCCCCCTGGCTGGTGCCGTACAGGGTGCCGGCGACCGCGTTGGCGTCGGCGGCCGTCACCGCGGTGCCATCGGGCTTCCGGAGGGCCTGGTAGGGCGCTGCATTGTTGGTTGCGCAGGTCTGGAGGGCGATCGCAGCAATGGCGGGGGTTTGGGCGGCCATGTAGGCCGACTGGGACATGTCCAAGGTGACGGTGACGTACCCGGGCGTGCCTCCGGTGGTGTTCGTGGTGGTGTTGTAGTTCGGGACCGTCCAGGTAACGTTCTGGGATGCGGCATTGTACGAAGTCAGGGGATTAGGCGTGGTCTGCGCGGGGGACGGATTGACGATGTCGGCCGGGGGGATGTAGGTGCCGCCATTGTTGTTGATGGTGGTCCAGTTGATCTTGGTGGAGGTGCCCGGGGTGATGAAGAAGTCGTTGAGGGTCACCACCGTCCCGGTGGGGCAGGTGTAGGGGAAGACGACGCCAGCACCGAGCGCGTTCGGGTTCACCACGATGGGCTTCAGCTGCGTGGGGTTGGGGGCGAAGAGGGCGTTGGGAAGCGTGAAGGTGCTCTGCGACTCGTAGAAATTCGTTCCCTGGTTGCTGCAGCCATTGCCGTAGTTACTGCCGGTGCAACCGCCGGGGCAGGCGACGCTTCCGCCATTGGTACCCCAACCGGTCTTGTAGTAATCACTTGGGTCCAACTCCGAGTTGTAGACGTGGGCCAAGTACACCGTCAGGGTGACCGACGTGCCGTAGGCGATCCCGGAAGTGGCGCTGCTGGAGATGACCGGGGTGGGGGACGTTGCGCCGCCGCTGTTCTCGAATTTATAGGTGCCATTGGGGGTGTCGGCGCCGCCGACCACCTGGTAGCCGCTGTAGTAGGTGTTCAGGCCCACGGTGACGGTGGTGGTCGCCCTGAACTGGATGGTGGTGGTGCAGGAGGCGTTGCCGGCAGCCGTGGCCGTGACCGTGTAGGTCGGATAGTTGAGCGTGTTGGGGCAGCCGACCCCGGGTACGCTCGGGGCGCTGAAGGTGGCCGTGTTGTTGTTGTTCACGGTGACGAGCATGGTGCCCGAGTCGGCGCAGCCATTGGCGGTCGCGGCGGTGATCCGGTAGACATTGCCGGCCGGGGTGGTCCCCCCGGTCGTCTTCTGCGTCAGGGCGAAGGCCATGTACCGGTAGTCATCGGCGTCCTGGGTATCGTTGTTCACGTACAGGGGGTGGAACATCAGCGAGTTCATGGAGCCCGAGCAGTCGAAGATGGTGGCGATCTCCGGCTTGGCCTTGAGGCTGGAGGACTGCTGGTACAGGTCCAGGAAGTCGGTCTTGCTGTTCTGCAGCCGGGGGTCCAGCTGGGCCCGCAGGGGCTGGAGGGCGCCCACGGCCAGCGACAGGCCCAGCAGCGCGCGCAGGAAGGTCTGGAGGTGTCTGGACATGGCGGACTCCGATGGCAGTTACTGCTGGATGGTCGGGGTGGTGATCCAGGCTTCCACCCCATGGGTGAAGGTGACGCCGCCCTGCTGCACCTGGGCGTCCGAGCGGACCGCCCAGATGTCCGGGGCCGGAGAGGCCTGGCCCTGCACGCCCGAACCGGGATTGTAGAGGCCCCCGCCGGTGCCCCCACCGGCCTGGCTGAAGTTGGTCAGGGGCATCTTGCCCATGCGGGTCATGCCGAGGGTGTATCCCGCAGTCGTCCCTGCCGGGGTGGGCAGGGTCATGCCCGCCTGCAGGGCGCCCCCCGGCTGGTAGGCGCCCTGGGTGATGATGTCCGTGGACTGGCCGGACAGGGCGATGTTGGCGAGGAGCAGGTTCTGGGTCGAGTTCAGCTGCTGGGCGTTGCCGGTGGCGGCCGGGGCGTTCTGCTGGCTCATCCAGAACACGGCCCACTCCAGCCCGGAGTCGGCGGTGTTGCGGGCCTCGGCCCCCTGGCGGCTGAAGCCGGAGGTGACGATGTTGCGGAACGAATTGCGGGACATGCCCACGGCGGCGATGGTCAGGAGCACCAGCATCATGAGGGCGATCAGGATGGTGACGCCCCCTTCCTGGCCGGGGCGGGGGGGGTGGGGCAGGGATCTGGACATGGGCATGCTCCCGTTCTCTAGCTGCCGACCGTGAGCCCCGACTGGCGGGGCAGGTAGATCAGGGACTGGGTGGTCAGCTTGAAGGCGGCGGTGGGGGTGGCGGAACCGGGGTTGCCGGAGTACTCGGTGCGCTGGGTGGCCGTGCGGGTGGTGAGGTCGATCCGCACCAGGGTCGGGTTGTTGCGGAACCACAGGGCATCCGTGGTGATGGGCTGGGTGCCGGGACGCCCGGAGAGGGTCCACTGGGCCTGCAGCTCGGCCTGGATGCCCCCCTGCCAGTTGGCGGCGAAACCGCTGCCGGAGGGGGGAGGATTGGCGGCCGGCACCAGGTCGATCCCGGCCCAGGTCTGGCCGGAGTTGAGGCTCAGGTAAACCTTGAAGCCCTGCACGTTGTCCGCGACGATCTGCTGGGGCTGGGCGCCCACCGTGAAGCCGGCGGCCGGGTCCCAGGTGCCCAGGTCCCGCACCAGGCAGGGCACGCCGGTCGGCCTGGACGGGTCCAGCTGCAGGAACTGCAGGCGGTAGCGGATCATGTTGTCGGGCTGGACGATCAGCACCCCGCTGCCCACCGGGGGCTGGTTGGTGAAGACGGCGCCGGACGGGCCGATGCCGGTCAGGGGCGCGGTGGGGGAACTGCCGAGCACGATGGTGACCTGGCTCCCGTTGGGGGGCTGGGGGTTGTTGACGATCTGGCCCACCTGCCAGAAGGCCTGCAGGATGGCGATCTGCCCCTGGGCCACCTGCTGGGCGTAGGCGGGGTTCAGTGCGCAATCCACCGTGTAGGTGAAGTCGGCCGGGCCCGGAACGACGCCGTTCTGGACGTCCGTGGCCGCCGAGTTGGCCGGCACGCCCTTGATGGTGCCCTGGAACGGCAGAGGCTGGTCGGCGTAGAAGTACAGCTCGTCGGTGATAGTGGGATCCCCGGGGGCCGGGGTGGCCGCGCCGCCGGTGATGGCCACGTTGGGCAGCACGAAGAAGGGCGGGGAGGTCTGGCTGACGCCGATGCCGTTGGAGGGGGTGCCGTTGAAGGGATCGATGAGGAACATGCCGGCGGTGTCCAGGTCGTCCCCCAGCAGGTCCAGGGACATCAGGTTCCGGCGGGCGCTGGACAGGGTCTCCCCGCTGCTGTAGAAGGACACCAGGCTGGACCGGAACACGGTGGCCATGCCGGCCATCAGCACCATGGTGAAGACCAGGGCCACCATCATTTCCACCAGGGAGAACCCGGCCGTGCCGCGACCGGGGCGGGAATCGGGACGCCGCCTAGCCATGGAGGATCCTCCGGGTGAGGGTGACCGTGCGCTTGGCCGGGGCCTGGGTCCCGTTGACGGTGTCGGCGAAGGTCACCACGACGGTGAAGTCGGACAAGGACCCACTGGCCCCGACGGTGTCCGGGACCTGGGAGATGTTCACCTGGAAGAAGGGGTTCGCCTGGGCCGGGTCGGTGGAACCGGCGTTCACGGGCTCGCCCAGCAGGTTGTAGGTCTGGTTCTGGTTGGCGACGGGAATGTAGATCAGGGTGGGCAGCTGGGCATTGCTGGGAGCGGTCTGGAGGCTCTGGGACACGTTCAGCCAGCTCAGCCGCCCCTCCATCTCGACGGCGTCCATGACCCCCCCCGCCAGCTTGACCGCGGTGGACAGGCTGCGGCTGCCCCGGGCCGCCCGCAGGGACATGGCCTGGAGCATGGACAGGCCCAGCAGTCCGATGGACAGCACGAAGGCCGTCATCAGCATCTCGACCATGCTGAATCCAGCTTCCCCTTGCCTGGGAACCCTGCGCACGCGCATCAGAGCCTCCGCCACTGCCCGTCCCCTTCCCGGGCGCCGGGGTTGTAGAACTTGTAGACCGAGGACCCGTTGGCCAGCACCACGATCAGCCCCATGGGGCTGCCCGGCAGGGCGCCGGCGTCGGGACTGGTGCCCACGATCTGGATGATGAAGTTGGTGGTGAAGCGCTGGTTGCTGCCGCTGATCACCGCCTGGGTGGTGCCGTTCTGGAACAAGTTGTTGGCGTTGACGATCATGCCAACCATGGGATCGCCGGCCAGGAACGGGTCCTTGGTGGTGATGTCCACATTGGCGGCGCCGGAGCCGGTGGCGGTCATGGCGGCGGCCCAGTTGCCGGCGTCCACCCCGGCCACCACCACGCAGGCCCGGGACTGGGTGGGATCGTTGGGCAGGAAGTGGAAGGGCACCGTCACCGTCTGGCTGTAAGGGACCGCCGGATCCGGTCCCTGGTTGGCCAGCAGGCGCTTGGCCTGGGTCGGCAGCTCGTCCCCGCCGGCGTTCTGGGTAAGGGCGAAGTCGCCGTAGGCCAGGACCAGGGGGGTGCCGTTGGTCCAAGTCCCCCAGGTCTCGATGGCCACGTCGCGCCCAGTGGCCATGGCCTCGGCCCGGGCGTTGTTCAGGGCTCCTTCCACCTCGTCCAGCACGGAGCGCACCGCCGCGCCCTGGCGGTTGCCGAGCATGTAGACCCCGACCACCGAGAGGATGCCGAAGATCGCCAGCACGACCAGCACTTCCACCAGGGAGTAGCCTCGGGGGGCTCGGGAGGGTCGGTCCATGGGAATCCTCATGGGAGAGCGGGACCTGCGATGGAAGAGGATCAAGGCAAGTCAATATCCGGGTGGTTCTGCAATGATGGGACAATCATCATTGCAGAAATTTTAATTTCAGAAATGTAAGAAGCTAGCGCATGGATCGAGCCCCGGGAGCGCGGTCTGGCCGGGGTGGCGGAGGGGGCGGAAGCAGCATATGTGTACTTAGTACACAGATTTTTCGCCCGGCTCCCCTCCTCCGCGGGCCTGGGACGCCCCACACCCGGAGGGCGCGGGGAGGTGGAGGGGCCCCACGTCCCTCGCCGGGCGGGATCCGGCGAAGAGGTTCACGGATCCGATCCGGAAGAACCTTCCGCCCGGCGGCTCCATCTGTTGCAAACGTCCCCGGCCATGTTTTTTTTAACCAACTGGAATATCCAGCAAAGGATGGAATGCTCTGGCCCATCCGTGGAAAGAAAATTAGCCGGGGATAGGGGGGATTAGGGGGATTGTGGGGATAAGGCCAAGGGCTACCATCGGCCCTACCCCTCTGACCGGATACGATAAATGATCACAGAATCTGGATGGCTACGGGAATAAGTCGCTAATTGCCAGGGTTAACATTCGAGGGCAGGATCGGGAGATGGGAAAAATAATTTAATAAACGACACCAGATAAACAATGAAATTATTCATTAAAATATTCTTTCCATGGATGCCTTGGATAGGCAAATGACGGGCCCAACCTTCCCACCTGCAATGCCAACAAGCAACCGAACGGCGAAGGACGTCATGGGCTCGGCCCGCAAAAAACCGCAATTTGCCCGTTTCAACTCTTTGTTATAGTTGCCTTTCGCCGAAGGAGGCAAGAATGCTGATCCGAGAGCTGATGATTCCGAAGCCGGCCGTGCTGCTGCCGCACATGACCATGCCGGACGCCCTGAAGATCATGAAGGAGAACAACGTGCACCGCATGCCGGTGGTGGATGTGAGCGGCACCCTGGTGGGCATCGTTTCCGAGACCGATCTGCACAACGCCACCCCGTCGTCGGCGACCCTGTTGTCCTTCTGGGAGATCCCCTCCCTGCTCTCCAAGATCACGGTGGAAAGTCTCATGGTGAAGGATGTGGCCACGGTGTCCGAGGAGACCACGGTGGAGGACGCGGCGCGGATCATGGCGGACCGGAACATCGGCGCCCTGCCGGTCATGCACGGCAAGGTCCTGGCGGGCATGGTCAACCAGAGCGACGTCTTCCGCGCCTTCATGGAGATGCTGGGGGGGCGCCGGAAGGGGGTGCGGGTCTGGGCCACCACCGGGGAGCAGAAGGGCACCGTGGCCCGGATCACCGCCGCCATCGCCGACATCTCCGGGGACATCGTCGGGCTGGGCTTCCACGAGATCCGGGATGCCCGGGGCGTCCGCTGGGAGGTGACCGTGAAGGTGCAGGACGTGCCCCGGGACAGCCTGGTGGAAGCCCTGAGGCCCCACGTGAGGGAGATCCTGGACGTGCGGGAGACCTGATCAGCCCCGGCTGGCGGCGCTGCCCCGGCTGGCGGCGCTGCCCCGGCTGGCGCTGCCGCTCCGGGGGGCGCGGGCCGGGCGCCGGGCGGCGCCGCCGGGACGGGGCTGCCTGACGCCCCCGCGCCCGGTGACGATGGGCTCGGCCTTGACGCTCGGGTCGGGGGCGAAGCCCGGGATCACCTGGCAGGGCAGGGGCCGCTTCAGCAGGCGCTCGATGTCCTTGAGCAGGCCCTTCTCGTCCACGCAGACCAGGCTCAGTGCCATGCCCTCGGTCCCGGCCCGGCCGGTGCGGCCGATGCGGTGCACGTAGTCCTCGGCCACCTGGGGCAGCTCGTAGTTGACCACGTGGGGGAGGTCGATGATGTCCAGGCCCCGGGAGGCGAGGTCGGTGGCCACCAGGACCCGGATCCGGCCCTGCTTGAAGTCTTCCAGGGCCTTGATGCGCTGGGGCTGGCTCTTGTTGCCGTGGATGGCCGAGGCGGCGATGCCGTCGGTCTCCAGCTGCTCGGACAAGCGGTTGGCGCCGTGCTTGGTGCGGGTGAAGACCAGCACCTGCTCCAGGTTCTGGGTGCGGATCAGGTGGGACAGCAGGGCGCGCTTGCGCTCCCGGTCCACCGGGTGGACCAGGTGGTCCACCAGCTCGGTGGGGGAATTGCGCGGGGCCACGTCCACGGAGGCCGGGTCGTTGAGCAGGCCGGAGGCCAACTGGCGGATCTCGTCGCTGAAGGTGGCCGAGAACAGCAGGTTCTGGCGCCGGGCCGGAAGCAGGGCGAGGATCTTGCGGATGTCGCGGATGAACCCCATGTCCAGCATCCGGTCGGCCTCGTCCAGGACCAGGAACTGGAGCTGGGAGAAGTTCAGGTTGCCCTGCCCGTAGTGGTCCAGCAGCCGCCCGGGGGTGGCCACCAGGATCTCCACCCCGGCCCGCAGGGCCTTGACCTGGGGGTTGATGTTGACCCCGCCGAACACCGTGGTGGAGCGGATGGGCAGGTACTTGCCGTAGGTGCGGACGCTCTCCTCCACCTGCATGGTCAGCTCCCGGGTGGGGGTGAGGATCAGGCAGCGCAGGGGGTGGCGGGCGGGGGAAGGGCTGGCGCTGGCCTGGGGGGCCAGCAGCTGCAGGATGGGCAGCACGAACCCGGCGGTCTTGCCGGTGCCGGTCTGGGCCCCGGCCAGCAAATCCCGGCGGGCGAGGATGTGGGGGATGGCCTGGCTCTGGACCGGGGTGGGGACCTGGTAGCCCTGGTCGCGTACGGCGCAAAGCAACTCGGGCAGGAGGCCGAGGGTGTCAAAGGACATGAATGCTCCCTTCTGGGCCCACCCGCCCGACCCTCTGGTCGCGGCGGGCCCCGGTCGGGGCGTGATTTTTGGAATGTCGAACCGGGAATCCCCGGCCCCGAAGGGCGCAGACCGGTGCGCGCCCTTCACATGAATCCCTGAAGCATAGCGAGATTTTGTCTCAGGGTCTACCCGATATTGCTGAATATCAGCGAATAGGTTTGCTGGTGCGGGGTCCGGGCCGAGGGATCCAGGGCCGGCGGAGGGCGGATCACTCCCCGAGGATCTTGACCAGGACGCGCTTGTCCCGCCTCCCATCGAACTCGCCGTAGAAGATCTGCTCCCAGGGGCCGAAGTCCAGCTTTCCCTTGGTCACGGCGATCACCACCTCCCGCCCCATGATCTGGCGCTTGTGGTGGGCGTCCCCGTTGTCTTCGCCGGTCCGGTTGTGGGCATAGCCGCCCTTGGCGGGGTCGCTCCCGGGGTTGAAGGGGGCGAGTTTCTCCAGCCACCGGGCGTAGTCCTGGTGCAGCCCCGGCTCGTCGTCGTTGATGAAGACCGAGGCGGTGATGTGCATGGCGTTCACCAGGCACAGGCCCTCCTGGATGCCGCTTTCCATGAGCGCTTCCTCGACGTCCGGGGTGATGTTCACGAAACCGGTGCGCTCGGGCAGGTGCAGGGTGATCGTGGCGCGGTGGGATTTCATGGGCTGGACCTCCAGCCTTCAAGGCTAGCACCGCAAGGTTTTCCCGGAATCCGGCGCCCTTGCTGGGCACAAGCAACCGTAACGGCGCAAGCGCCGTAACGGTTGCTAGACTGGTGCCTTGTTTTTTCCCAGGAGGACCCTCCATGTTCACCGTCGCAGACAGGACTTTCCGCAGCCGGCTCATCCTGGGCACCGGCAAGTACAAGGATTTCGCCACCATGAAGGCGTGCTACCAGGCGGCGGGGGTGGACCTGGTCACCCTGGCGGTACGGCGGTTCGACCTGGGCGCCAAGGGGGAGGACAACATCCTGAACTGGATCCCCGAAGGACTGGCGCTGCTGCCCAACACCGCCGGCTGCTGCACCGCCGAGGAGGCCCTGCGGGTGGCGCGCCTGGCCCGGGAGGCCCTGGGCACGGAATGGGTGAAGCTGGAGGTGATCGGGGACCCGGCCAGCCTTTACCCGGACGGGGAGGAGACCTTGCGGGCGGCGGAGGTGCTGGTGCGGGAAGGGTTCGTGGTGCTCCCCTACGTCAACGCCGACCCGGTCCTGGCCCGGAAGCTGTGCGCGGTCGGGTGCGCCGCGGTGATGCCCCTGGCCAGCGCCATCGGCTCCGGACTGGGGGTCCAGAACCCGTACGGGCTGCAGCTGGTCCGGGAGGTGGTGGCCGGGTTCGGCCTGCCCATGATCGTCGACGCGGGGGTGGGCACCGCCTCGGACGCCGCCGTGGCCATGGAGCTGGGGGCCGACGGGGTCCTGCTCAACACCGCCGTGGCCGAGGCCGGGGATCCGATCACCATGGCCCGGGCCATGGACCTGGCCGTGCAGGCCGGGCGGCTGGCCTTCGAAGCCGGAAGGATGCCCCGCCGCCTCACCGCCAGCGCCTCCAGCCCCCTGGCCGGGGTGGTGGGGCGATAGGCAGGTTATCCTTTAACCTTGCAGGGAGTTCGAATGGGCCGCTTCGCCAGAGGTTCAGGCCGGGAAGTGCTGGAGGGCCATCCCCGCCTGCCGGAATGGATCACCCGGGAACGGGTGCGCCTGGGGGACCTGCACCGGATGAAGGTGGGGCTGCGCCACTCGGACCTGCACACGGTCTGCGAGGAGGCCCGCTGCCCCAACCGCGCCCACTGCTTCAACCACGGCACCGCCACCTTCCTGCTCATGGGCGACACCTGCACCCGGGCCTGCGGGTTCTGCTCGATCCGCAGCGGCCGGCCGGGACCGCTGAATCCCCTGGAGCCCGAGCAGACCGCTCAGCGGGTGGCCGCCCTGGGGCTGCGCTTCGCGGTGCTCACCTCGGTGAACCGGGACGACCTGCCCGACGGGGGCGCCGCCCACTTTGCCCGGACGGTCCGGGCCATCCGGCGGACGAATCCCGGGGTGGCGGTGGAGGTCCTGGTCCCGGACTTCCTGGGCGACCTGGAGGCGGTGGCCCAGGTGGTGGCGGCGGGGCCGGCGGTGTTCAACCACAACACCGAGACGGTGCCCAGCCTCTACCCCGAGGTGCGTCCCGCCGCGCGCTTCTCCCGGACCCTGGCCGTGCTGACCGAGGCCAAGCGGCTGGGTTCGGCCCTGTTCGGGGACGGCTTCCGCACCAAGTCCGGGCTCATGCTGGGCCTGGGCGAGACGGAGAAGGAGCTGATGCTGGTCCTGGCCGCCCTGGTCGAGGCGGGTGTGGACCTCCTGACCCTGGGCCAGTACCTGCGCCCCACCCGGCACCAACTCCCGGTGCGGCGCTACGTGCATCCCGACGAGTTCGCCGAACTGGGGCGGAAGGCCAAGGCGCTGGGCTTCCGCACGGTGTACGCGGGACCGCTGGTGCGGTCCAGCTTCAACGCCTTCGAGATCAGCGCCATTGAAGGCATCTCCATCGCCTGAGCGGAGCGTCGTGAGTCCATTCACGGGAACAGACCGCTTCTCCATCCTCCGGCTCCTGGGCTCAGGCGCCACGGGGGCGGTCTATGACGCTTTCGATGCCGAGCGGCAGATCCCGGTGGCCCTGAAGGTCCCCCACGACTCCGCGGCCCGGGACCTGAGCCTGTTCAAGCGGGAGTTCCGGGCCCTGGCGGCCCTCACCCATCCAAACCTGGCGGGGCTGTACGAAGTGATGAGCCATGGCCCGGATTGGTTCTACACCATGGAGCGGGTGGAGGGCGGCACCCTGTTCGAGGAGCTGTGCCCGGACCGCCGGCCCTGCCGGGACTACCAGCGGGTGCGCGCGCTGCTGCGCCAGCTGGCCGAAGGGGTCTGGGCCCTGCACCAGGCCGGGCGGCTGCACCGGGACCTCAAGCCCAGCCACGCGCGGGTGGATCCGGCCGGGCGGGTGGTGCTGCTGGACTACGGCTTCACCCTGGATGGCCGCGCCGCGGAAGAGCGGCTTCCCGAGGCGCGGCTCTCCGGGGTGCGGCTCCCCGACAGCCAGACCTACATGGCCCCCGAGCGGATCGGCGGGCACGCACCGTCCGAGGCGGGGGACTGGTACAGCCTCGGGGTGATGCTCTACCAGGTCCTCACCGGCACCCTCCCGTTCCCGGGGGACAGCATCGCCTCCCTCATCGACCGCATGCGGATGAGCCCCCCCGCCCCCGACTTGCTGGTGCCCGAGGCGCCCGCGGACCTCGGCAGCCTCTGCATGGAGCTCCTGGCCCGCCGGCCGGAGGCGCGCCCGGGTGGAGCGCGGATCCTGGAGCGGCTGGGCGCCACGGTGGCCGCCGCCTCCCCCAGCCTGCCCCCGCCCCGCCGGCTGCGCACCAGTCCCCTGCTCATCGGGCGCAGGTCGGAACTGGCGGCCCTGGGGCGGGCCTTCGAGGCCTCCCTCCAGGGCCCCACAACGGTGGCCTTCGTAGTGGGCAACTCGGGCATGGGCAAGAGCTACCTGCTGCGGCGGTTCATCCGGCGGCTGCGGCGGGAGGAGCCCGGGACCGTGGTCCTGGCCGGGCGGTGCAGCGAGGAGGGGTCCGCGCCCTACAAGGCGCTGGAAGGCCTGGTGGAGAACCTGGCCGAGCACCTGGACCGGCTTCCCTCCGGCAAGTCGGACATCCTCCTGCCCCGGGACATCCTCTGCCTGGCGCGGCTGTTCCCGGTGCTGGGCCCCGTGGCCGCCAGTGCCGGGACCAGCCGGGCCGTCCCGCCCGCCCCGGACCCCCAGGAGCTGCGCCGGCGAGCTTTCGGGGCCATGCGGGAACTGCTGATGCGGATGGCCGCCCGCCATCCCCTGGTGCTGGTCATCGAGGACCTCCAGTGGGGGGACCTGGACAGCGCGGCCCTGCTCTCCAACCTGCTGCGGGAGGCCGATTCCCCGGCCATGCTGGTGGTGCTCTCCTACCGCACCGGGGAGGGCGAGGCCACCCAGGCGTTCCGGACCCTCCAGCGCCGGCTGGCCGAGGAGGGCACGGAGGTGGTGGAGATCCCGCTGGAGGCCATCCCCCGGGCCGAGTCGGAAGCCCTGGCCCGGGCCCTCCTGGGCAGCAGCCGCCCCGGCCCGGCGGCGGACGCGGCCTGGATCGCCCAGGCGGCCGGGGGCAACCCGTTCTTCATCGGCGAGTTGAGCAGGTACCTGCGCGCGGGCCTGGAGGTGCTCCAGGGTTCCGGAGAGCGCACCCTGGACGCCTACATCCAGGACCGGGTGGCCTCCCTGCCGGAACCGTCCCGGGCGGTGCTGGAAGCCCTGGCCCTGGCCGGCCACCCGGTGGAATGGGAGGTGCTGCGGCGCGCCTGCCGGATCGGGCCGGCCGGCGCCGAGGTGCTGACGCCCCTGCGGGCGGGCCACCTGATCCGGGCCCGGGGCACCCGGCGCCTGCTCCTGGAGACCTACCACGACCGCATCCGCCAGTCCCTGCTGCCGGGCATCCCCGAAGACCGCGCCCGGGCCGTCCACCTGGCCCTGGCGGAGGTCATGGAGCAGGCCCCCGGCCACGACGCCCAGGCGCTGAGCCTGCACTTCCAGGCCGCGGGCGCCCGGGCCAAGGCCGGGCAGTACGCGCTCCTGGCGGCTCGCCAGGCCAGCGCGGCCCTGGCCTTCGGGCGGGCCGCGGAATGGTACCGCCAGGCCCTCCGGCTCAAGGAGCCCAAGGGGGAAGAGCAGCTGGCCATCCTGCTGGAACGGGCCGACGCCCTGGCCGGGGCGGGGCTGGGCCACCAGGCCGCCAAGGCCTACCTGAAGGCCCTGCCCCTCGCCGCGCCGGCCCCTTCCCTGCGGCTGCAGCGGCGCGCCGCCGAGGAGTCCTTCCGGAGCGGCCGGTTCGACCAGGGCGAGGCCATCCTGGCCGAGGTCATGGCCCGGGTCGGCATGAAGCTGGCCCGGCCGCTCTGGCGGGCCCGCCTGGCTGAGTTCTGCTGCCGGCTGCGCCTGCGCCTGAGGGGGTACGGCTTCCGCCGCCGGACCGAGGACCAGGTGCCCCAGGAGGACCTGGACCGGATCGACATATGCTGGGCCGCGGCCATGGGCCTGGGCCCGGTGGACCACGTGCGGGGCGGCGCCTTCCAGGCCCGCCACCTGCTCCTGGCGCTGCGGGCCGGCGAGCCCTTCCGGATCGTGCGCGCCCTGGCCCTGGAGACCATCTACGTCTCCCACCGGGGCAGGGGGGGCGCCCGGGCGGCCCGGCGGATCCAGGACCTGACCCTGGCTCTGGCCGAGCAGGTGGGCCATCCCAATCCCCGGAGCCGGGCCCTGGTCGCCGCCGGCACCGCCGCGCTCATGCAAGGGAGGTGGAAAGCGGCCGTGGACCTGCTGGAGCAGGCCGAGACCCTGCTGAAGGACCACTGCACCGGGCTGGATTTCGAGCTGCACCTGGCCCAGTTCCACTCCCTCCTGGCCCGGCAGCAGCTGGGCAGCCTCCGGGACCTGGAGATGCGCCTGGGGGCCCGCCTCCAGGCCGCCCAGGACAAGGGCGACCAGCTGGCCGTCACCAACCTCCGGACCGGCGTCTCGCCCCAGGTGCACCTGGCCCACGACGAACCGGAGCGGGCCCTGCGGGAGGTCCAGCAGGCCATCGGGGAATGGTCCAGCGCCGGCTTCCACCTCCAGCACTACCACGCGCTGGTCTCGAGGATCGAGGCGCTGCTCTACGCGGGCGAGACCGAGGAGGCCCGGGTCGCGCTGGCCGCCCACTGGCAGCGGCTGCGGCGGTCCAGGCTGCTGCAGCTGCAGAGCGTGCGCATCACCTGCCTGGAGCTGCGGGCCCGGACCGCCCTGGCGGCGGCCCTGCGCTCCCGCCCGGACCCGGCCCGGCACCGGGCGCTGCTGGGCGTGGCCGGGCGGGACATCCGCCGGATCGAGGCGGAGGGGGTCGGCTACGGGTCCGCCCTGGCGCTGCGCCTGCTGGCCCTGGACGCCCTGGCCCGGGACCGCCGCGACCAGGCCGGGGCCCTCCTGTACCAGGCCGAGCTGGCCTTCCAGGCCTGCGACATGACGCTCCACGCGATGGTGGTGCGCCACCGCCGGGGCCGGATGGAAGGCCCCACCGGCGCCGAGCAGCAGGAGGCGGCGGACCGCTGGATGCGGGGCCAGCGGATCGTCAACCCGGCCCGGTTCGTGGCCATGCACCTGCCGGGATGAGCCAGTCGATGTCGTATACTGAGTCCATGTCGAAGACCGCCGCCAACCCCTGGGACCGGTCCGCCCCGGAAGGGGCCGGGCTGCCCTCGGCCTTCGGCTGGCTGCCCGAGGACCTGGTCCGGCTGGGCGCGCCGGGCCGGCCTGAACTCCTGTTCGCCCGGCTGCAGCGGCCCTGGACCTGGCAGGATTCGGCCCCGGCCCTGGGCAAGGCGGCCCGGGCCTGGCTCCAGGGCGCGGGCGACGCCGCCCTGCCGGAACTGGTGGAATCCCACCCCTCCGAGGACGGCTCCACCAAGGTGGTGCTGCGCCTGGCCGACGGGGAGCGGATCGAGGCCGTGCACATGCCCCGGGAAGTGCGCAGCCCGCGGGTGACCCTGTGCATCAGCAGCCAGGTGGGCTGCGCCATGGGGTGCACCTTCTGCGCCACCGGGGCCATGGGCATCCGGCGCAACCTCTCCGCCGGGGAGATCGTCGCCCAGGTGATCGCCTTGATCCATGCCCTGGGGCCCGACCGGGCCCATTCGGTGACCCTGGTGTTCATGGGCATGGGCGAACCCCTGCACAACCTGGACCACGTGCACCGGGCCATCACCATCCTCAACCACCCGTCCGGACTGAACATCTCCACCCGGCGCATCACCGTCTCCACCTCCGGCCTGGTCCCGGCCATCGAGCGGCTGGCGGGGATGCGGCCGCGCCCCTGGCTGGCGGTGAGCCTCAACGCCACCACCGACGAGGCCAGGAGCCGGCTCATGCCGGTGAACCGGGCCTGGAACCTGGCCCGCCTGCGCCAGGCCCTGGACCGCTGGGGCCTGGCGCAGGGGGAGAAGCTCCTAGTGGAGTACGTCCTCATGGCCGGGGAGAACGACAGCCTGGAGGATGCCGACCGGCTGGCCGACTGGCTGGGGGACCTGCGCCAGGGGCACAACGTCAACCTCATCCGCATGAACGAACACGAAGCCGCGCCCTTCCGGGAGCCGGGGGAGGACCGGCTGCGGGCCTTCCTGGCCCGGCTCAAGGCCCGGGACTGCTTCGTCACCGTGCGCAAGAGCCGCGGCCGGGACGTGCAGGGCGCGTGCGGCCAGCTGCTCGAACGGTGAGTTGACCGCTTCTTGGCATTTCCTATATTCAGTACCTCAACCGTGCTACCGTCGGTTGATCCAACGATCCGCGATGGAGCTCCCGGGTGCTGATGCCAGAAGAATCCGACAAGCCGCCCCTCCCTCTGCCCGAACCGTGGCGCTATGATCCGGAACCCGCCTTCCCGGATCCGTACGACGAGGATCCCTATTTCCCCGATCCCTACGCGAAGTTCTGAATGGACATCCTTCTCGCCTCCCGCAACCCGGGGAAACTCCGGGAATTCCGGCAGCTCCTGGAGGGCCTGAACCTGCTGGCGTGGCCCGAAGGGGCGCCGGACATCCCCGAGGAGGGGGCCTTCTTCCAGGACAACGCCCTGCAGAAGGCGGCCTTCGCCAAGGCATGGTGGGAGCGGCACGGGGCGGTCCCGGTGGACGGGGTGCTGGCCGACGATTCCGGGCTGTGCGTGGACGCCCTGTGGGGCGGGCCCGGGGTGCTCAGCGCCCGGTTCGCCCCCGGGCTGCCCCAGGACGCCAAGAACCGGCTCCTGCTCTCCATGATCCCGGTGGGCGCGTCCCGCAAGGCCCGGTTCGTCTGCGTCCTGGTCTGGGCGCCCATGCAGGGGAGCCCGCAGGTCTTCGCCGGCACAGTGGAAGGCGCGCTGGCTGGAGAGCCCCGGGGCGACCAGGGGTTCGGGTACGACCCGCTCTTCATACCCGAGGACCTGGAGAGCACCTTCGGCGAGCTGGCGGCCGAGGTGAAGCACCTCCTGAGCCACCGCAGCCGGGCGTGCAAGGCGTTCCTGGCGGGGATCTAGCAGGAATTTGATCCGGGTCCCGCCAGATCATCCGTGATCCGGTTCGGTTCCTTGACCTCCGCTCGTTCCTCCCTCCGATCAAGGAACCAAACCGATGAACTCCCTCGGGGCCAAAGGCCTTGTTCTACCCATCAAGGGGCGACGGTACTAGGTGTCGCTGCCAAACAGGTTGTTCACCCGAGCCAACCTGGGATGCTTTTGTTTGCGGACAACAGCATAAGGAGGGCTCGGGTGAACCTTCATAGGAAAGCAAGGACCTGCCCTGA
>JBELAL010000034.1:0-56648 GCA_049508835.1 Holophaga sp. | reverse complement strand
CCAGGTGAAGCGCTCCTGGCTCATGTTCTCGGGCAGGATGGCGATGGCCGTGCAGCCCAGCACCGCCGAGTCGAACGCCCCGCCCCGGCAGTAGTTCCCGGTGGAGGGCCAGACCGCCTTGTAGTGGTCCGGGTCGAACTCGCCGCTCACCAGCCGCGGCACCAGGCAGGCGAAGGCCGCCCCCACCTTGTGCGCCCCGGTGGGGAAGAACTTCCCGACCAGGCCGATGATCCGCGCCTTGACCCCGGTGATGGCCTGGGGGATCTCCAGGTAGTTGGGCCCGGCGAACAGCCCGCTCTTGGGGTCGTTCTTCCAGGTGATGCAGAACAGGTTGGCCGGGTCCACGTCCCACAGCCTGACGGTCTTGAGCCGGGCCTTGACGCTCTCGGGAGCCAGTTCCGGGTGGCGCATCTGCTGGAAGGTGGGGATCACGATCCCCCGGGCCTTGCAGCGCCTGGCGGTGCGCTTGACCACTTCCTCGTTGAAACTCTTGATAATCCTGGACATGGGGGCAACCTCCTGGGCCGATGTGGGGGACCCCTCGTCCCCTGTCCCGTTATTGTATCCTGTATACAGAATACAAACCAAGATTTTGTGTAGAAAACGACGAGCCACGGACTCAGTCTCGCGACCTGCTCAAGAGTCGCGCCGGCCTGCAAGCGGCGCCGGCGTTCAATAGGTGAAGGTGAAGACGGTCTGCCAGCCCTCTCGGTCTTCCGGAAGCCCTCGGCCAGAATTCCATCCAGCAAGGCCTGGGGCCGGGCGCCACCGAACAGCAAGCTCTGGCAACGGTGAAGAAAGCCTCCGGAACCGGCCATAATGGACCCATCCCCCCGCATGCGCGGAGCCGGCCGTTCCGGCGCCGCCGATCTGTTCCTGAGCGTGTTCCTGGAGGCCCCATGCTGCCCTTCGAGTTCTACAACCCCACCCGCATCGTGTTCGGCGAGGGCAAGATCGCCCAGCTGGACCGCCTGGTGCCCAGGGACGCCAAGGTGCTCGTCCTGATCGGCGGGGGCAGCGTGGAGAAGAACGGCACCCTCGCGGAGGTGCGGGCGGCCCTGGGCACCCGGGCCTGTGCCGTGTTCCGGGGCATCGAGCCCAACCCCACCTTTGAAACCCTGATGGAAGCGGTGGCCCAGGTGCGCCGGGAGGGCTTCGACTTCCTGCTGGCGGTGGGCGGCGGCTCGGTGCTGGACGGCACCAAGTTCGTGGCCGCGGCGGTGCCCTGGGCCGGCGACCCCTGGCAGATCCTGGTGGACCAGGGCAAGGGCGTGGAGACCGCCGTGCCCATGGGCACCGTGCTCACCCTTCCCGCCACCGGGTCGGAGTCCAACAACGGCGGGGTGATCACCCGCAGGAGCCTGCAGGCCAAGCTGTTCTTCGGCAGCGATGCGACCTACCCGGTGTTCTCCATCCTGGACCCGGCCAAGACCCTCACCCTGCCGGAACGCCAGGTGGTCAACGGGGTCGTGGACGCCTTCGTGCACACCACCGAGCAGTACCTCACCTTCCCCGTCGGCGGCCATGTCCAGGACCGCTTCGCCGAGGGCCTGCTGGCCACCCTGATGGAACTGGGCCCCCGGGTGGTGGCCGAGCCCGACAACCTGGAGCTGCGCGCCAGCCTCATGTGGGCGGCCACCCTGGCCCTCAACGGCCTGATCGGGGCGGGCGTGCCCCAGGACTGGGGCACCCACATGGTGGGCCACGAGATCACCGCCCTGCACGGCATCGACCACGCCCGCACCCTGACCCTGGTGCTGCCCGCCCTCCTGGAGGTGCGGTTCGAGGTCAAGCGGGCCAAGCTGGCCCAGATGGCCGAGCGGGTCCTGGGCATCCACGAGGGCACCCAGGAGGCCCGGGCCCGGGCCGCCATCTTCCGGATGCGCACCTTCTTCGAGTCCCTGGGCTGCCCCACCCGGCTCTCCGCCTACGGCCTGGACGCCGCCGCCATCCCGCCCCTGCTCCGCCAGTTGGAAGCCCACGGCAGGACCACCCTGGGCGAGGACAAGGGCCAGACCCTGGCGGTCAGCCGCGCCATCCTGGAGGCTGCCCTCTGATGAGTCCCATCTGGCGAAGCCCCCTCTCGGTCGAGGACATGACCGCCATGTGCGCCGGCACGGCGGTGTCCCACCTGGGCATCGAGTTCCTGGAGGTGGGGGACGATTTCCTGCGCGCCCGCATGCCGGTGGACGCCCGCACCCGGCAGCCCTACGGCATCCTGCACGGCGGGGCTTCGGCGGTGCTGGCCGAGACCCTGGGCTCCATCGGCGCCGTGCATGCGGCGGAGCCCGGCCGCAAGGTGGTGGGCCTGGAGATCAACGCCAACCACGTCCGCACCGTCACCGCCGGGTGGGTCACCGGCACCGCCCGGCCCCTGCACGTGGGCCGGACCACCCAGGTGTGGCAGATCGAGATCGTGGACGGGCGGGGCCGGCTGGTGTGTGTCTCGCGTCTCACCCTGGCGGTGCTGGGGTGATGATAACCTGACACCATGTCGGGGTTTGTGCATCCAGAACGGCTCCTGGAAGGATGGAAGGCCTGGGCATGCCGGTGCTGGCCGTGGCGCTGGCGCTGGCCGGCCGGGCCCTGCTGGCACCGCCCAGGTCGGCCCACCGCCGCCCGCTGCGGCCCTGGGCCTGCCTCCTGACCGGCCTGTGCTTCTACCTGGGATCCAGCCTGCTGGCCATCCTCGGCCACCCCGGCCGCCTTCCGGCCCTGCCCCTGCTGCGCCACCTGCCCCCGGTCCTGGGCTGGGCGCTCCTGGCCGGGCTGCTGCTGGTCTGGGCCTTCGGGGTGGAGGGGCCCCGGCTCGGCAAGGCTCTCATGCTCACCCTCCTGGCGGGCGTGCTGGGCCTCCCCGCCGGCCGTCTGCGCCTGGCCATGCGGACCCACAGCCGGACCGCGACCGTCCAGGGCCTGCTCCTGGTCCTGGACACGGCCCGGGAGGCCGGGCTGAATCCCCTGCTCCCGCCGGCGGTCCAACTGGCCCGGACTCCCGCCGGCTGAACGGGGATCAGGAAAACGTCTTTGCGGGAAGCGAGTGTCCGAGGGAGTCGGCTGCCCGTGGCTGGTCAGGTGCCGTTTCCGGAGCCGGACGCGCGAATCCCAGGCCGGCCAGGGTCTCGCAGGCGGCATGGAAGATGGCCTTCTTCAGGGCGCGCTTGCGCAAGGCCCGGCGCCGGTGGGAGCGGGGCACCTCATGGATGGGCTTTTCCGGGAGTTCCACCGGCAGCAGGTAGTAGCGGCCGTGATGGGTGCCGCCGTTGCTTTCCCAGAACCCGTCGTAGGCCAACAGGAACTGGGCGGGGTCGCGCCGGACCCGCTGGGCCACTTGCTCCCGGGCGGGAAGGGCCACCAGGGCAGCGACGTCCACCGTGGCGGCCAGGGAGCGCAGGATGACCATCAGCATGTCGGCCGGCGCCACTTCCCCGTTGGCCTTGGCGGCGGCCCGGGTCTGCTCGGTGCTGTTCGGCACCCCCTGGGTGGCGCCGATGAGGATCACCTGCTCGGCCGGGAGCCCAAGCACCCTCCCGGGCGCGAACGAGAAAGCCAGGTTGTGGAGGGGTTCCTCATTCATGGTGTAGATGAGGGCGAATTCCCCCTCCATGTAGAAGCCGTCCGAGTACTTCAGGGTGATGGAGAACGCGTCGCCCCCCGCCTGGCAGCGCCAGAGGGCCACGCCCCGGGTGGCCAGGGCAGACACCAGGCGCAGGCGCAGGGTGCGGGTCACGAAGCGGTAGTGGTGGCGCAGGATGGCCAGCCGGTCGGCGACGGTCAGGTGCAGGGCCAGGTACAGGCCCAAGCCCTTGAGCAGGATCTCCGGGTGCTGCAGGAGGAAGATCCGGCCCCCGCCAGGGGCCAGGCTGACGACCAGACGCAGGAACGGGACCATGTTCAGGAACAGGCTCCAGCCCCGGCTCAGGCGGCGCAAATAGCCGGCGGCATCGGCCGGCAGGGTGAAGGGGTTTAACCGGGTCCAGCCCAGTTGGGAGAACAGGTGCATGGTCGCATCCAAGCTGACGGGGAATCACTTGTAGCGGTCTTGCCAGTGGTCGATCTAGATAAAACGGTGAAAAGGTAGGGTCGGACTTCTTGAAAAGCAATAGATCATATTGGAAAAAATATAAAAAAATCACGATTGAAATCATTTTACACCATGATTTGGCCAGGTTCTCTGCCGGTGGGACCGCCCGCCCTGGCCATCCGCCAGCAACCCATGAGCCTGCCGGCCCTGGCCGCCGGGATTCACGCACGCTCCCCGGAAAGACACCCACGAAAAAGGAAGCGCCCCCGCGGGGGCGCTTCCCTTGCAACGCGTTCCAGGATCAGCCGTTCTGCTTGACGAAGGCTTCCATGTACTCGACCAGGGTCTTGACGTTGTCCACGGTCACGGCGTTGTAGGTGGACACCCGGATGCCGCCGATGTCGCGGTAGCCCTTGAGCCCGACCATGCCGGCCTTCTTGGCTTCCTTCACGAACGTGTCGGTGAGTTCCTCGGTGGGGAGGAAGAAGTCCACGTTCATGAGGGAGCGGTCGGCCTTCTCGGTGACGAAGGGCTTGTAGAAGCCGGCGTGCTTGTCGATGCAGCCGTAGAGCAGCTCGCCCTTCTTGCGGTTGTTGGCCTCGATGGTCTTCAGGCCGCCGATGGACTTGTTGTAGGCCAGCACGTTGCGCAGGATGTAGATGCCGAAGCAGGGCGGGGTGTTGTACAGGCTGTTCTTCTCGGCGTGGAGCTTGTAGCGCAGGTAGCTGGGCAGGTCGTCGGCCTTGCACATCTCCAGGAAGTCGTCCCGGATGATGGTGACGGTGACACCCGAAGGCCCGAGGTTCTTCTGGGCGCCGGCGTAGATCAGGCCGAAAGGCTTGACGTCGAAGGGGCGCCACATGATGTCCGAGGACATGTCGCAGACGTAGGGGATGCCCCCGGTCTCCGGGAAAGTGTGCCACTGGGTGCCTTCCACCGTGTCGTTGGAGGTGAAGTGCACGAAGCTGGCGTCCTTGCGGATCTTGATCTCGGAGGGCTTGGGCAGCCGGGCGAACTTCAGCTCCTTGGTGGTGCCGGCGCACTTGACGTTCTCCTCGCCGCCCACCAGCTTGGCTTCCTTGTAGGCCTTCTCGGCCCAGTTGCCGGTGACGAGGTAGTCGGCCTTCTGGCCGTGGCGCAGCAGGTTCAGGGGGATCATGGCGAAGGACAGGTGGGCGCCGCCCTGCAGGAGCAGGACCTTGTAGTTGGCGGGGATGCCCATCAGCTCGCGGGTGAGGGCCAGGGCCTCCTCGTGCACCGCGTCGTATTCCTTGGCCCGGTGGCTGATCTCCATGACCGACATGCCGGTGCCGGCGAAGTCGAGCAGCTCCTCCTTGGCCCGCTCCAGGGCCGGGAGCGGCAGGCCGGCGGGGCCGGCGTAGAAGTTGATGGTGCGCTTGCTCATCGGATCCTCCTTCTATGTCGTTGCAGTACTGCGAAGGTTTTTGTCCATTGGAATTCCCGATCTAAGTGACGCTGGCCGGATGTCCCTGACGGGACGTCCGGCCAGCGTCACTAAGCTTTGAACCGGGAAAGGATGTCCACCACGATGTCGCCGATGCGCAGCAGGTTCTCCTTGCTGCTGGCGCCGATGTGGGGGGCCATGTAGACGTTGGGAGCGGAGAGCAGGGGGCATTCCGGCGCGGGCGGATCGCTGAACCACACGTCGGTGCCGTAGGCGCGGACCTTGCCGGACTTCAGCGCCTCGGCCAGGTCCTCCTCCACCACCACCTTGCCCCGGCAGGTGTTCACGATGACCGCGCCGTCCTTCATCTTGGCGAACACGGCCTTGTTGAACATGCCCTTGGTCTGGTCCGTGAGGGGGGTGTGCAGGCTGAGGTAGTCGGCCTTGGCCAGCACTTCGTCGAAGCCCATCAGCTCGGCGATGGGATGGGTGGTGAGGAAGGGATCGTAGGCGATCACCTTCATGCCGAAGGCCTGGGCGCGCTTGGCCACCTCGGTGGCGATGGCGCCGGCGCCGATCAGGCCCAGGGTCTTCTGGTACAGCTCGGTGCGCTTGAGCTCGTTCTTGAGGAACTTGCCTTCCTTCATGCCCTGGTGGGCCTCGAACAGCTTGGCGGGGATGGCCGCCAGGAACGCCATGGCCAGCTCGGCCACCGCCACGCTGGAGGCGGCGGCGGTGTTCATCACCTCGATGCCCTTGGCCTTGCAGGCCGGCACGTCGATGGTGTCGAGCCCCACGCCGCCGCGGATCACCAGCTTGAGGTTCGGGGCCTGGTCGACCATCTCCTTGGTGACCTTGGTCTTGGACCGGCAGAGCAGGACCGTGGCGGTGCCCACCTGGGCCAGGTCGCTGGTCACTTCGCCGAACTTTTCGAGCCGCTTGGGGAGGGATGCGTCGAAGGCATCCGCGATCAGGATCTTCATGGGTCATCTCCTGGGGTAGGACGGTTGGATTGACAAGAAAAAGGGCCGCCTCGTGCGGCCCCTCGCGCTTCAGTCTTCGTAGATCCGCACCAGCAGGCCCGAGCGCAGCTTGGGCTCGAACCAGGTGGACTTGGGCGGCATGATCTGGCCGGCGTCGGCCACCGACATGAGCTGGTCCAGGGAGGTGGGGAACATGGAGAAGGCGACCTTCCAGCCGGCCTTCACCCGCTTCTCCAGCTCGTCCATGCCGCGGATGCCGCCGATGAAGTCGACCCGGTTGTCGGTGCGGGGGTCCTGGATGCCCAGGATGGGCGCCAGCACGTTCTCCTGCAGGATGCTCACGTCCAGCCCGCGCACCGGGTCGTGGGCCGGATAGGTCCCGGGCTTGGCCTTGAGGGAGTACCACTGGCCTTCCAGGTACATCCCGAAGCTGGCGGCCTCGGCGGGGTTGCGCCGGGTGGCCTTGGCCACGGTGAACTTCTCGCCCAGCCTGGCCAGGAAGGCGTCGGGGGTGAGCCCGTTGAGGTCCTTCACCACCCGGTTGTAGTCCAGGATCTTCAGCTGGGTGTGGGGGAACACCACGGCCATGAAGCTCTCGAACGGCTCCTCGCCGGTGGGTTCCTTGGCGGCGGCCCGGCGGGCCTGGCCGTAGCGGATGGCGGCGGCGGTGCGGTGGTGGCCGTCGGCGATGTACAGGGCGGGGATGGCCTCGAACAGGTGGTTGAGCGTGTAGATGTGGGTCTCTTCCGAGACGACCCAGACCGTGTGGCCGATGCCGTCGTCGGTCACCACGTCGTAGACCGGCGGGGTGGCGCGGATCTTGTCGACCAGGGAATCGATGTAGGGCACCGCCCGGTAGGCCAGGAACACCGGCTCGGCGTTGGCCGCCTGCTCGGTGACGTGGCGGGTGCGGTCGTCCTCCTTGTCCTTGCGGGTGTGCTCATGCCGCTTGATCCGCCCGTCCTCGTATTCCTTCACCGAGCACAGGCCCACCAGCCCGGCCTGGACGTGGTCGCCCATGCGCTGCTGGTAGATGTAGAGGCAGGGGGTCTTCTCCTGGAGCAGGATGCCTTCCCGCATCAGCCGCTGGAGGTTCTTGACGCCCTGGGCATAGACCTCGTCCGCATGGATGTCGGTGGTGGCGGGCAGGTCGATCTCGGGGCGTCCCACGTGGAGGAAGGAGTAGGGATTCCCGGCCGCCATCTGGCGCGCTTCCTCGGTGTTGACCACGTCGTACGGGACCGAGGCCACCTTCGCCGCCAGCTCGGGCTTGGGCCGGAAAGCCTTGAATGGTTTGAGTTGTGCCATTTCTTTTCCCCCTTGGTCAAAAACTTCAACGGGCGAGTACATGGGAAGTCGTTAGCATTAATCTTCGCAAAGCTTTGACGGGAGGGAAAGCCCAGTCAGAGCCTCCGGTGGACCCCTTCGCCGAACAGCGGGGTGAGGTGAGCCGCATCGTTCAGCCGGACCACCTGGAGTTGATCCAAGTCATTGCCTTCCAATAAATTGAGACAAGTCGGAGCCTGCCTGAAGGCCCACACCCGGGCCAGGGGCAACCCCAGGATGCGGCACAGCAGGGTCCGGTTCACCGCGTCATGAGTGACAATGAGCACAACATCATCGGGCCCCAATCCGGAGCAGGCGGACACGAGCCCGGCCCAGGCCCGGGCCTCCACCTGGGCCAGGCTCTCCCCCTCGGGAAGCTGCACCAGGTGCGGCGTTTCCCGCCAGGCCCGGTGCAGTTCCGGGTAGCCGGCCCGGATCTCGGAGGGCACCAGGCCCTCCCACCGCCCGTGGCAGATCTCCATCAGGCGATCATCGAAGGTGAGGAAGCCGGCCTGGTCCGCCAGACGTTCAGCCAGGCGCTCACCCAGGGCCAGCTCCGCGGTCTGCCGGGCCCGCAGCAGCGGGGAGGCCACCGCCTTGCGGATGGGCAGGCCCGCCAGTCGCGCGCCCAGGCGCATGGCCTGGTCCCGCCCGGGGTCCGAGAGGGGGATGTCGAACCCTTGCCCCTGGCAGCGTCCCTCCACGTTCCACTGGGTTTCGCCGTGGCGGGCGAGGAGGATGCGCATGGGACCGCCGGATCAGTACCAGTGCTCGGGGGTGGCGGGCCGGGCGTCCGGCCCCTCCGGCGGCAGCTCCGGAACCGGGGACGGCGGCGCCGGAACCGGGGGCGCCGGCGCCGGGCGGTGGTCCTTGTGCACCGCCACCGCCAGGAGCAGCTCCGGGATCGGGATGGACAGGGTGGCCGGGACCCGGCAGGTCTCCACGAACTCCACCCGGGCCCCTTCCCAGGCCAGGATGCGCAGGGCCGCCGGGAGGTCCTCGTCCTGTTCGCAGGCGGCGTGGATCAGCTCCCCTTCCCGCACGTACAGGTACCCGGCCGCCCCTCCCAGGCGCACGGTCAGGGTGGCGGTGCGGCGTTCCCAGTTGAGCAGCTGCAGCAGGCTGGACAGCGGCAGCCCGTGTACCAGGCCCTGGGGTTCCAGCGCGGCGGCGGTGCGGACCTCGTCCATGAGCTGGGACAGCCGCACCGGCTTGGCCAGCACCCGCAGGGCGCCCAGTTCCGCCGCCCGGTCGAGCATGGCCGGGTCGGACACCGCGGTCAGCACGATCACCGGCAGCGAGGGATAGCGCTCCGCCAGGATCGTGATCAGGCTGTAGCCGTCCAGCACCGGCATCCTCAGGTCGGTCACCACCACGTCCACGGCCTGGGCCTGGACCTGGGCCAGCGCCTCGGCGCCGTTGACGGCGGACAGCACCCGGAACTCCTGCAGCCCGCGCAGCCCCGCCAGGTAGAAGCGCAGGGTGGCCGACTCGTCCTCCACCAGCAGGACGGTCTTGGCGGGGGCCTCGTGGGGTTTGCACTCGGCTTGGAGGGACATGGGGAGATCCGGTCTGGACTGAATCCTAACCTACAGCCGAGCTTCGAGCCACTCCTTCCCCTTGGGGATCTTGTGCGCGGGGACCGGCTCCTGGGCGAGGATACGCTCGGCCTCGGCCCGGTCCGCGGGGTGGGCCGCCATCCAGTCCTGGACCCAGGGGGGGATGGAGGCGTCCTGGTAGTCCCGCACCTTGCGCAGGGCGCCCACCAGGGACTGGAGCACGGCCTCGCGCTCGTCCGCGGGCCCCAGAGGGCGCTGGCCCTCGAAGATGGGCAGGGCGAAATAGGCCCGCAGGGTGGCCTCGGCCGGCTTGCCCCACACCGCGTAGGTCCGGTCCCCGGGCCCGCCCACCGGCTTGCGGTCGAGGTTCTCGCCGTACAGGTAGTAGAACACCGCGGCCCCGTCGCTCCAGTTGCGCAGCACTCCGAACGCCCCTTCCAGGAGGGACTCCTGGAGCCCCGGGTCCGCCGGCCGTTCCGTGCGGAAGTCCCAGGGCCCGGCGTTGGCCCGGGCCACGCTCGGGTAGCCCACCTCGGTGATCATGACCGGGCGTTGGAAGCGGGCCTGGAGGGTCCTGGCCTTGTTGACGATCCACCACCACTCGTCCCGCACCTGCCCGGGGGTGGGGCAGGTGTCCTGTTTCGCGCCCAACTTGGCAATCGGATCGTAGGTGTTCATCCCGATCACGTCCAGGCAGTCGCCGAAGGTGAAGCTGTCGTGGCTGTCGAAGTTGACGCTGTAGACCACCTTGCCCTTGAACACCTTGCGCACCTCGGCCACCAGGCCGCGCCAGCGGTCCGGGAAGCGGTGGGTGCTCGCCATCTCGGTGCCGACGCTGTACCACTCCACCCCTTCCTCCTGGGCGATGCGGGCCAGGTGGACGTTGAACCGGGTGTAGTCGCGCCACCACAGGTCCCAATCCGCGGGCTCGATGTTGCCCCGCCACCAGCGGGCGTCCTCCGCCTCCTCGCGGATGTTGATGGTGGGGAAGAACATGACCCGCAGCTGGTCGGCCCGGGCCTCCCGGAAGGTGCGCCTCAGGCTGGCCTCGGTGGGGCTGCTCGTGGGGTGGCGGCGGATCTCGCAGCTCCGCCCGGTGTCCATCCGGTAGATGGCCTGGAGGCTCACGCAGCGGGCGCCGGCCGCGGCGATCCGGTCCAGCTCGGCCCGGTAGTCGTAGTCGGGGAGCCCGGCGTACAGCCCCAGCACCATGCCTCTGGGCTGGGGCACCAGCCGGTGCCGCACCAGGTGCCCGATCACCGGCAGGGCGATGGGAAGGGCCGCCAGGGCGGCCAGGGCGAGGGTCTTGCGAACCAGTCGATGCACTACACCAACCTCACGTGCACCTGGAGGATGCGGGGCCCCTCCATCCGCTGGACGGTGAGCCGGGCCCCGGGGACCTCGACGCTCTCCTGGGGATTGGGCACGTGCCCGAGGGTGGCCATGATCAGTCCGGCGAGGGTGTCGAACCCGTTCCGCCGGCAGACCAGGCCCAGGTTCTCCTCCAGGCGGTCCACGTGGATCTGCCCGCTGACCAGGTACTCCTTGTCGCCGATCTCGTGGATGTCGGGCTGGAGCTCGTGCTCGTCTTGGATCTCGCCGAACACCTCTTCCAGCAGGTCCTCCACCGAGACCAGGCCGGACAGGCTGCCGTACTCGTCCACCACCATGGCCACCTGGGCGCGGCTGCGCTGGAGCTCCCGCAGGAGCTGCAGGATGCGCTTGCTCTCGGGCACGAACCGGGCCGGCTTGACCAGGACCCGCAGGTCCAGGTCGGTGCCGGGGGGCACCTGCATGAGGTCCTTGACCAGCAGGATGCCCACGATGTCGTCGATGGTCCCGCCGTAGACTGGCATCCGCGAGTGGCGGCTGTCCCGGAAGGCTTTCCAGGCCTCGTCCAGGGTGGCGCTGAGGGAGATGCCCTGGATCCGCGTGCGGGGGGTCATCACCTCGCGCACCACCGTGTCCCCGAACCCCACCACGTTCCGGATCAGCTCCCGGTCCTCCTCCTCCAGGATGCCCTCGGCCTCGCCCTCCTCCAGGAGGGCGTTGACCCCCTCTTCCTGGGTCTCCTGGTCCTCCTCCTCCCGGGTCCGGTCCAGGCCCTCCCGGGTGCGCTCCACGAACCGGGCCAGGGGCCACACCAGGGGGGCCAGGACCAGGTGGACCCCCCGGTAGAAGGGGAACAGGCGCACGATCCAGGCGGCGGGATTGCCGGCGGTCAGCAGGGTCGGGACCACCAGGTCCAGGGACCAGATGTAGAACAGGGTGGCTCCCGCCAGGGTCCAGCCGCCGCCCGGAACCTGGTCCCGGACCGGCCACACCAGGCTCAGCAGCACCACCAGCAGGGCCTGGTTCCACAGGGACAGCCCCAGCCCGAGGGCGTGCGGCCGGGCCAGGAGCCTGGCCAAGCGGGGGTCGGCGATGCTGTCCTCCTCCAGGATCCTCCGCCGCTGCAGGGAGGGCAGCGAATGGAAGGCCTCCAGCAGGGCGGCCATCATGGCCCGGTAGGTTATGACCAGGACAATGCCGGCCAACAGCCAAGTCGAGGGGGCGTTGTCAGCGGCTTCCGTCACCCAATGATATTAACAGGCCTTGGGCGGGTCTTCCCCGCCGCCGGGAAAATACCAAGTCGACCGGTCCAGGGGCAGGAGTTCCGGGTGCCGGCGGTAGTGCGCCCAGCCCACCAGCCCCCCCACCAGGAACCAGGCCACCAGGGCGGCCAGCCCGAGTCGCTGCAGCTTCCGGACCCGGTCCGGGGCCTCCCGCTGGCGCTGCCAGAGGATCGCGGCGACCAGGTTCAGCCCGATGAGGACCGCGGTGAGGGCCAGGGTCCCGGTCCAGCCCAGGCTGTGCCACTGCCACCCGGTCCAGGCGCGCACCGGCCGGGCCAGGAGGAACCCGAAGATGATCTCCAGGTGCAGCATATAGACCAGCAGCGACTCCACGCTGGCGGCCTTGACCGGGTTCGGCCCCGGCAGGCGGCCCCGGGCCGCCTCCAGCCAGCCCAGGACGCTCCCGGCCAGGCACACGACCCCCAGGCGCTGGGCGATGCTGGGCAGGGTGGTGTTGTGCAGGCGGCCCAGGTCCTCGGCGGGCAGGCCCAGGCCCTGCAGCCAGGTGGGCGCGCAGCGGGTGCCCCAGACGGCCAGCAGGGCCCCCAGGATGGCCAGGGCGGCCAGCCACCGGGCTTCGCTCCACCGGGCGGCGACGGTGCCGGGCCGGGCCAGCACCCGCAAGCGCCGGTAAAGCGCCCCCAGCACCGAGCCGCAGGCGGCGAAGGCGAACCAGGGCACCAGCGGGAACAGGGCGGTGACGCCCCGGTCGGGGTTGCCGTTGACCAGCCCCCGCACCGGCAGCCAGATCCCGTCCGCCACCCCGGGCCGCCACAGCCCGGGCGCGGCCAGGGCCACCGCCGCCGCCGCCGCCAGGGCCGCCGCCGCGAAGGCCAGGGGCCGGCGGATGGCGCGGGCCAGCCCCTGCAGCGCCAGGAGCGAGAACACGATGCACTGGAGCACGTCGATCTTGAAGATCTCACGATACTTCTGGGCCGTTCCCAGCAGGGTCCAGTCGGTCCAGGTCAGGCCCGGGGCGTGCAGCAGATAGGCGCAGGCCAGGATGAAACCCAGGCGCCGGGCGGTGGGGGCGAAGGGGCGGAGGCTCCCGTCCGGGCGGAAGGTGGACAGCGCCAGGCCGAAGCCGGCGCACAGGATGAAGCTGGGCGCCACCAGCCCGTTGAGGTACTGCAGCCAGCCGGGGATCAGCCCCTGGCGCAGCCAGACGTTGACGCAGTGGACCTCGATCATGACGATCACCGCCCAGCCGCGCACGAGGTCGAGCCAGTCGCAGCGTTTCGCGGGGGTAAGGTCGTCCCAGGCCGGTCGATTCATTCATCGAGACTGCCCGAATTGACCTTCAAAACCTAGTGGGACGTCGGCTGCTTCTTCTTGGCCGGCTTCTCCCGCCGTACGACCAGCACGTCGCAGGGCGCGTGCTTCACCACCCTCGCCGCGGTGCTCCCGAACAGCAGGCGCTCGATCCCGGTGTGGCCCACCTGGGCCACCACCAGCAGCGAGTCCGGATCGGCCAGGGCCACCAGCTCCTCGGCGGGGCTGCCCCACTTCACCTCCACCTCGGTGTTGGGGAGGTCGGCGGTCCACAGGGTCAGGTGTTCCCGGGCGTGGTCCTCCATGGCCTGGAGCCAGGCCGGGTCCGGGAGGGCGATCTGGGCCTCCGGGAGCATGGGGGCCGGCGGCTGGAGCACGTGCACCGCCACCAGGGGCTTGTCCAGCTTCCGGGCCCAGGCGGCGGCCTGGTCCAGGGCGCTCCGGGAGGCATCCGAGAAGTCGATACCGACGATGATGCGGTTGATCATGGCGGCTCCCACCAGGGTATGGACAGGTACAAAATAGCTCTGTCTCGGGCGGGGGGAGGGAAATATTACACGCCCCCTCCGGAAAGGGCGAACTCGCCCACCGAGGACTCCCGGGCGTAGTCCAGCCCCGAGGCCTGGGCGAACAGCTGGACGTCCCCCGCACCGATTGCGCAGGGAGCCAACCCGAGGGCCGTGGCCACCAGGTACATCTGCTGGAGCAGCACGCCCGCGTTCTTGAGGATGAGCGCGTAGGCGATGCCCTGGTACTTCCAGGACACCCGCTGGATCCGGGCGGCGAGGGTGACCAGCAGGTCCGGCGCGGCCGCCTGTCCCATGGATTCCTGGGCCTGGCGCAGCATCCGGGCGGAGGCTTCGGACGAGCCCGGCCAGCGCTCCAGGCCGTGGGCCCCGGCGGCGTAGTGGTAGAACCCCGGCTCCAGCCCGGCGCACCGGCCCACGGTCAGGTACAGCTCGATCTCGTGCAGTCCTCCGCCCCCGGGGCAGGGCCCGGAGACCGCCTCGTAGGCCCGCCCCGCCTGGGGATCCGGCGGCAGCACCCCGCGCACCCGGGCCACGTGGTGCAGGAAGGTGCCCAGCTGGGCCAGGGTGAGGGGCTCCCTTCCGGGGGCGCGGATCGACCGGCGGGCCTCCACCACCTGGAAGAACGGCAGGTCCGGCCGGGGCGGGCGGGGCTCCGGCAGGGGGATCTCCGGTTCCGGCCCGGGCGGCTTCAGGGCAGGGAGCGGGTCGATGTCCCCCAGGAAGCGGTAGGTGCCTCCCACGGGATCGCCGTGCCTTCCCGTCCGGCTGCGGCTGTGGAACAGGAGGTCGTGGAATTCCCACTGGCGCAGGGCCGGGTCCCGGTCCTCCGGGAGTTGGCCTCCGGCCGCGCAGGGGGCCGCGGCGCCGGCGGCGACCAGCAGGGACAGGAACGCCCTGGCCAGGGGAGGGGGCAGTCCCGGCAGGCTGTCCGGGCTCTGGGGCCCGCACAGGCGGCCCACCAGTTCCACCGCCTCCGGCCCGTGCAGCCGCACCCGGCCGAGGCCCAGGGGGCTCTCCAGCACGGCCCCGCCGTCGCACCGGCGGATCCAGGCGAAGCGCGACAGCCGGAAGGTCCCCTCCCCGGGCCCCGGCCGGAACCGGAACTCCCGGGTCAGGGGCTCCAGGGTGGCCAGGGTCTGCCCGTCCCGGGCGAGGGACCAGCACAGCCAGCCTTCCTTCTCCAGCCGGGCCAGGAGGTAGCGGAACTCTAGGGCGGCCCCGGGCGGGCCGCAGAGCTCCTCCTCGGTGCTGCCGCCCCGGGCCAGGGCCTGCAGGAACCCTTCCCGTTCCGCGCCGGGCGCGGGGAGCCGCAGGCGCTTGCGGCCGGGCTCCTCCAGCCCGGCGGGGCGACCGGCCTCCTCCAGGAGCTGGACCGGGGGCTTCAGGGCGAGGGTGAGGCCGGCAGCCATGGGCTAGCTAGATGAACACGGGCGTGGGATTGAGGTCCTCCTCCGCCAGGGGCCGCTCCCGCCAGCCCATGGCCACCGGCACGTCGTACAGGCGGCCCGGGGCGTAGCGGGCCCAGAAGTGGCGCAGCCCGGGCACGATCACCTTGGCCACGGGCATGCCGGCATCCTCCCGGGTCAGGTCCAGGGTCAGCATCTCCATTCCCTTGGACTCCACCAGCCGCCTGCAGAACAGGATGTCCTCCAGGAGGTCGCCGCTGGCGGCGTTGGTGAAGTCCGCCAGCCGTCGGCGGGGCGCCCGGGGATCCGGCGCCAGGTAGGGCTGGTCGTCCAGGGTCGCCGTCTTCAGCCAGCGCAGGGTCTCCTCGTCGCCCAGGGGGGTCTTGGCCTTGGTGTCGATGCCCGAGATGAACTGGTTCAGCTCGGCGCAGGAGCGCATCAGGGCCACGGACGGGTCCAGGCTGCACCCCAGGCCGAACAGGAGCTGGCCCTGGGTCTCCCGGCGGCAGGAGACGGCGGCGAACACCGGGATGCCCAGGTCGTGGGTCAGGTCCAGGGCCCACAGGTCCCGGTCCAGGGACCGATAGTGGGCGGCCAGCTCGGTGAGGTAGGGCTGGCCGAAGCTGTCCAGGTCCACGCCGGGCCTGGCCAGGCGGTTGTACCACCAGATGGCGGTGGCGTCCCGCTCCACCAGCTCCATGAACCCCTGGAGCACGGCTTCCTCCAGGTTGTTGCCGGCGGCGTTGCCGTTGGAGCAGGCGCGGCAGCATTGGGGCCACGGGGCGGGGCCGCCGCCCGGACCGGTGAAGTAGAGGAACTGGGTGGGCATCAGCTTCTCCCGCTCCTCGGTGAGAGACCAGACCGGGCTCCAGGGGATCTCCAGGTCCGGGTCCAGCGGCGCCGGCACCGAGTTGAAGCGGGACCGGCGCGCGTTCCACGCTTCCCGGTCCCGGAACTGCCGCTGGCTGAACCCCATCACCGCGTTGGGATGGATGGCCCGGTCGCCCAGGTCCCGCAGGCGTGCGGGCACCTGGTACTCCGAACCGGTGTATTCGCTGGAGTACCGCTCCAGGCTCTCGGCCAGGGCGCTGGCCTTGGCCTGGACCAGGGTGGGCCCCTTGCCGGCGCTGCGGTGCCGGAAGCCGGTCTTGAAGCCGTCCAGGCTGTGCACCTGGATGGCGCCGTTGGCCCCCCCCACGCAGACCTGGAACACCCCGCCGGTCCCCGGCGGGGCCTCGACCATGGACACGATGCCGACGATGGGGCTCACCAGGTGGTCGTACTTGTCCAGGGTCGCCTGGGGCGGGGCGACCCGGTGGCCGCTGCCTTCGGAAGCCGCCGCCGGCCGCCGGGCCAGGCGCACCGGCCCGGGCCGCTCCTGGCGGGAGCCCCCGCAGACGCGGCAGGCGGGATAGCGGACCAGGCGGTGGGTCTTGGAGACCCAGCTGCGGGTGTCCATGCTCAGCAGCTTGCCGTCCAGGTTGTGGGCGGCGCCGGCCAGGAACTTGGCGATCTCGACCGCGGCCAGGCGGCAGGCGGCCCCCACCGCGGCGGGCAGGGCCGCCACCGCCGTGGGCATGGGATCCGTCCAGCCGTTGCGGCTGCGCAGGAATTCCTGCACCTGCTGGTTGCGCCGCAGGCGGTGCTGGAGGCAGCCGAAGCAGCCGGCCGCGGCGCCGTCGGCGCGGGCCGGGAACAGCGGCCCCACCCAGAACTCCCGGCCCAGGGGACGGCACACCATCCAGGCCAGGCCCGCCTCCCGGGCTTCGGCGGCCCACTGCCGGAGGTCCTGGCGCAGGTAGTCGTCGGTGAGCGCCACTTCCAGGGTGGGGTCCTCCCCGACCAGGGCGAGGCCCGCCTCCTCCAGGCACCGGGCCAGCGGGGCGGGATCCGCGGCGCCGGCGGCCCGGACCCGGATCCGGGCGGAGCGCAAGGCCTTGCAGGCGGAGCCCGGGTCGAGGCCCAGGCTCGCCCAGTAGGCCTCGTCCGGCGCGTCCAGCCCCGCCGACTTGTCCGCGAGGTGTCCCCGCTTTTCGAGGAACTCGAGGACATAGTAGACTTCGGCCGGCCGCGCCGGGACGAGGGAGGAAGCGATCTGCTCCGGCGTCCGGGTTCCATCCAGAAGCGGGAGCACCTGTTCGAAGAGGGCCCCCTGAAGCGTCCAGGATCCCTCTTCGGATACCAGGATCACCCCCTCTCCGGGGACGGTGCCCGCTCTGAGATGCGCTTTGAGCGTGGGATATCGGAGCATGATCAGCCTTTAAAAGGTCATTCGATGACGGTCACATGCAGGTGCAGACGCAGGGAACGCAGCCGCAGCCCCCGCCGCAGCCGCAACCCCCGCCGCCGCAGCCGCAGCCCCCGCCGCAGCGGTCCATGGAGGTCGTGCCCAGGGTCTCCTCCGCCAGGCCCATTTCGGGGGCCTTCGGCAGCACCAGGTTGATGACGTTGTCCGAATTCTCGAACACGTTGAGGGTCACGCCCTCGGGGATCTCGATGCCCTGGGCCTTCAAGGCTGCCTTCGGATCGGCCATCAGGGCCGCCCGGAAATCTTCATCCGCCCAGGCCTTGGCGATGACGCGGTTGGGGCTTTCAAACAAAGCAGTTCCGTTCATAATATCCTCCTTAATAGAAAAAAAAATGACCTTATAAAAAATGTTCACATACAGGTACAGACGCAGGGAATGCAGCCGCAGCCGCCGCCGCAGCCGCAGCCGCCGCAGCCGCCGCACCGGTCCATGGAGGTGGTGCCCAGGGTCTCCTCCGTGAGGCCCATTTCGGGCGCCTTCGGCAGCACCAGGTTGATGACGTTGTCCGAGTTCTCGAGCACGTTCAGGGTCACGCCTTCGGGGACCTCGATCCCCTGGGCCTTCAGGGCCGCCCGCGGGTCGGCCATCAGGGCCGCCTTGAACTCTTCATCCGCCCAGGCCTTGGCGATGACGCGATCGGGGCTTTCAAGCAAAACAGTACCGTTCATAAAATCCTCCTTGGGATAGAGAAAACCTTGGACCTCATAAGGGGTTTTGGAGCAAGGTGGGTGTCCCGAATAGAATTTAGAAAACTTCGAATGAATGTCAAGCGAAAAAACGATCAGGAAAAGATTCTTGACTTAATAATAAGCCGCCTTATATCACTACATTAACCAACATCTATTGCGGGCGTGTGCACGCCGGTCTGCCGCATTGGAATGAGTAGATTTATAGGGTATGCGCCGCGGTTTTCCTGGGCACAACCTGCTTAATAGATCAGAAAGGTGGACTATGAGCCGGGAGGAGTCCCCTCAGCCCCGGCCTCCGGCCTTCGGCTCCGCCACCAGCCGCCGCTCCACCCGCCAGGTGCCTCCGCCCAGCTTGCCCAGCGCCCGGGCCAGCGCCTCCCGGCTGCACGCCAGCTGCCCGGCCCAGGCGTCCACCGGCAGCTCGCCGCCTTCCGGGTGCTCCCCGGTCCAGGCGGCCCACAGCTCGCCCAGGGCTCCGGCGTCCGGCTCCTGGCGGTCCTTCCAGTTGCGCTCCTGGGGCCGGGCGGGCTGGTAGAAGGCCTGGCCGCGCAGGGGCTCGGGCAGGAACGCCTGGGGACGGTCGTAGTCCAGGTGGGAGTAGAAATAGCCTTCGCCCTTGCCCGCCGAGCGGCTGGTGGAGGTGTGGGCGTCGGCGATGCTGTCGGGGATGGGGGCGTCGGGGGCGGCCAGGGCGGCGTCCACGGCGGACACGGTGGCGTTGCTCTTGGGCGCGTTGGCCACGTAGATGACGGCCTGGGCCAAGGGGATCCGGGCCTCGGGCCAGCCCACCTGCTCAGCGGCCCGGCTGGCGGCCTCGGCGATGAGGAAGGCCTGAGGATCGGCGTTGCCCACGTCCTCGGCGGCGCACACCACCAGGCGGCGGGCGATGAACCGGGGGTCCTCCCCGCCCCGGATCATCCGGGAGAGGTAGTACAGGGCGGCGTCCGGGTCGGAGCCGCGCAGGCTCTTCTGGAAGGCGCTGGCCAGGTCGTAGTGGCCGTCGGCGCGGTCGTACATGATCCGGCCGCCCAGGGCCTCCCGCAGGGCCTCCAGCTCCCGCTCCCCGGGTTCCAGGCTCAGCCAGGTCTCCAGCCCGGTGAGGGCGGAGCGCAGGTCGCCGCCGGCCCAGTGGCACAGCCAGTCCATCACCTCCTCGGGCCTGGCGGCGCCCGGCTGTTCCCGGTCCCAGGCCCGGTCCAGCACCTCCCGGATGGCCTCGGGAGGGATGGGGCGCAGGGGGATGAGCTGGCAGCGGCTGCGCAGGGCCGGGTTCAGGTAGAAGGCCGGGTTCTCGGTGGTGGCGCCCACCAGGATCGCCTCGCCCCGCTCCAGGGACGGCAGCAGGATGTCCTGCTGGGCCCGGTTGAAGCGGTGGATCTCGTCCAGGAACACCACCGGGGGCACGGAGCGGAACAAAGGCTGTTCCTTCTGGTCCATGAGGAACTTCTTGAGTTCGGCCGCGGTCCCCCCGGCCCCGGAGAACTCCAGGAACTGGTGCCCCGTGGCCTGGGCCAGGATCCGCGCCAGGGTGGTCTTGCCGGTGCCGGGCGGCCCCCACAGCACCATGGACGGCAGCCGCCCTCCGGCGGTGAGCCGGCGCAGGGCGCCCCGGGGGCCGAGCAGGTGCGGCTGGCCCACCACCTCCTCCAGGCGCTGGGGACGCATGCGTTCGGGCAGGGGGATGTGGGAATCGCTCATGAGCGGGCCGGGGCTCCCATGAGCCAAGCTTAGCAGCCTCGCGCGGGCCGATCGTTCCGCCGGGATCGTACCGCCCCATGCAGAGCGGGGTCATGGAAACCGGGTCAGGCCTGCCAGTACCGACTCGCTTGTACTGGGCCACCGAAGATGTGCCGACGCAAAGATCTATGCGCCCGCCGACCCCCGGGCGAAGATAAGGTCATGGTTGATTTACCGGATCCCAGCCTTCCCGCCCCGCCCCGGCCGGCCTCCGGCGGGGCTCGGATGACATTCGCATCCTTGGTCCGCACCTACCGGGTGCCGATCCTGTTCACCCTGCTCATGCTGGCCATCCTGCCCATGCGGGACCTGTGGGCCCCGGACGAGCCGGACTTCGCCCAGTGCGTGCGGGAGATGCGGGAGCAGGGCAGCTGGCTGCTGCCCTACCTCAATGGCCAGCCCTACTCGGAGAAGCCGATCCTGTTCTACTGGCTGATGAAGGGGTCGGCCATCGGCTTCGACCGGCTCACCGGCGGCGCCGGGTTTACCCACGGCATCGCCGCCTGGGCCCTGCGCCTGCCTTCGGTGGCGGCCGCCTCGGCCTTCCTGTTCGGGTTCCGGCACTGGACCGCCCGGTTCCTGGACGACCACCTGGGCGAGCTGGCCGCCATGGTCCTGGGCAGCGTGTCCATCTGGGTCTGGCAGGCCCAGGCCATCCAGATCGACATGGTGTTCGGGGCGCTGCTGGCCTGGGCCTGGCTCTGCTGGCTGGGAGGCTACCTGCTGCTGCGCGGCCACGCTCCCGGGCAGGAACGCGCCGGGGCCTGGTTCCTGGCTGCCTACGCGGCCCTGGCGCTGGCCTTCCTGGCCAAGGGGCCCCTCGCCCTGGCCCTGTCCCTGCCCCTGGTCCTGGCCTTCCTGGCCTGGCAGCGGGACTTCCGGGCCCTGGGCTCGGCCCGGCTCGGCGCGGGTCTGCTGCTGGGGGCGGCGATCGTGCTGCCCTGGTACCTGGCGGCGAGCCTCAAGGGGGGCGCCGCCTACGCCTACCAGTTGGTGGTGCACCAGAACTTCGAGCGGGCCCTGCACGCCTGGGACCACCTCCAGCCGCCGTGGAAATACGTCGAATACCTGGCCCAGGACTTCTTCCCGTGGACCCTGCTGCTGCCCTCCCTGGCCTTCTTCCTGGCCCGGGACGGCGCCCGGCGCGGCCCCGCGGCGCGGTTCCTGATCCTGGCGGTGGCGCTGCCCTTCCTCCTGCTCAGCTGCTCCCAGAGCAAGCAGGGCAAGTACCTGCTCATGGCCTACCCGTTCCTGGCCCTGCTCCTGGCGGCCCTGTTCCGGTCCCTGGGGGAGGATCCGGAAGGCCGGACCCCCGCCGGTCGGGCCCGGGGCCGCCGGCTGGGCGCCCTGCTGGCGCTGGGCCTGGGGCTGCCGGCCCTGGCCCTGGCCGCGGTGGCCTGGTTCGGGGCCGGGGGGCACCGGGTCCAGGGGGAGCTCCGGGCGTACCTGGGCCCCCTGCGCCTGGTCGCCCTTTTGCTCCTGGGCGGGACCGCGGCCCTGGCCGCCGCCGCCCGGGCGGGGCGGGGCCGGACGGCGGCCCGGACCACGGCGATGACCCTGGGCCTGGTCTACCTGGCCGCCGGCACCTGGGGGTTCCGCCTGCTGGACCCCCTGAAGGGCTACCGGGCCTGGACCGCCGCCGTGACCCCCCTCATCGAGGGCCGTCAAGTCTATTATTGGCAAACGATCCGTAGCGGTGTCATGGTCTACACCGACCACCTCATGCCCGAAATCCATACCCGGGCCGACCTGGACCGCCTGCTGGGCCCGGATCAGCGCCTGGTCGCCATGGCCGGCGACTGGGCCGCCGACGCCTGGGGCATGGACGCCCAGGCCCGCCAGGGGTACGAGATCCTGTTCAGGATGCCCGTGGGCGGCGGGGAGGCCCTGCTGATCCGCCGGCTTCCCGTCCCGCCCGACCCCGCTCCCCGGAGTTCCTGATGACCCCCTACCTCAAAGCCCTGCCCCTCATCCTCTCCGGCGTGCTGCTGAACGCCTTCGCCCAGATCGCCATGAAGAAGGGCCTGCAGGCGGCGGGCGGCTTGAACTGGAACCTGGGCTCCCTGGTGCAGCTGGGCCTGGAACCCTGGACCCTGGTCTGCTTCGCCTGCTACGCCGTGAGCATCGTGCTCTGGGCCGGGGCCCTGAACCTGGTGGAGGTGAATTTCGCCTACCCCTTCCTGGCCCTGGGCTTCCTTGCCAATGCCTTGATGTGCCAAGCTTTGCTGGGGGAGAGCATCCCCCCCCTGCGCTGGCTCGCCCTGGGCCTCATCATCCTCGGGGTGACCCTTCAGGCCTTTACGGGAACTCCAAGGCATTTATAATTACAACCTTCGAAGCATCTCCGGCCCCAGGTGAAGGGAGTCCATGAACCTATCCGGAACCCCCCAAGCGCTGCCCATCGATTGGCCCTTGCCCGGCCATGCGCCCAAGGACATCCACATCCTGGTGGTGGACGACCAGGAAATCGTGCGCATCTCCCTGGTCCGGATCCTGGGCCGGCACGGGTTCACCTGCCGGGAGGCGGCCGATGGCCACCAGTGCCTGGAGCTTCTGGACCGGGATCGGTTCGACCTGATCCTGTGCGATATCCGCATGCCCGGGATGGACGGGCTCTCCCTGGTCAAGGCCGTGGCCCACCGGATCCCGGAGATCGCCATCGTCATGGTCAGCTCCCTGGACAACGCCGAGACGGCCATGGAGTGCCTGCGCTACGGCGCCTACGGGTACGTGCTCAAGCCGTTCAAGACCAACGACATCCTCATCGCGGTGGCCAACGGCCTGCGGCGGCGGATGCTGGAGCTGGAATACCAGGACCGGGAGCTGCTCCTGGCCCGGCGGGTCATGGAGCAGACCCTGGTGATCCGGGCCTCCCGGGAGGAGGTGGCGCTCCGGCTGATCTCCGCCTCCGAGCACCGGGACAACGAGACCGGGGCCCACGTCCGCCGGATCGGGCTGTACGCCGCCGAGATGGGCAGCTTCCTGGGCTGGGACGAGGACGGGGTGGAATGCATCCGCGCCGCCGCGCCCATGCACGACATCGGCAAGATCGGGGTGCCGGACCGGATCCTCCAGAAAGGTGGGAGCCTCACCGAGGAGGAGTGGATCATCATGAAGACCCACACCACCATGGGCGCCAACATCCTCAAGGACTCCGCCGTGCCGTTCATCCAGATGGGGGCCCGGATCGCCGACTGCCACCACGAGAAGTGGGACGGCTCCGGCTACCCGCGCGGCCTGAAGGGGCCGGCGATCCCGGTGGAGGCCCGGATCACCTGCCTGGTGGACGTCTACGACGCCCTGATCAACCGCCGGGTCTACAAGCGGCCCTGGCGGGAGGAGGAAGTGCTGGGCTACATCCACAACGAGTCCGGGCGTCTGTTCGACCCCGAGCTGGTGGGCCACTTCTTCAACCACTTCGACAAGTTCAGAGCGATCCAGGACCAGTACCCGGACCGGTACGCGACGCTGGAACTGCCCGATTGAGCCCCTCGGTCCACCTCGCCGGATTCGCCCTGCTGGCGCTGGTCCTGGAACTGGCCTGGCGCAGGAGCCGCACCGGCCTCCCGCTGTACCGGCGCCACCTGGCCATCTTCGGGCTGCTGGCCCTGCTGGGGGTCATGGAGGAAAGACGACTGACCGTGGACTGGCTGACGGACCTGGCCGGGGCCTTCCTGGGGCTGGCCCTGTCCTGCCTGCCGTTCCTGCGCTCCCGGCGGCTGGCCGGGATGGGCTGGCGCCGGGGCGCGGCGCGTCGCCCGGACCCGCGCGCGCCGCTGATCCTGGTGGCCGACCCGCACTGGAACTTTGAACTCACCGGGCTGCGCGCGGCCCAGGCCGCCCACCCGGAGGCGGACTGGCTGTTCCTGGGGGACGTGTTCGACGTCTGGGTGGGCATCCCCGGGATGGAGAACCCCCTGGAGCTGGAGTTCCTGGACTGGGTCCGGGACCGGCGCAAGGAGGGTCGCTGGGTGGGGCTCTGGCTGGGCAACCGGGAGTACTTCCTGGATACGCTGGCGGACCGGTTCGACCTGATGGGCGAGGGCGCCGGAGGGCGCCTGGACGGGGAGGGCCTGGTCTGGGAGCACGGCGACCTGGTGAACGGCGCCGACTGGCGCTACCGCCTCTGGAACCTGGTGTCCCGCAGCGGCCCGGTGTGGCTGCTGGCCCGGACCCTGCCCAACGCCGCCGCCAAGGCCCTGGCCCTGCGCCTGCAGCGGGCCCTGGCCACCACCAACCGGGCCTACAAGCTGGCCTTCCCCCGGGAGGCCTTCCGGGCCGCCGCGGCCGAGCATCCCAGGTCGACGTTCATCACCGGCCACTTCCACACCGAGGAGCGGGAAGGCAACGGGATCGCCCTTCCCTGGGCGCATGATGGTAAATTCATGGTCTGGCGGTACGGGCAGGTCCAGCCCCTTTGAACGTCGCCCCGGTAAACCGTGGGCCGTCCGGAAGCATCCATAAGGTGCGGAGTCCCGCAGGAGGTCACGATGGGTCCCTGGAAGATGGCGGTCCTGGTCCCGGCACTGGGCATCCTGGCCGGGTGCAGCGGCATCTCGGTGCGCTACGACTACGACCGCGGCGCCGACCTGGCCGCGTTCAAGACCTTCGACTGGTACGTGCCCCCGCCTCCGGGCCAGGCCGCGCCGGCGCCTCCGCCTCCGGGCCAGGCCGCGCCCGCGCCTCCGCCTCCGGGCCAGGCGGCGCCCCCGGACCAGGCCGCGGCCGCGCCTCCGACCCCGGCTCCGGCCCAGCCCCCGCCCCCGCCGCCGGGCCAGATTCCGCCGCCGCCCGGCCAGGGCCCATCGGCCATGGCCCCGCCGCCCTTGCAGGGGTCGCCGCCCGCCCTGGCCATGACCCGGTCCGAGCGGGCCCTCAACCCGATCATGAACCGCCGGGTGCGCCGGCTGGTGGAACAGGAGCTCACCACCCGGGGCTACCGCCGGGAGACCTCCGGAACCCCGGATTTCCTGGTGGCCTACTACCCGGTCTGGCAGGACCGGCTGGTCCAGACCTACACCGCCGTGGGCCCGGCCTGGGGCTACGGCTGGGGCATGCGGCCCTGGGGCTACGGCTACGGGTTCGGCACCGGCTTCGCGGAGGTCCAGCGCTACCGCGAAGGCAGCATCGTGCTGGAGGTGCTGGACCCCAGGACCCGGCAGGTGGTGTGGCAGGCGGTGGCCGAGGGCGCCCTCACCGATCTGCGCGACCCCCAGGACGCCGAGGAGCAGGTGGGCCTGGCCGTCCGCAAGATGCTCGCCAAGTTCCCGCCCCCGCCCCGGTGAAGCTAGGAGCCTGACAGGCTCCTGGATCTTTTCGCCTTTCCCGGTTTCGCCGTGGATAGGATTGGTATCCTGGGACAAGTTATGGACACCAACCGAATTCTGATCGTGGACGACGAGCCGGACTTCCGCACCCTCCTGGTGGAGGCGCTGACCGGCCTGGGCTACACGGCCGAAGGGGCGGCCACGGCGGAAGCGGCCATCCAGATGGCCAAGGCGCGGCACTTCGCCATCATCTTCACCGACCTGAACATGCCCGGCGGGCTCTCGGGCCTGGACCTGATCCACTCCATCCACGAGATCGACCCCAAGACCTTCTGCATCCTCATGACCGGCTACGCCACCACCGAGATCGCCATCAAGGCCCTCAAGGGCGGCGCCTATGACTTCATCCAGAAGCCGTTCAAGCTGGCCGAGCTGGACGCCAGCCTGGTGCGGGTGCTGGACCACTACAAGTCCCGGCGCGAGAACGAGGCCTACCAGGCCGAGCTGGAGCGGCGGGTGGAGGAGCGGACCCAGGAGATCCGCAACCTCAACCAGGAGATCAGGCACTTGTTCGAAGGCTTCGTGGACGCGGCCGTGAACGCCATTGAAGCGCGGGACCCTTCCACCCGTGGCCATTCCGGCCGGGTGGCGACCCTCACCGTCGGGCTGGCCGAGGCGGTCAACCGGACCCCCAGCGGCCCCTACGGCCAGGTCCACTTCTCCGACGACCAGCTGCTGGAGCTGCGCTACGCCAGCCTGCTGCACGATTTCGGCAAGGTCGGGGTGCGCGAGCAGGTGCTGGTCAAGGCCCGCAAGCTCGGTGAAGAGCGCCTGGAGCGGATCCTCCAGCGGATGTACCAGCGCGACCTGGAGGCGGTCCACCGGCGGGTCCTGGAGGCCTGGAGCAAAGGCGAGCCGTTCGACCCGCAGTTCGCCAAGGTGCTGATGGCCGCCCACCGGGTGGAGCGGGAGCGGATCATGGAGCTGGTGCTGCGCTGCAACGAGCCCAAGGTGCTGCCCCAGGAGGTGGTGGAGGCCACCGACGAGCTGGAGGAGCTGAACTTCCAGCACTGGGCCAACGGCGACGAGCGGATCCTGGAGCCGGTGGACATCGCCGCCCTGCGCATCCCCAAGGGCAGCCTGTCCGAGAGCGAGCGGGAGGAGATCAACAGCCACGTGCAGAAGACCTTCAATTTCCTCAGCAAGATCCCCTGGACCGGGCCCCTGGCCGGGGTGGCCGACATCGCCTACGCCCACCACGAGCGGCTGAACGGCATGGGCTACCCCCGCAGGCTGAAGTCGGCGGACATCCCGATCCAGAGCAAGCTCATGGCCGTCTGCGACGTGCACGACGCCCTGGTGGCCGCCGACCGCCCGTACAAGGCCGCGGTGAGCATCCCCCGCAGCCTTGAGATCCTGGAGGACGAGACCAAGGCCGGCCTGCTGGACCGGGCCGCCCTGGGCATCTTCCTGGAGGCCAGGATCTACGAGCTCACCAAGGGGATGCTCAATGTCGAGGCGGTGAGCCCATGATGCCCGACCCCGTCCTCCTGGTCGACGACGAAGCGGACCTGAGGCAGTTCCTCAAGGAGGCCCTGAACCAGGACGGCTACCGGGTGGAGGACGCGCCCGACGCCGCCACGGCCCTGGAGCTGATGGGCAGGCGCCACTTCCCGGTGGTGATCACCGACCTGAACATGCCCGGGGGCCCCAGCGGCTTCCAGCTGATCGAGGCGGTCAAGGCCCTCGACCCGCTCACCCTGTGCGTGGTGGTCACCGGCTTCGCCTCCATGGAGGCGGCCATCAAGGCGGTCAAGTACGGCGCCTACGACTTCGTCCAGAAGCCGTTCAAGCTGGAGGAGATCGAGGCGGTGCTGGACCGGGCGCTGGACCACGCCGCGGTGCTGGACCAGCTGCGCAACTACCAGCGCGACCTGGAGGACCGGGTGGTGGCCCGGGTGAAGGAGCTCAAGGACTTCCACGAGGAGGTGCTGCGGCTCAACGACCTGCTGGTGGCGTCCCAGCGGGAGCAGGCGGAGGCGCCCATCTTCGCGCCGTTCGTGGCCCATCTCCGGGACCGCCTGGGCCCAGCCGAGTGCCTGGCCCTGCTGCCCACGCCGGGCGACGGCTGGGAGATCCAGGGGGAGGGCGGACCCCGGCCCTGGGCCGCGGCGCCGGGCGGCGCCGCCCCGCCCCCGCCCTCGGTGCTGCTGGGCCCGGTGGAGTGGCACGGGCCGGGCTGCCCCGAGGGCTACCTGGTGCCCCTGCGCAGCGGCGAGCTGCTCCTGGGCGCGGTCTACCTGGGCTTCAAGGAGCGCCGGGCCTTCCAGCTGGAGGATCCGGCCTTCGTGCTCTGGCGCCGCCAGCTGGAGGCGGCCCTGCACGGCCTGCGCCGCACCCGGGAGCTGGCGGGCGCCCTGCGCTCCCCCCGGGCCTGACTGCCCATGGCCCCGGCGCCCGGCCAGATGACCTCGGCTTCCAGCCAGACCATCTGGTGCGCGGTCTTCGGGACCCAGGCGGAAGATGTCCGGCTGGACTTCGATCCGGGCGGGGTGGTGCTGTTCCGCCGCAACCTCGATCCCGACCCCGGCGCGGGCCCCGCCCAGTGCCACGCCCTGGTCCGGGGGCTGCAGGCCCGCTGGGGGCGGGAGGCCCTCCTGGCGGTGGCCCTGGACCAGGAGGGCGACACCGTCTCCCGCCTGCGCCCCTGGACCGGCCCCACCCCGTCCCTGCGCACCCTGTGGACCCGGGGTGGCCCCGCGGCCTGCCAGCTCTGGGGCGGCCTGTGGGGCCGGGGCCTGGCCCTGCTGGGGTTCAACGTGGACTTCGCCCCGGTGGCGGACCTGTGGGACCCGGGCGGGACCGCCGCCATCGCCGACCGCGCCGCCTCGGCCGAGCCCCTGGAGGCCGCCGCCGCGGCCGGGGCCTTCCTGCACGGACTGGAGGAGGCGGGCGTCAGCGGCTGCCTGAAGCACTACCCTGGACTGGGCGGCCTGGCCCTGGACAGCCACCAGGGCCTGCCCGAGCGGACCGATGCGGCCGGACTGGAGCGCCACGTGCTGCCGTTCCGCATCCTGACCCATCCCGACCGCCTGGCGATGGTGGCGCACCTGCGCCTGCCCGGGACCGGAGGCCTGCCGGCCAGCCTCTCCCGGACCCTGGTGGCGGACAACCCATGGGGCATCCGGGCCCGGTGGCTGCCCGACGACCTGGAGATGGGCGGCTGCGCGGACTGGAACTGGGACGACCGGGTGCGGCTGTGCCTCGAGGCGGGGCACCAGGCCCTGCTGGTGTGCCAGACGCCGGAAGGGGTCGACGCCTGCGCCAGGGCCGTGGAAAAGGCGCCCGAGGCCCTCTGGTGGCCCGCGCTGGAGCAGTTCCTGGCCCAGCGCCGGCGGCTGCCCCGGGGGGCGGAGACCTTCGACCGGGAGGCGTGGGGGGACTGGATCCGGGATGTGCGGGCGAGCGTTTAACCCGGGGTCATAAAATGCTAGTAAATTCCCGGCCGTGGGATCCCAGGCTCACTTCTTCTCGGCCGTCTCCTCGTCCTTGCGCTCCTCGGACGGCTCCTTGCTGGCGTTGCGGAATTCCCGCAGGGTCTTGCCGAACGCCTTGCCCAGCTCCGGCAGCTTGGCGGGACCGAAGAAGACCAGCAGCGCCACGCCGATGAGGGACATTTCCTTCCATCCGAGCGACATCGCCGCCTCCTCCGTCCCGCCCATGATGGAACCGTTGCGCCGCCCGGAACAGGATTTTTCCGCAAGGGCTGGCCCGGATGCCCAATTCATGGCCGGGCCTCGGATCCGGCTCTCGGTTCCATTGAATTTCCCCACTCCCGGCACGGTTTCCTCCAGGGCCGATCCAGGGCCTCCGCCCTTCCGGCCGGGTGGTTCCTTGAACGGCCTCCAGGTTTCTCCGCTATCCTTATCCCCAGCAAGGAGACCCCATGGAACGCGCTTATTATCCGCCGATTGTGATCGAGGAAACCCCGCGCGGCGAGCGGAGCTACGACATTTATTCGCGCCTTTTGAAAGACAACATCATCTTCCTGGGCACCGCCATCGACGATTCGGTGGCCAACGCGGTGGTGGCCCAGATGCTGTTCCTGGAGAGCGAGGACCCGGACAAGGACATCCAGATCTACATCAACAGCCCCGGGGGCAGCGTCACCGCCGGGCTGGCCATCTACGACACCATGCAGTTCGTGAAGAACGACATCGTCACCTACTGCGTGGGCCAGGCCGCCAGCATGGGCGCCCACCTGCTCGCGGCCGGTACCAAGGGCAAGCGGTTCGCCCTGCCCAGCGCCCGGATCATGATCCACCAGCCCTCCGGGGGCGCCCAGGGGCAGGCCTCGGACATCGAGATCTCGTTCAAGGAGATCCAGCGCCTCAAGGACAGCCTGGCCGCCGCCCTGGCCAAGCACACCGGCCAGAACCTCAAGAAGATCATGAAGGACATGGACCGGGACTTCTTCATGAGCGCCGACGAGGCCCTGGAGTACGGCATCATTGACAAGGTCCTCAGCGAGCGTCCAGCCTAGCCTACCCTACCCATGCAGCCCCAAGTGTTCGAGCACCTGCGCAGGCTCCCCCGGCCCCGGCCCGGCCAGGATCTGTCCGCGCTGCAGCGCCAGTGGGGCCTGAAGGTGGTGGTGGACCTGGCCGCCAACACCAATCCCTGGGGCCCGGCCGAGCCGGTGCGGGCCCGCCTGCAGCAGGCGCTGGGGGACGGGCCGGAACCCCTGCGCGGATACCCGGCCGCCGACGGCCAGTCCCTCAAGGCCGCCCTGGCCGTCCGCCGGGGGGTGGACCCCCAGCGGATCATCCTGGGCAACGGCAGCACCGAGCTGATCGCCATCGCCGCCCGGGCCATGCTCATGGACGGGGGCAGCGGACTGGCGCCCAAGCACAGCTTCGCCCCCTTCGGCGCCGCCGCCCAGGCCGCCGGAGGGCGCTTCATCGAGTGCCGCAGCAGCCTGGCGGAGGCGGACGTGGATGCCCTGCTGGCGGCGGTGCAGCCGGATACCCGGATCGCCTACCTGGGCCATCCCAACAACCCCACCGGCACTCTGGCGGACCGGGACGCCCTGGCCCGGCTGGTCCGCTCCCTGCGCGACGACATCCTGCTCCTGGTGGACCAGGCCTACGCCGAATACGAGGATCCCGATACCTACCCGGACGCGCTGGCGCACCTGGAGGAGCGGCCCAACCTCCTGGTCCTGCGCACCTTCTCCAAGATCCACGGCCTGGCCGGACTCCGGCTGGGCTACGGCTTCGGCGGCCCGGAACTGGTGGGCCTGCTGGAGCGGGTGCGCATGCCTTTCAACACCAACCGCCTGGCCCAGGTGGCGGGGGAGGCGGCGCTTGGCGAGGAGGCCTTCGTGGCCCAGTGCCGGGACCGCAACCGGGAGGCCCGGGCCGCCTTCCTGCGGGAGGCCGCGGTGCACCGGTGCCGGGTGTCCGGCCAGGCCGGGAACTTCCTGCTGATGGAGACCGTCTACCCGGCCCAGGAACTGGCCCGGGACCTGCTCCGCCGGGGCCTGCTGGTGAGCCCCCTGGAGCCCTACGGCCTGCCCAACCACGTGCGGGTGTCCATGGGCACCCCGGCGGACATGGACGCCTTCTGGAAGGCCGCGGGGCCGCTGCTGGACAACCTGGGGTGCTCTTGCTCCTGATCTTCCGACCTCAACCCGGCTACCATGGCCTGACCGTGCCGGGGAGTTTGCGCCGTGCAGAGCTACACCATCGCCAGTGACCACCTGCGGGCCGCCGTCAAGGTCCACGGCGCCGAACTGTGCCGCCTGCAGACCGGCGCGGGGGTGGACCTGCTCTGGCACGGCGACCCGGCCGTGTGGGGCCGGCAGGCGCCGGTGCTGTTCCCGGTGGTGGGCGCGCTCAAGGACGGGCGCCTGCGCCACCGGGGCCGGGACTACCCCATGCCCAAGCACGGCTTCGCCCGGGACCGGGACTTCCGGATGGTGCGCCTGGCCGGGCACACCTGCGCCCTGCGCCTCCAGGACGACCCGGACACCCGGGCCCAGTACCCCTTCCCGTTCCAGCTGGACCTGACCTTCACCATCCTGGGCCCGGAGCTCAGGGTGCGGTACGACCTGCACAACCCCGGGGACCACGACCTCCCCGCCAGCTTCGGGGCCCACCCGGCCTTCCGCTGGCCCCTGCTCCCGGGCCTGCTGCGGGAGTCCCACTGGCTGGAGTTCGAGAAGGCCGAAGGCGACCTGCTTCCGGCGGTGGACGCCCAGGGCCTGCTGGGCGGACCGGCCCGGCCCAGCCCCCTGCGGGGCCGCCTGCTGGCCCTGGAGGACGGCCTGTTCGCCGAGGACGCCCTGGTCTTCCGCCCGGTGCAGAGCCGCGCCGTGCGCTACTCCGCCCCCGGCGCGCCGGTGCTGCAGGTGGCCTGGGACGGCTTTCCCCATCTGGGCGTCTGGACCAAGTCCGGCGCGGAGTTCCTGTGCATCGAGCCCTGGCGCGGCCACGCCAGCCCGCGGGACTTCGACGGGGAGTTCGCCGACAAGCCGGGGGTCTTCAAGGTGCGGCCGGGGGGCACGGTGACGGCCCAGTACACGGTGACGGTGCTGCCTCCGGACGTGGGCTGAGGCCTTCCGCTCCCGGAGCCGGTCTGGGAGACTGGAACCGGCTTCCGGGAGCGAGGATACGGAGATGACCAGGCCCATGGCGGTAAAGACGGACGGCCGCGGCGCTCCCCTGGAGGATCCGCAGGCCGTGCGCGAGGTCCTGCGCATGGACGACGGCATCCGGATCCCGGTGAACGCCGGGCTGTTCGACCGGAGCAAGGGCCTCCCGCGGTTCCGGATCCAGGACCTGCCCCGGCTGCCCCTCATGGAAGGGCGGGGAATGAGCGCCCACGCCACCTGGGCGGGCTCCGAGCTGGTGCTGGGGGTGACCTTCACCGAGCTGCCCCCGGCGGAGGAGGCCGCCCTGACCGAGTGCCTGGCGTTCCGGGAGAAGATGTTCCGGGGCGGCGCCGCCGCCCGGCCCGGGGAGGCCGGGGGGGAGGCCGGGGAGGAGGCCCCCGCGCCGGAGGAGGCCGCGCCGGAAGCCCCGGCCGAAGTCCCGGTCCTGCTCCGGCTCCAGCGCCGCAGCGCGCGGGTGGTCCTGGTGATGGCCGAGGGCCCGGTGCGCGCCGGGGTCCAGGAGACCCTCCGCCGGCACGGCTACCACCGCCAGGAGGCGGTGGCGGACCTGGCCCGGCTGGCGCCCCTGTGCGACCCCTTCCAGCGCCGGGCGCCCCCGGCCCTGGTCCTGGCCGACCTGGCCATGGCCCGCAGCGGCGACGCGGAGCCCCTGGCGGCGGTGCGGATCATCGAGAGCCGCATGGCCGAGCTGGGCAACCCGCGCACGGTGGTGCTGTGCGGGGAGGTGGACCCCACCCTGTCCCTGGTCCAGGGGCCCCGCACCCGGTTCCTGCCCTACCCGGACGGGGACGGCTCGCGCTGGGTGGAAACCCTGGACGGGATGCTGGGAGGCTGATGCGGCTGTGGGGGGACCGCGCGCTCGCGAAGCTCGCTCTCCGTCCCCCCACCCCCCCACTCCATGCCCGGGCGGAGCCCGGGCATGGAGTCTGGACCTTCACTTCACCGGCGCCACCCGCACCAGCTTGCCGTCCCCGCTGGTGCGCAGCAGGGCGTCCTGGATCCGGTTGCCCCCGCGCAGCACCGGGTCCGAGGCGTCCTTGGCCAGCAGGATCCCGCCCCGGGCATTGCGGTGCACCACGCACTCCTCCAGGGTCACCTCGCCGTGCTCGAACAGCAGGATGCCGGTGTCCCGGCCGTCGTGCAGGTCGCAGCGCACCAGCAGCAAGCTGCCCCCGGGCTCCACCTTGGCGCCGGTCCGGGCGTTGCCGTGGATCTCGCAGCCTTCCAGCACCCCCCGGCCCTGGGCGGCGCAGACCACGCCGAAGGAGTCGCCGTCCGCCACCTGGCAGGCCTTCATCTGCACGATGGCGCCGTCCTGCACCAGCACCGCCGGCTCCCGGTTGGCCTTCAGCTCGCACCGGTCCAGGGTGAGCAGGCCCGCGCCCACCACCGAGACGCCCAGCCCGGCGTTGCCGGACACCCGGCAGCCGCGCAGCTGGGCGGTGCCCTCCGGCACCGTGTGCACCCCGGCCCAGGCGTGCCCGGCCACCTCGCAGTCGTCCAGCGCCGCCTGGCCCCGTTCCAGCACCAGCACGCCCACCGAGCGGCTGTCGGCGATGCGGCAGCGGTTCAGCTCGGCCCGGGCGTCGGCCTCCACCTCCACCCCGCCCGCTTCCTGGCCGCACACCTGGCAGTCGGTGAGCACCGCCCGGGCCCCTGTGCCCAGGGCGACGCCCGTGCCGCGGGTGTTCTGGACCAGGCAGTGGTCCAGGGTGGCCCGAGCGCCGGGCTCCAGGGACAGCCCGCACCGGGCCTCCCCTTCGACCAGGCAATCGTCCATGCGTACAGCCGCCTGTTCGCGGAGCTGCACGCCCCCGGCGCCCGCACTGCGCAGGGTGCAGTCCCGGAACGCCGGCCCGGGCCCGGCCCCGGCGATCCGCACCGCGAATCCCGAGCGGGCGATGATCTCGCAGCGCTCCACCAGGGCCTGGCCTGGGCCGGCCTCCAGGGCCGGGGCGCCGTCCTCGTCCAGGGCCTGCACCTGCAGGTTGGACAGGTGGACGCCCGGCGCCTGCAGGCTCAGGCAGGGCCCCTTGGCGCTCTCGATCACCACCTCGCCGGGGCCGCCCTCCCCCAGGATGGTCACCGGGCGGTCCACCACCAGCGACTCCCGGTAGACCCCCGGCTGCACCCGGATCCGTGCCCCCGGCTCCGCCTGGCGCAGGGCCACGCGCAGGCTCATGCACTGGCCCCTGCCGCTCTTGGCCACCACCAGGGCCACCCCGAAATCCATCAGCTTGGCCACCCTCCGCTTGCCGGACCGGGCCACCAGGATGTTGGAGGGCTTGATGTCCCGGTGCACGATGCCGCGCTCGTGGGCGTAGGCCAGCCCCTCGCAGGCCTGGGCCAGGAGTTCCAGCAGCTCGGCCTGGGCCAGGCCGGAGCGGATCAGGCTGTTCAGGTCCTCCCCGTCCACGTGCTCCATGGCCAGGTAGTGGACCCCCTCGTCCTCCCCGAATTCGAACACCGTCACCACGTTGGGGTGGTTCAGGGAGCCGGCCACCTGGGCCTCGCGCTCGAACCGCGCGGTGGCTTCGTCCCCGAACGAGGATCCCAGCCGGATGGTCTTCACCGCCACCTGCCGGCCCAGCACCGGGTCCTTGGCCAGGTACACCTCGCCCATGGCGCCCTGGCCCAGGGGACGGATGAGCTCGAATTTTCCGATCTTTCCCAGCATTGAGGCCCCCGTCCCGGCGCCCTTCTCCTATCGGCAGATCATCCAGACGCCTGAATCAGCGCATGCGCACGCCCATGGCGTTGAGCCGGGCGATGCGCTTGGCCACCGGGGGGTGGGTGGAGAACAGGCTGAACAGGCCCCCGCTCCGCAGGGGGTTGATGATCATCATGTGGGCCGTGGCCGGTTCCGCGTCCCGCATGGGCTGTTCCTGGTTGAAGCGCTCGATGCGGGAAAGGGCCGACGCCAGCTGGTCCGGCCGCCCGGTCAAATGGGCGGAGTAGTCGTCCGCCTGGTACTCCCGGGACCGGCTCACCGCCATCTGCAGGAGCAGGGCGGCGATGGGGCCCAGGATCATGACCAGGATCGCGGCCATGGGGTTGCCGCCCTCCCGGTCGTTCCGGGGCCGCACGAAGAACGCCAGCCGGGACAGCAGCATGATGGCCTGGGCCAGCACCGCGCACAGGCTGCTGATGAGGATGTCCCGGTGCTTGACGTGCCCCAGCTCGTGGGCCAGGACCCCCTCCAGCTCCGGCCGGGGCAGGGCGTCCAGGATGCCCTCGGTCACCGCCACCACCGCGTGGTCCGGATCCCGTCCGGTGGCGAAGGCGTTGGGGGTCGCGTCGGGGATGATGGCCACCTTGGGCATGGGCAGCCCGGCCCGCTGGGCCAGGTTGGCCACCAGGGCGCACAGTTCGGGCGCCTGGGAAGGGTCCACCAGCCGCGCCCGGTAGGCCGCCAGCACGATCCGGTCCGAGAAGAAGTAGCTGACCCCGTTCAGGACGATGCTCACGGCCAGAGCCAGGATGACGCCGGTTTCGCCGTACAGCGCGTTGCCGATGAGGACCAGCAGGGCCGTCAGGGCCATGATGAGGATGAAAGTCTTAATGCCGTTCATGGCTGGCACTCCCCTTTCATCCTAACCTGCGACGGCCCGGAAGCGGATACCCTGGAACCAGCCGGGAGGCGCCCCTTGACCCGCAAAGTCTTCTGGGAGGATCCCTACCTGACGGCCCATGAATCGGTCGTAACCTCGGTGCGCGGGCCGGAGGTCACGGTGGCCTCCACCATCTTCTACGCCTTCTCCGGCGGCCAGGAAAGCGACGCCGGCGCCTTCAATGGGCTCCCGGTGCTGGAGGCGCGCAAGGACGGCCTGGAGATCCGCTACACCCTGCCCGAGGACCACGGTCTGGAGCCCGGGCAGGCCGTGCGCATGGAGATCGACTGGGCCCGGCGTTACCGCCTCATGCGCCTGCACTTCGCCGCCGAGTTGGTGCTGGAGCTGGCCGGGCGTCTGCTTCCGGGGATCGTCAAGGTGGGCGCCCACATCGCCGAGACCAAGGCCCGGATCGACTTCCAGTGGCCCGAGCCGCTCACCCCCTGCCTGCCCCGCCTGGGGGAGGAGGCGCGGGCGCTGGTGGAAGCCGACACCCCCATCGTCAGCACCTTCGAGGACGAGGCCAACGAGCGCCGCTACTGGGAAGTGGCCGGGTTCGCCCGGGTGCCCTGCGGCGGCACCCACCTGCGCCGCACGGGTGAAGTGGGCGCGCTCCGGCTCAAGCGCAGCAACCCCGGCGGCGGCAAGGAACGGATCGAGATCTATCTAGGAGTGTGACCATGGACATGAAGGACATCCCCTTCGGCACCACCGACTGGTCCCGGATCGAGCCCACCGAGCACAAGGGCACCACCGGCATGGCCCTCTGGCGCACCGCCACCTTCGGCGGGATCCGGGTGCGGATGGTGGAGTACACCCCGGGCTACCTGGCCGACCACTGGTGCTCCAAGGGCCACATCCTGCTGTGCCTGGAAGGGGAGCTGCACACCGAGCTGGAGGACGGGCGCACGTTCGTGCTGACCCCCGGCACCAGCTACCAGGTGGCCGACCGCGCCGAAGCCCACCGCTCCTCCACCCGGACCGGCGCCAGGCTGTTCATCGTTGACTGAACGTGACGGTGGACTGAGCGTGACGGCACTCCTAGCCACGACGTCCGGCCCCCGCCTTCCGGCCTCGCGGACCGCTTGGCCGGTGGCTTGGCTGCTCGCCCTGGCCCTGGCCTCCTGCCGGACCCCCGCCCCGGCGACCGGCCCCCGCCCCGCCCCGGGCCCCACTCCGGGCCCCACTCCGGCCCCCGCTCCGGCCGCCCGCCCGGCACCAACCGCCCCGGCCAAGTCCCAGCTTGCCCCCCAGTTCACCTTCCGCACCTGGTCCCAGGCGCTGCCGCTGGTCAAGCAGGGCCGGGTGATCGAGACGGTGACCGGGCACGGCGGGGTGTCCCTGATCCTGGACGACCACACCTGGGTGCACCTGGTGGCCGGCCCCGGCGAGCCTTTGCCCAGGAACCCCCTGGACCTGGTTGCCCGCAACGCGCCCAACGCCAAGGCCATCAAGCATTCCAGGGAGTAGCGGGTTGCCCGGGCGGCGTTCTCCCCGGCGCGGGCGGCGGGGCTGGTGCTTACGGTGGCGGGGCTGGCGCCGAGGTGCAGGAAATGACTGAGCGGGAAGCCCCGGCCGTCTACCCGTCCCGCTTCACCACCACCAGCGTCACGTCGTCCTTGAACCCCCCGCCCTCCATGTGGGCGAAGGTCCGGCTCAGCAGGGCCTCGAACACCTCGTCGGCGGAGCCCCGGGCGTTCTCCTGGACCACCTCGGCCAGGGCGGCGTCGCCCAGTTCCTCCCCGGCTGCGTTCTCCGCCTCCACCAGCCCGTCGGTGAAGATCACCAGGGTGTCCCCGGGGTTCAGGGTGGCGCGGCCCTCGGTGAAGGTGGCGCCGGGAAGCAGCCCCACCATGGGGCCGGTGGGCACCAGGCGCTCGAAGGGGCGGCCGTCCCCGGGCACCACCAGGGGCGGGTTGTGGCCGCCGTTCACGTAGCGCAGGTCGCCCTTGGCGGGGTTGAGGCTGCCCGCGAACAGGGTGGCGTAGCGGTTGCGGTCGCGGACCTCGTTCATGCGGGCGTTCAGGCGGCTGGCCAGGGCGCCCCAGTCGTCCACCCGGTGGTCGGCCATGGCCCGCAGGAACGCGGACAGCTGGGTCATCATCAGCGAGGCGGGGAGCCCCTTCCCGGAGATGTCCCCCACCGCCAGGTGCAGGCGCGGGCTGCGGTCCCCCCGAGAACACATGCGTTCTCGGGGATCTAAGGACACGTCGGCGGCCATCCACAGGTCGTACAGGTCCCCCCCCACCGCCTGGTACGGCAGGTTGGCGGCGGCGCACCGCCACCCGGGCGGCTCGGGCAGGCGCTTGGGCAGGATCCGGCGCTGGATGTTCCGGGCCAGCTCCAGGTCCTTCTCCAGCCGGGCTGCCTGGATCCGGCTCTCCCGCAGCTTGCGCCCGGTGAGCTGGGTGCTGGTGATGTTGATCAGGGTCTGGAAGAACAATTCATCGTCCTCGCCCAGCTCCCCCTGGTCCAGGGCGGTGTAGACGAACCCGTGGCTGTGGTCCAGGTCCTTGAGTTCCGAGGCGTGCACCAGCCCCTTGTCCGCCACCAGGACGTGCAGGGCGTCCCCGGACAGGGCCTGGGGCAGCGGGCCCAGGCCCCGGCTGTGCATCACCCGGCCGTTGCCGTCCACCACCAGCAGGCGCGGGATGAGGAATTCCCCTGCCAGGGCGTCGCCCATGAGCCGCAGCAGGTCCTGGACCGTCTCCCCCTCCCCCAGGGTGCGGGTCAGGTCGAACAGGGTGCTGAGCCGGGAGATCTGCAGGGCCAGGGCCCGGTTCTGCTCGCTCCGGTTCGACTCCAGCCGGCGCCAGGCCAACAGCGGCGCCGAGATGGACAGCAGCAGCACCAGCGCCGCCGGCGCCTCCGGGGTGCGCACCACCAGGTGCCCGTACTGGTCCTCCCCGAACACCCAGGGCAGGCTGACCCAGCCGGGTCCGGGGCGGGTGGGGAACGGCGCGGCGTTGCCGCGCAGGAACAGCCACCGGGTGCCGTCCCAGATGCCCCCCTGGGGGGTCTTGGCGATGCCCAGGGCGGTGACCCCAACCAGGTGGATCAGCGCCTCCTCGGTCACCTGCTCGGGGAAGGTCTCCAGGAAGTCGATGATGGGCAGCAGTTCCTGGGTCCCCTCGGGGATCCGCATGCACAGCTCCCGCAGGCGCTGGAAGGAGGCGTCGGGATCCGGCGGGACCCCGTAGGCGGGGAGCGCCGGCCCCGGTGTGGACGGGTGGAGACCGCCCGCTCGCGCGGCTCGCTCTTCGTCCGCCTTCGCGCTCCGGCTGTCTAGACGATTCTTTTTGCCATGAAGCACTCGCTCCCCTCGCCGGTTTCGATGAAGCGGATCTCGTCCATAAATCGGCTCATCAGGAGAAGCCCCAGCCCGCCCTTGCGGGGGTGCTTGACGTATTCCCGGGGATCCGGAAGCACCACCTCGTCCGCCCTCAGGCCCCGGCCGGTGTGGTGGATGTGCACTTCCAGGCACTGGGGCAGGAAGCGCAGCTCGATGTCCACCACGTGGTCGCCCTCGCCCTGGTAGGCGTGGACGATCACGTTGGTGACCGCCTCGTCCACCGCGATGGAGATCTTGGCCGAGGTGGCGTCGTCCATGCCGGCCACCATCGAGGCCCGCTTGGCCAGCCCGGTCACCAGGTTCAGGTAGCGGGTCTGGCTCGGGATCACCAGGCGGAAGGATTCGGGTTCAGCCGGGGTGCGCACTCAGGAATTCCCCTTCAGGCATTGCAAGGCTTCGGCTTCCGTGGAGAACACCCGGTACAGCTGGGTGAAGCCCAGGGTATCGAAGATTTCGTGCACGTTCTTCTGGAGCTCGCAGAGGAGGATGTCGCCGCCATTGGCGCGGACCGTCTCGATCAGGCCCATGATGGCCCCGAGCCCCGCGGAACTGATGTAGTTCAACAACCTGCAGTCCAGCAGGATGGTGTAGCGGCCCTGGCGGACCTGGGCTTCCAGCGCCCCCTCGAACTGGCGGACGGTATGGGCGTTGATGAAGCCTTCCGGCCTTACCACCGCAACCCCGTCCACCTCGCGGACCTGGATCAAAAGATCTGCCATGCAAGCGCTCCAAAGAAGCTGGCTGAATCCTATCGCCCCCATGAAAGAATTGCCAGTCATGGGCCTTAATCATTTGGAGTAGAATCCTTGGCAAACCCGAGACCACCATGGACGCCAGCCAACAAGCCGACTTGAGGATGCTGCTGCAGCGCTGGACCGAGGAACGCCGGCAGGCCTTCCAGGACCGGATGGCCCAGGCCTGGCAGGAGGCCCGGGAGCGGTTCCAGCCCGACGACGAGCTGGTGGAGGGCATCCAGGCCTGGGCCGAGGCGGCCGTGGCCACCGCCGCCGCGGAGGAACCCACGAAGCCCGAGGCCGATTTCCCCCCCTGGACGCCTCCCGAGGTGGTGGAAGACCATTCGGACGAAGACTTGGGCGCCGGGCTGGACCTCCTGGCCGCGACCGCCACCCAGGGCGAGACCCTCAAGGCGCTGCTGGAGACCACCCTGCGGTTCGCCGGCCGCAGTGCCCTGTTCGTCCTCAAGCAGGGCATCGCCACCCTTTACGCCCACCTGGGGTTCGAGGCGGACCAGCCCAGGCTGGGGGTCCCGGTGGTGCCGCCGCCGGAACTGGAGGAGCTGATCCAGGGCCGGGCCGGGATGATCGAAGACCCCGGCCCCGCCTACCAGGCCCTGCTCGCCGCCCTGGGGCCGGACGCGGCCGCCGCGGTGCGGATCATCTCCCTGCACCTGCGCCGCCGGACGGTGGCCCTGCTGCTGGTGGACAGCGGCGTGGAGGACCGCCTGGAGCGGCCCAACCACCTGCGGGCCCTGGCCCTGGGGGCCGAGGCCCGGCTCTCCTACCTGGCCGGCGCCAGGGAGGAGGAGCGGGGCGCCCAGGCCGAGGCGCACCCCTCGGTGCCCACCCAGAGGATCCCCGACCCCATCGCCGAGCACGCCCCGGCCCTGGATCCCATGGTGCGCAGCAACGCCGAGCGCAGCGCCCGGGTGCTGGTGGGGGACATCGAGCTCTATTTCCCCGCCAAGATGGCCCAGGGCCAGAGCCAGGGGAACCTGTACGCCGCGATGAAAGACGAGTTAGATCGCAGCCGGGCTTCCTTCGTGGAGCGGTACGGGGCGGAACTGGAAAACCAGCACCGGATTTTCTACAAGACCGTGGTACAGCAGCTCTGCGCAGGTGACCCAACCCGGCTCGGACCCGCTCCCTGGGCGACCCGGTAGGCCTGTGACGGGATTGGAAAAACATTTATCCCCCCCCGTGACAACCGTCTGGAAACGTGGTAAATCCTTGATCCTTTGACGGGATTGAGGGAGCCATGGCGAACCTGGGCAAGAAATGGACCTGTTTCAGTTGTTCGGCGAAGTTCTACGACTTCGCCAAGCCGGAAGCCCTCTGCCCCAAGTGCGGGGCCAACCAGAAGGAAGCACCGGCCAAGCCCAAGGCGGTGAAGAAGGAAAAGGTGGTGCTCCAGATTGACGATGATTTCGTGCCGGAAGCCGACGCGGAAGCCGGCGGCGAGGACGCCCTGGAGGAGAGCCTGGGCATTTCCGGCGCCCGCGCGGAGGGGGTGGATCCCGGCGACCTGCAGATGGACGACTACGACGAATGACGAGTGGCCTCGGCCGGCCTTCCTGGACCCTTGGATGAATCCCTTGGGCCATGAGTCCGTGTGCGTGCCGGTGGACCGGCACACCCACCTGGAAGGCAGCCTGGACCCCCAGTGGGTGCGCCGGCGCGCCCGGGAGGAGGGCCTGACCCCGCCCCCGGCCCTGGAGGCCCTGTGGCGCCGCGAGAGGGTCGGGTTTGACGGGTTCATCGACGCGTTCCTCTTCGGGTGCGGCTTCCTGCGGGACGCGGAGGCCGCCCGCGCCGCGGTCCGGGCGGCGGTGGACCGCCTGCCGGCCCCGGTCCCCGGCCAGCCGAGGGGCATCGACCTGTGGGTGTCGCCCCACTTCCTGGTGAAACAGGGTAAGTTCCTGACTCTGGACCAGCTGTGGCGGGGCATGGACGAGGGCATCCGGGAGGCCCGGGCCCAGGACGTCCATGTGGCGGTCATCATCGACGCGGTCAACCACTTCGGCATCGAGCACGGGCACGAGGTGCTGGACCTGGTGCTGGGGGACAAGCCCGCCTGGGTGGTCGGCTTTTCCACCGGCGGCCTGGAGCGGGTGCCGTTCCACCAGTGGGCCGAGGTGTTCCAGCGGGCCCGCAAGGCCGGGCTGCGCCTGGCCGCCCACGCCGGGGAGAACGGGCCCGGCACGAACGTGCGGGACGCCATCCTGGACGCGGGCGTGGAGCGCATCGTCCACGGGGTGCGCGCCGCCGCCCATCCGGACATCGTGGAGCTGCTGGTGGAGCGGAACATCCCCCTCGACATCTGCCTGACTTCCAACCGGGCCCTGGTGCCGGACCTGGGCTCGCACCCCCTGCCCAGGCTGCTGCGGGCCGGGGTGCGCTGCGCCCTGGGCACCGACGACCCGGGGGTGATCCCCTGCACCCTCCCCGGGGAATGGGCCCAGGCCGCGGCCCTGGGCCTCACGGACGCGGAGCGGGAGGCGGTGCTGGAGCACGCCTGCAGCGACGCCTGGTGCCTGCAGGCCGGCGCCCTGTGAATGGCGCGTGAATTCCCCGCCCTTTCATGGCAAAATAGCGGTTTCGTTGTGCGCCCGTAGCTCAGCTGGATAGAGCATCAGGCTTCGAACCTGGGGGTCGGGCGTTCGAGTCGCTCCGGGCGCACCACGACAATTTCAGAGGTGAACCCTGCGAATGTGGCGGAACTGGTAGACGCACTGGATTTAGGTTCCAGCGGTTCACACCATGCGGGTTCGACTCCCGCCATTCGCACCACCCAAGGCAACCAGCTTCTCCTTTCCACTTCGCAGCAGGAGCACCCATGCAGTCCAGCCTCACTCACCACACCGCCACGCGGAAATCCATCGACTTCACCGTTCCCGCCTCGGAGGTGAACGCTGAATTCAGCAAGGTGATCGCCAAGCTGACGCCCAAGGTCAAGATCCCCGGCTTCCGGCCCGGCAAGGCCCCCAAGTCGGTGCTGCTGTCCCGGTACGACCGGGAGATCAAGTCGGAAGTGGCCGAGGCCCTGGTGGAGAAGCACTTCCTCGAGGCCGCCACCGCCGCCGGGGCCCAGCCCATCTCCCGCCCCGCCCTGGACAAGGTGGAACTGCAGGAGGGCGCCGACGGCAAGTTCAACGCCCGGTTCGACGTGGCCCCCCAGGTGACTCTGCCCCAGTACAAGGGCCTCGCTGTCACCAAGAAGAAGCAGACCATCGACGACCAGGCGGTGGCCGACCGCCTGGAGGCCACGCGCGAAGAGCATGCCAAGTACATCCCGGTGGAGGAGGGCGCCGAGCTGGGCCACTTCGTGACCCTGGACATCAAGGTCAAGCCCATGGGCATGAAGGCCATGGATTACAAGGACCAGGTGATCCAGCTGGCCACCGGCCGGCCGTTCGACGCCGAGATCCTGGGCATGCGGGTGGACGAGACCCGCAAGTTCTCCATCACCATCCCCGAGGGCGAGGCCAACCGCACCCTGGCGGGCAAGCCCATCGCCTATGAAGCCACCATGAAGGATCTGCGCGCCAAGGTCGTCCCCGAGCTGAACGACGAGTTCGCCAAGGACCTGGGCCCCCACGCCGGGCTGGAGGAGCTGAAGGCCGCGGTGCGCAAGGAGCTGGAGGAGGCCGCCGAGGCGGACGCGGTCAACCGGGCCCACCAGACCATCCTGGAGTCCTTCCTGGACGCCTGCCCGTTCGAAGTGCCCACCTCCATGGTCGCCCTGCAGCTGAACGACTATTGCCAGGAGTTCGCGGAAGCGGTGGCCCGCCAGGGCATCGATCCCAAGAAGGTCAACTGGGAGGCCTACCGCCAGCACCGCACCCACGACGCCGAGCGGGCGGTGCGCTCCGGCTACCTGCTCCAGGGCATCGGCAACGGCGAGGACCTCCAGGTGAGCGACGAGGAGCTGGACGCCGAGATCAAGGCGTTCATGGAAGAGCGCAAGGTCCAGCAGAGCTTCGAGACCTTCAAGAAGAAGCTGGAGGAGACCGGCGCCGGCAACGAGATCAAGGGCCGGGTCCGCACCGACAAGATCTTCACCTTCATCATGGAGCACGCCACCGTCACCGAGGAGCTCCTGGACCGGGAGGCCTTCGCCGCCCTGAAGGAGCTGGAGCGCAAGCGCGAGGCCGGCGAGGCCACCGCCCGGTTCGACGTGGGCGGGGTGGAGTCCGAGGGCCAGGAGGACGAGGAGGGCGGTCCGGCCCGGGTGGTGCCCGCCGAACCGGAGCACGTGCACGGTCCCGACTGCGACCATGACCACGACCACGACCACTGACCGTCCCCGGATCGGGATCGTCACCATCTCGGACCGCGCCAGTTCGGGCGTCTACGACGACCTGAGCGGCCCGGCCATCCGGGACACCCTGAAGGCCTACCTGGCCACCCCCTGGGAGGAGGCCTACCGCCTGATCCCCGACGAGCGCGACCGGATCGAGGCCACCCTCAAGGCCTTGGTGGACGACCACGGCTGCTGCCTGGTGCTCACCACCGGCGGCACCGGCCCCAGCCCCAGGGACGTCACCCCCGAGGCCACCCGGGCGGTGTGCGACCGCGTCCTGGAAGGCTTCGGCGAGCGCATGCGGGCGGTCTCCCTGCAGTACGTGCCCACCGCCATCCTGTCCCGGCAGCTGGCGGGGCTGCGGGGCAGCGCCCTGATCGTGAACCTGCCGGGGAAACCCAAGTCGATCCGGGAGTGCCTGGACGCGGTGTTCCCGGCGATACCGTACTGCCTGGAGCTGGCCGGGGGGCCCTCGCTGCAGACCGACGAGACGGTGATCAAGGCGTTCCGGCCGAAGGCGTAGGCTTAAGCATGGACTTGCGGATCCGTTGAATGGGCAAACAATTGCCTGTTGAACGAAAAATTTGTTAGAACAGGCAACCTTTTGCCTGATGAGCCCTGGTCCTCAGGGAGGTCATGGGTCTGCTTCGATTTCTATCTCTCCGGTGGGCAGGTGCCGGACCGGCGTGCCGAGTTGATCAGGGTCGAGCCCCTGGAAGTCGTAGGGCTCGAATTGCAAAAGTCCCCGTTGAGCCAACCAATGCAAGTTACCTGGGCCTATGAGCCAAGAGGCGATGCGCCGCGAATCCCAGCGCTGGGTTCGACGGGGATGAACGGGGATGGACGGTGATAGAAAAGCGATGAAATGATTTTCCCTTGATCTTCGGCCCATCCGTACTAGCGCACCGCCACCAGCCCGAAATGGTAAGGGCAGATGTCTTCCAGTTCAACGGCTTGGACCGCTTGGAACCCCGCCTCGACCAGCCACGCCGCGCACTGCTCCGGGGTGGGCCGGATGGCCAGGGACGGCCCCCGTGGGGTGAGAATGTCGCTCCGCCAGTGGATCACCGAAATCCGGCCTCGGGGCGCCAGGACTCGGGCGGCCTCCCGGAGCAGGTCCAGGGGATGCTCCAGGTGCAGCAAATTGTAGACCATGGCGTGGGCCTGGGTCCCGTCTTCCAGCCCGGAGCCCTGGGCGACGAAGTCCCGCCGCTCCACCCGGACGTTGCCCAGCCCCTGCTCCCGCGCCCGGGCCTGGACCCGGGCCACCGCGTCCGCCTCAATGTCCAGGGCGGTGACGATGCCTCCGGCCCTCCGGGCGGCGGGAAGGGTGAAGGTGCCGTACCCGCACCCGAACTCCACCACGTGGGCCGGGGAACCGCCCACCGGGGCCAGGAGCCGGTCGACGGCGGCCTGGGGCTGGAAGAACCGTTCCCAGGCCCCTTCCTCGGGCATCCCGCTTTCACGTGCTTTCATGGAGGGTCCTCCCCGGAAGGACGGATCGGCGTCGATTGGCTATCCCAGGGTGATGCTGATTCTCCCCCCCAGGATCGGCAGGTTCGCCCCCCATTCCACCCGGGCGACCGAATGGTAATGGCCTTCCGGTTCCAAGCGCAAAAGTTCGGCGACGGCTTCCTCCGGATCGACGATCAGGTATTCCGGAATGCCGGCAGCCTCATAAGCCCACCGTTTGCGCACCAGGTCCTTGCTGGCGGTGCCGGGACTGAGGATTTCCGCCACCAGGTCGGGCACTCCCTCGATTCCCCGTCCAGTTACCTTGGCCGGATCGCAGACCACCAGGATATCGGGCTGGTAGACACTTTCTTCATGTGGCAGGTAAAGGTCGATGGGCGCGAAGAACAGTTCGCACTCCCCGCCGCCTCGCCGCTTGCCCTCGTCCAGGGCGTCGGCGATGGCCCGTACCAGATGGAGGCTGGTCCGCTGGTGTTCGGGGCTCGGCGCGGGGGTCATGGCGTAGGCGAACCCATGGATCAGTTCCCAGCGTCCTTCCCAGGTTTTCCAATCTTGGATGGTGTAGCCGGGATGTTTCGGCTCCGGAAGGCTCATCGGGACCTCCTGGCTCCATACTATGCGCCCATCCTCTCGGCCAGACCAAGCGGGCGCACGCATCCGCCACCCCAGCCGGCTGGCAATGATCTTGCAAAACCCATTCACAAGTGCGTTGGCATCTTCAAGGCAGGGTGATGAACGCCTTCCCGTTCTCCGCCCGGTCGAAGTTGTCGGTCTGCACCCGCTGCCGGAAATTGAGGCTGACGCTGAACACCGCGCCGGTGTTCCGCCCGATGATCTTGTTCTTCACCTGCTTGATGTTGGCGGTGAAGGTCCCGGGCCAGCTGGTCCTGGTACTGCCGGTCCAGCGCCTGCACCGGGGTGAGCTCCACCTCCCCCAGTTCCACCAGGGTGCCCGGGCCGGCGGCGTGGACGGGCCGCCCCGGGGCCAGGAGCAGGATGGCGCCAAGGAGCGGCACGCGTACGAGTGCCCAACCGAACGTGCCGGGCCGTCGAGGGCGGAGAAGGGTGGGCATGGCCGGGCTCCGGATGAAATTATAAAATAATTATAATCACATTCCGGGAATCCCCCACCCCGCCCTGCGCGCCTCCCGGGCCCACGGTTCGCGGGCATCATGTTGGAAACCCCAGGAGGCCGCCATGACCGTCGCACCCCAGACCTACGCCAACCACAAGCGCGTCGACCCCTGGTACCACTACGTGGGCTTCACCCTGGGGGTGGTGGCCCTGGTGGCGGCCCTGGTCCGGCTGGTGCTGGGCCACCGGGGGGTGTGGTACCTGGTGGTCACGGCGCTGCTGCTGATCGTCTTCATCAAGATGCGCAGCTACGCCCTGCGGGTCCAGGACCGCATCATCCGCCTGGAGGAGACCCTGCGCCTGCGCGAGATCCTGCCCCCGGCCCTGCAGAGCTACATCCAGCAGCTCGCCCCGGGCCAGTTCATCGCCCTGCGCTTCGCGTCGGACGAGGAACTGCCGGCCCGGGTGGCCGAGGCCCTCAAGGAGAACCTGAGCCCGGACCAGATCAAGCGGCGGATCCAGACCTGGCGGCCGGACACGTTCCGGGTCTGATTCAAGGTGACGGTGAAGGGGGTGTTGGCGGCCCTTCCAGTCCGGCCATCCTCCGGGGATCCAGCAGGGCCTCCGCCTCCTCCGGCCCCAGCAGCCCCTCCTCCGCCACGATCTCCTTCAGGGTGCGGTTCTCCCCCAGGGCCCGCTGGGCCACCCGCGCGGCCTGCTCGTAGCCGATCCGGGGCGCCAGGGCGGTGACGGTCATGAGGGTGCGCTCCAGCAGCTCCCGGATCCGCGCCCGGTCTGGCCCGATGCCCCGGGCGCAGTGGCGCTCGAAGCTCCGGCAGCCGTCCGCCAGCAGGCGGATGGACTGGAGCAGGGCGTGGGCCAGCACGGGCATGCAGGTGTTCAGCTGGAACCGCCCGCCGGCGCCGGCCAGGCCGACGGTGGCGTCGTTGCCCATGACCCGCATGCCCACCATGATCAGGGCCTCGCACTGGGTGGGGTTGACCTTGCCCGGCATGATGGAGCTGCCGGGTTCGTTGGCGGGGAGGCGCAGCTCGCCCAGGCCGCAGCGGGGGCCCGAGGCCAGGGAGCGCACGTCCTCGGCGAGCTTCATCAGGCTGGCCGCCAGGGTGCGCAGGGCGCCGTGGGCCGAGACGCAGGCGTCCCGGGCGGCCAGGGCCTCGAAGGGGTTCCGGGCGGGCACGAAGGGCAGCTCGGTGGCGTCCCGCAGGGCCTGCACCACCCGCATTCCGAACCCGGGCGGGGCGTTGAGCCCGGTGCCCACGGCGGTGCCCCCGATGGGCAGCTCCATGAGCTCCTCCAGGGCCCGCTCCAGGCGTTCCAGGCTGTGCTCCAGCTGGCTGGCCCAGCCGCCGAACTCCTGGCCCAGGGTGAGGGGCACCGCGTCCTGGAGGTGGGTGCGGCCCACCTTGACGAGGTCCTTGAAGGCGTCCGCCTTGGCCGCCAGCACGTCGCGCAGGGCCCGCACCGCCGGCACCAGCGCCTCCCGCAGCTCCCGGGCCGCGGCCACGTGGATGGCGGTGGGGAACACGTCATTGCTGCTCTGGGAGCGGTTCACGTGGTCGTTGGGGTGGGCCGGGCGGTAGGAGCCCCGGGGCTGCCCGGCCAGTTCGCTGGCGCGGTTGGCGATCACCTCGTTGGCGTTCATGTTGCTCTGGGTGCCCGACCCGGTCTGCCACACCACCAGCGGGAACTGGTCGTCCAGGCGCCCCGCGGCCACCTCCGCCGCCGCCCGCTGGATGAAGTCCCCCGGCACCGGGTCCAGGGTGCCCAGTTCCACGTTGACCCGGGCGCAGGCCTGCTTCACCAGCCCCAGGGCGCGGATGAGGGCGGAGGGCAGGCGCTCCCCGCCGATGGCGAAGTGCTCCAGGGAACGCTGGGTCTGGGCCCCCCAGTAGGCCTGGGCGGGCACCTGCACCTCGCCCATGCTGTCGTGCTCGGTCCGCTGATCCATGGCGCCTCCTTCCCCGGGGACGACAGTCCCGGCCGGCGCGGGCCGGTAGACCCCAGTCTGGTCCGGTCCGGCGGGTCCCGCCAGGGGCGGACGCCCGGCGCCGCGCGGCGCTCAGGCATGCCCGGACCGGCATGCATGGCATGCCGGTCCGGGTGGAAGCCCGCTGGCAGGGAGCGGGAGGCCTGGTTCTAGGACGGCGGGGAGCTCAGGTCGGGATTGGTTTCGGTGCCGGGAAGCTCGCCGGTGACGAGGGTCTCCCAGAACGCGATGGCGGGGGTGAAGTCGAACTGCACTTCGGCGCAGAGGAAGTCGCTGGCCCCTCCGCCATACAGCACGGTGGCCGGGACCGCGGCGTTGTTCACCACGTAGGCGTCGGGCACCGTCACGGCCTTCATGTTCTTGCCTTGCTTGACGAAGTACAGCCAGGTGGGATCACCGCAGAAGAGACGGGCGTTGGAGACGTCGTCGACGTCCGGCACGCCGGTGCCATCATTCTGGAAGTTCAGGTAGGTGTAGGTCACGATGTCGGGGTAGTAGACCGTCGCGGTCGAGCCGTCCTTGGCGCCCAAGGTGGCCATAAAGCCCGCCGGGGCGTCGGCATGCAGCAGGGTGCCGGCGGAGAGGACCGCGGCCAGGGCGCCCAGCTTCAAGAGAGATTTCATAGTGCACTCCATAGGGGAAAAAGGTTCGGGGAATCAGGGCCGATCAGCTCGGTTCGTCGTTGCCGGTCCCACTACATCGGGGGGAACGAGCTGTTGGGAGTCTTGATGTTGGTGGCATCGAACGCGATCAGGGCGTGCGCGGAGCTGATCCAGCCCCATCCGCCGACCCAGGGCTTGAAGCAGGCGCGCCAGCCGTACTGCCTCCCGTGTCGCCATCCGCCGCGCCAATGGCTGTCACCGGTCACGATCTCGATGCCGGTGACACAATAAAGATCCTGTTCCCAACAGTTGGATTCCATGCTCTGGACGTTGACGGCGGGGGAGCCGAACGGGGTGGTGTAGATGCCGTTGGGCACGGCGGGGTAGGTGGCCGGGGACTGCCCGGAGCCCTGGATGACGATCTTGACGCCGTAGCCGCACTTGGTCTGGTTCAGCAGCCAATTCCAGACGGGGACCTGGTCGGGATCCACTTCGGCCACGCCGCCGTAGGTGAGGCTGTTGGCGTTGCCCAGGCCGTCGTTGGCCGCGTCGGTGATGAGCCGGTCCACCGGCAGCTGGATGCAGCAGTATTGACGGCAGCACGTAGGATCGCAGAGATACGCGCAGACCGTGAGCTGGGGCACGGCGGGGGCAGTGTATCCGCCGCCCCCGGCGAATGCGGTGACGCTGCCAGCACCGAGCAGGCCGAGGGCCAGGAACTTAGATTTCATAGAGCACTCCTTGGGATATTGGAGGGTTGAAGGGTAAGGATCCCCAGGGTTATTTATTAATTGTTAATAGAACGCAGCTGCGGAAACATGTATAGGCCCCCCCTCCAGGGCCGACAACCAGGGCGAGAAAAAAAGGGCCGGGCTTCAATATTCGCGTTCTAGGCGTGCCCCCGGTGCCGCGCCACGATCCAGTCCACCACCTGCTCCAGGGTCATGGCGCTGGAGTCCAGTTCCACCGCATCGTCGGCCTTGCGCAGCGGAGACGCCGCCCGGGTCGAGTCGGCATGGTCCCGGCGCTGGATGTCCGCGGTCACCTGCTCCAGGGGTTCGGGCGCGCCCTTGGCCTCCAGCTCCTTGAAGCGCCGCTGGGCCCGGGCGGCGACGCTGGCGGTGAGGAAGACCTTGCAGCAGGCGTCGGGGAACACCACCGTGCCGATGTCCCGCCCGTCCACCACCCAGTTCCCGCTGCCGCCGATGCGCCGCTGCTGGGCCACCAGCACCGTGCGCACCCTCGGGTCGGCGGACACCCGGGACGCCATCTGCGAGATCTCGGGGGTGCGGATGGCCGCGCTCACGTCCTCGCCGCCCAGGTACTCCCGGTCACCCCGCTGCTCGATGGCCAGGCCCGCCAGCACCCGCTCCAGCCCCGCCCGGTCGTCCACGTCGGTCCCGGCCCGGCGCAGGGCCAGGGCGCAGGCCCGGTACATGGCCCCGGTGTCCAGGTAGCTCCACCCCAGCGCCCGGGCCACGGCCTTGGCGGTGGAGGACTTCCCCACCCCGGAGGGGCCGTCGATGGCGATGAGGGGGATTGTTGACATGATGGCCTTTCGGGGGAAGATCCTCCGGGACATTCTGCCGCATCGCCCTGGGATAGGCCAATCGACATCCTTCCGGGGATGCATGGTCTTGCGGTCCGCAATCTTTCACAGCGCCGGCTGGGCCCCTTCGGACGCTCCCGCCGAATCGATGATGCAGAGCACCTGCCTCATCTCGACATGGTCTCCCTGCTTGACGTTCATCTGGGTGATCACCCCGGCCGTCCTGGCCTGGAGGTCGTTCTGCATCTTCATGGCCTCCAGCACGATGATGGTCTCGCCGACCTCCACCCGGTCCCCTTCCTTCTTGAGGATCTTCAGGATCAGGCCAGGCATGACGGCGGTGAGGGCGCCGGCCTCTTCGGCGGCGGAGGCGGTGGCGCGGCGGGCCTTGCCGGTGACCTTGGGCTCCTCCAGGCCCTGGGCCTCGATGGCGTGGGCGATGCCGTCCACTTCCGCCGACCCGGAGGAGAGCTTCACCACGTGGGGGTTGCCCGCCACGGTGACGGTGCCCTCCTTGCGCTCGAAGGCGAACTCCATGCCGTTGACCACCATCAGGCCGTCCCGGCGCTCCAGTTCGTAGGCCTGGCCGTCCAGAAGAAGCTTGAACTTGTTGTTGGCCATCTCACCACCCCCTCTTGACGCCGGCGCGGCCGGACAGCTTCCACATGGACACGCCGTTGACCGGTCCCGCGGCGGCCGCAGGCTTGGCCTCCTTGGCCAGGGCCTGCTGGTACAGGGCCTCGCCGATGGCGGCGGCCAGCTCCTCCTTGCCCCCCAGGCCCTGCCTGCGCCGCTTGAGGAAGGGCTTGGCGATCTGGGGGAACAGGGCGTAGGACATGACGTCCTCGTCGCTCTGGGCGAGGTCGCCGATCTCCATCTTGGCGTCCGCCCAGCCCGGGGCCAGCATGTCGGCGGGACGGCAGGTGATCGGCTCCTCGTCGCCGATGGCCAGCTTCTGGATCGCCGGGTCCATGGGCGCCGGGGGCTTGCCGTAGTAGCCCCGGAAGTACTGCTTGACCTCCTCGGGGATCACCTTGTAGCGCTGGCCGGTGAGGATGTTCAGGGTGGCCTGGGTGCCCACGATCTGGCTGGAGGGGGTCACCAGGGGCGGGTAGCCCATGTCCTTGCGCACCCGCGGGATCTCGTCCAGCACGTCGTAGTACTTGTCCATGGCGCCGTTCTGGCGCAGCTGGCCCACCAGGTTGGAAAGCATGCCGCCCGGCACCTGGAACTGCAGCACGTTCACGTCCACCGGGGGCACGCCGGCCTCGAAGCTGGCGTACTTCTTGCGGACCTCGGTCATCTTCCGGGCGATGTCGGCCAGGGCGTCCAGGTCCAGCCCGGTGTCCCTGGGGGTGCCCTTGAGGGCGGCCACCAGGGTCTCGGTGGGGGGCTGGGAGGTGGACATGGACATGGCCGAGATGGCGCAGTCCACCACGTCCACCCCGGCCTCGGCGGCCTTGATCAGGGCCGCGGTGCCGAAGCCCGAGGTGTAGTGGGTGTGCAGCTGCACCGGCAGGCCCACCTCCTCCTTGAGCGCCTTGACCAGGCTGAAGGCGATGTACGGGCTGATCAGCCCGGCCATGTCCTTGACGGCGATGGAGTCGGCGCCCATGGCCTTGAGGTCCCGGCCCATCTGCACGAAGGCGGCGTCGGTGTGCACCGGGCTGATGGTGTAGGAGATGGTCCCCTGCACGTGGCCGCCCTCGCGCCTGGCGATCTTCATGGCCTGCTCCATGTTGCGCAGGTCGTTCAGGGCGTCGAAGATGCGGAACACGTCGATGCCGTTCTTGCGCGCCAGGACGATGAACTTCTCCACGATGTCGTCGGGGTAGTGCTTGTAGCCCAGCACGTTCTGGCCGCGCAGCAGCATCTGCAGGCGGGTCTTGGGCAGGACCTTGCGCAGGGCGCGCAGGCGCTCCCAGGGGTCCTCCCCCAGGAACCGGATGGCGGTGTCGAAGGTGGCGCCGCCCCACACCTCCAGGGACCAGTAGCCGATCTCGTCCAGCGCCGGGCACAACGGCAGCATGTCCTCGGTGCGCATGCGCGTGGCCAGGAGGCTCTGGTGCGCGTCCCGCAGGAGGGTCTCGCAGATCATCAGTTTGGTCGGCATCTCTTGCTACTCCACTTCGGACGGGTGGGGGAACATTTCCTTGGGCTTGACCATCAGCACCAGGGCCCCTTCCTTGGACTCGGAGGAGTGGGTGGTGTAGGCGCGCACCACGTGGCATTCCCCCTTCTTCAGGGTGACCGGGGAGGCGTTCTTGAACCGGATGGTGATCTCCCCCTCCAGGACCAGGTACAGCTCGTCCATGATGTGCCGGTGGAAGGGGTACACCTCCTTGAAATTCATGACGTAGGCGGCGTGGTCGTTGACCTGGCCCAGCTCCAGGTGGCTGTAGGGCGTGGTCAGGAGGGCCGCGAGTTCATCGATGCTGGTCTTGTATGCCATGGCTTCCTCCGCGGCTCACAAAGGCATGGTGCTGTGCTTGCGCGGCGGGTTGCTGTCGCGCTTGTTGCGGGTGACCTTCAGGGCCTCGATCAGCCTGGGCCGGGTCTCGGACGGGTCGATGACGTCGTCCAGGTAGCCCCGGGAGGCGGCCACGAAGGGATTGGCGAACTTGTCCTTGTACAGCTCGATCAGCTCGGCGCGCTTGGCGGCGGGATCGGCGGCCTCGAGCACCTCCTTGCGGTAGATGATGTTCACGGCGCCGTCCGGGCCCATCACCGCGATCTCGCCGGTGGGCCAGGACACGTTGTAGTCGCCGCGGATGTGCTTGGAGCTCATCACGTCGTAGGCGCCGCCGTAGGCCTTGCGGGTGATCACGGTGAGCTTGGGCACGGTGGCCTCGCAGTAGGCGTAGAGCAGCTTGGCCCCGTGCAGGATGATCCCGCCGTGCTCCTGGTCCACGCCCGGCATGAACCCGGGCACGTCCACGAAGGTCACCAGGGGGATGTTGAAGGCGTCGCAGAAGCGCACGAACCGGGCGCCCTTGATGGAGGCCTTGATGTCCAGCACCCCGGCCAGGACCAGGGGCTGGTTGGCCACGATGCCCACGGTGTGCCCGTCCAGGCGGGCGAAGCCGACGATCATGTTGCCCGCGTAGCCCGCGTGGACTTCCATGAACTCGCCGTGGTCCACGATGCCGGCGATCACCTCGTGCATGTCGTAGGCCTTGCGGGGGTCGTCGGGCACCAGGGTGTCCAGGGAGGCTTCCCGGCGGCCGGGATCGTCGCCGGTGTCCACCCGGGGGGCGTCTTCCATGTTGTTGGCGGGCAGGTACGACAGCAGCTGGCGGACGGAAGCCAGGCAGTCGGCCTCGTCCTCGGACACGAACTGGGCCACGCCGCTCTTGGTGGCGTGGATGGCGGCGCCGCCCAGGTCGTCCATGGACACGTCCTCGTGGGTGACGGTCTTGACCACGTCCGGGCCGGTGATGAACATGTGGCTGGTCTTCTTCACCATGAAGATGAAGTCGGTGAGGGCCGGGCTGTACACCGCGCCGCCGGCGCAGGGGCCCATGATGGCGCTGATCTGGGGCACCACCCCCGAGGCCAGGGTGTTGCGCAGGAAGATGTCGGCGTACGCGCCCAGGCTCACCACCCCTTCCTGGATGCGGGCGCCGCCGCTGTCGTTGAGCCCCACCACCGGCACCCCGTTCTTCACCGCCAGGTCCATGACCTTGCAGACCTTCTCGGCGTGCACTTCGCCCAGGGACCCGCCCAGGACGGTGAAGTCCTGGCTGAACACGTAGATGGGACGCCCTTCCACGGTGGCCCAGCCGGTCACCACGCTGTCGCCCAGGAAGTGCTTCTGGTCCATGTGGAAATCGTGGGTCCGGTGGGTGACGAAGGCGTCCAGCTCCCGGAACGAGCCCTTGTCCACCAGGGCCTCGATCCGTTCCCGCGCGGTCATCTTGCCCTTGGCGTGCTGGGCCTCGATGCGGTCGGCACCGCCGCCCAGGAAGGCATCCTTGCGCAATTTCTGCAGCATTTCCTTCTTAGCCTTGGTATCCATCCAGCGTCCTCCTGGGATCCGTTTGTCCGGTCGGGGGGAGTCCATCCGGCAGCGCCCTGGATTCCCACCCAAGGTTGTAAATACCTGCCACCGGACCATTGTAGAGGTCTTCAACGGGAGCCCGCCCGCAAGCGTGACAATGGACACAGGCGAGGGAGCGGACCGGCGTCATGGGAAAAGGCTCCCCGGCATCAAGGGCCTGCCTTACGATTAATGGCCAAAGGTTTGGAGTGCTCCCATGAACCATCCCTTCAACCCGTTCATCGACGACTTCGTCCGCCTGATGGAGGAGGCCCGGGGCCTGCCCCTGGGCGGACTGCCGCCGGCGGCTGCGCCGCGGTTGCAGGACAACGCGCCCCGGGCGCTGGTGTTCGCCCCCCACCCCGACGACGAGAGCATCACCGGCGGCCTGCCCCTGCGCCTGCGCCGGGAACTGCACATCCGGGTCTCGGTGGCGGCGGTGACCCTGGGCAGCCGGGTGGAGCGCCAAGCTGCGCGGCTGGAGGAGATGCGCGGCGCCTGCCACTTCCTGGGGTTCGAACTGATCCCCACCCGCCTGGGCGGCATCAACCCCCGCACCCGGGAGAACAACCCCAGCGCCTGGGAGGAGGCGGTGACCCAGGTGGCCCAGCTCATCGCCTACCACCGCGCGACGGTGCTGTTCCTGCCCCACGACCAGGACTTCAACAGCACCCACATCGGCACCCACCTCCTGGTGGTGGACGCGCTGCGCTCCCTGGGGCGCGGGTTCGCCTGCAAGGTGGTGGAGACCGAGTTCTGGCAGCCCATGGCCGACCCCAACCTGATGGTGGCGTCCTCCGCCGCCGAGGTGGCCGACCTGGTGGCGGCGGTGTCCTTCCACAAGGGCGAAGTGGCGCGCAACCCCTACCACCTGTCCCTGCCCTGCTGGATGGCCGACAACGTGCGCCGGGGGGCCGAGCTGGTGGGCGGCCAGGGCGGGACCGCGCCAGGGTTCCACTTCGCCACCCTGTACCGCCTGCGGGAGTGGGTGAAGGGGGACTTCTCCCCCTGCCTGAACGCCCCCAGGGTGATCCCGGCGGGCCAGGGGCTGGGGGCGATCTTCAAGTAGTCAGCAAGAAACGGATTGAGGGGACGGCCGCAATCCCGGATCCTGGGGTTGGAGGTGGCCCATGTCCGACAGCGATTTCACCCGCGTGGCCCGGGCCATCCACTACCTGTGCGGTCAGGTGCGGGAGCAGCCCTCCCTGGCCGAGGTGGCGGCGCAGGCTGGGGTCAGCGAGTTCCATTTCCAGCGCATCTTCCAGAAGTGGGCCGGGATCAGCCCCAAGCGGTTCCTCCAGTACCTCACCCTGCGGGAGGCCAAGGAACTGCTCCTGGAGTCCCGCTCGGTGCTGGAGGCCAGCCTGGAACTGGGCCTGTCCAGCCCCAGCCGGCTGCACGACCTGTTCGTGACCGTGGAGCGGATGACCCCGGGGCAGTTCAAGGAGCGGGGCCAGGGGCTCACCCTCCAGTGGGACGCGGTGCCCACCCCGTTCGGCCCCGCCCTGCTGGCGGTCCTGGAGGGGCGCCTGTGCGGGCTCGCCTTCCTGGAGGGAGAGGATCCCGCCCCGGCCCTGGCCGACCTGGCCGGGCGCTGGCCCCGGGCTCGGCTGCAGCGCGATGCCGGGGTGGTCCAGCCGTTCGCGGCGGCGCTGGACAGCCGCCTCCAGGGCGGACCGGCCCGGCCCCTGGCCCTGGTGCTCAAGGGCACCGAGTTCCAGCTCAAGGTCTGGGAGGCCCTGCTGCGCATCCCCGAAGGCCGGGTGCTGGCCTACGGGGACCTGGCCCGGCAGGTGGGCGAGCCCGGCGCCGTGCGGGCCGTGGGCACGGCGGTGGGGCAGAACCCGGTGGCCTACCTGATCCCCTGCCACCGGGTGATCCAGGCCAGCGGGGCGCTGGGGGACTACCACTGGGGGCCGGGGCGCAAGCGGGCGATGCTGGCTTTGGAGAGGGCCAGGCGCGAGCGGATGGTGGTGGCCTAGGTGTCGAGGCTAAACAGGTTGTTCACCCTTGAGGCGGGAGGCCTGCCTCCCAGGGACGAATGCGGTCGATGGTTATTGTAGTAGTGAAGCCAAACCGCCAGGGCTTTGCTCCGCTCC
>JBELAL010000033.1:0-57569 GCA_049508835.1 Holophaga sp. | reverse complement strand
GATGGCGATGCCGGGCACCAGGGCCGGGCTCATCACCGACAGGGTGGCCGCCAGGGTGATGAAGCCGGCGCCGGTCACGCCCGAGGCGCCCTTGGAGGTGAGCATGGCCACCCCGATGATCATGACCTGGTTCCACAGGGTCAGGTGGAAGCCCAGGGCCTGGGCGATGAAGATGGTCGCCAGGCTCATGTAGATGTTGGTGCCGTCCAGGTTGAAGCTGTAGCCGGTGGGCACCACCAGGCCCACCACCGGCTTGGAGCAGCCCAGCCGCTCCATCTTCTCCATCAGCTGGGGCAGCGCGGTCTCCGAGGAGCTGGTGCCCAGCACGATCAGCAGCTCGTCTTTGATGTAGCCGATGAAGCGCAGGATGCTGAACCCCGCGATCCGGGCCACGATGCCCAGGACCACCAGCACGAACAGCGCCGCGGTGAGGTAGAAGGTGGCGATCAGCCCCAGCAGGTTGCCCAGGGCCGCGGCCCCGTACTTGCCGATGGTGAAGGCCATGGCGCCGAAGGCGCCGAACGGGGCGGCCTTCGTGGGGCAGCAGGGTGGCCGAGTAGAGGGCGTGGCGCAGGTTCACCACCAGGGTGGTGAGCAAGATCACCGCCCGTCCGGCGCCTCCCGCCAGCAGGGTCAGGGCGATGAACTGGGCCGACCCGGCGAACACGGTCAGGGACATGGCCAGGGCGCCGCCCCGGGACAGCCCGCTGGGCACGGCCAGGGTGCCGAAGATGGCCCCCAGGGGAGCCGCGCCCAGCAGCATGGGCAATGAATCCCGGGCCCCTGCCCAGACTTCGCCCAAGCGATGGGGCGGACCGGTGCGGGGCAGGACGTTTGCCATTCTCAACGATAGCTCACCGGCGGCTGGAACCAGGCGTCCGTCCCGATTCCAGAGGCCGGATCCCGATTCGGGAATCCCGGGCCGGCTCCGTCCGGGAATGATTTTTAATTATTGCAATCAGGTAAGTAATAAAACAGACCTGAAGATCCGGCCGTTGGCACCAGGGTTGCCCTGGTAGGGAGACCGGATCCCAGGCGTCCCCAGGGGGGCAAGGGATCCCTCCAACACAGCCACTTGGCCGCGGGCCGGCCGGGATTCCCCGGCCGATTCCCGGACGGACTCTGGGGAAGGATTTTTATGAATTATTCAAAATTTGCCCTTCTGGCGGGGAGCCTCCTGGCGGCCGGTTCCGCCCTCCCGGGCGCCGCCACCCCTCATGCCGCCGCCATCGCCAACACCGGCTACATCACCGCCCCCGCCCTGGTCTCCGCGGGGATGACCAACATCCTCGCCTTCGTTCCGGCCCAGGCCGGCGCCACCTACCAGTGGAGCGCCACCGGGGGCGCCATTCCCGGCATCACCCGCAACGCCGCGGTCTACTTCAATGCCGGAGCGGCCGGGACCGCCACCGTGCAGTGCGTGGTCACCCTGAGCGGCGTGCAGACCACCTACACCCAGGACATCCCGGTGCAGGCCCCGTTCCCGGTGACCCCCGCCTTCTACGGTTCGGGCTACGGCGCCGACGCGCTGGCCAACACGGTGCTGGGCGGTCCCAGCCTGAACGCCGCCAGCTACCGGTTCCAGGCCCAGCACGCCGCCCCCCTGAAGGGCATCCGGGTTTTCTTCATCTGGTCCCTGGTCAAGAGCGGCTACCAGGCGGGCCAGGGTGGGACCGTCCAGGTGGACCTGGAGGCCGACGACGGCACCGCCGCCCACCTGCCCACCGGGGTTTCCCTGGCCTCGGTGACCTACGGCAACATCCTGGCCCAGAACGAGAACTACCCGGAGCTGACCTTCCCGTCACCGGCGAGCCTGAAGGGCGGCGGCATCTACCACCTGGTGTTCACCAACATCGACCCCACCCCCGCCACCAACTACATCTCCCTGGACTGCCTGTACACCGACGCCCAGACCGCGCCCATGCAGCCGAGCTTCTCCGACGCCACCCTGGCCGCCCTGGTGCGCTCGGGCAGCGGACCCTGGAAGCTGCGCAGCAACTTCACCCCCATCCTGGAGCTGGACTACAGCAACGGCGCCACCCAGGGCACCGGCTACATGGAGGTGTGGTCCACCAACCCCAAGCTCGTCTCCGGCAACGCCATGGTCCGGGAGAGCTTCAAGGTGTCGGGTCCCAGCCGCACCTTCAGCAAGGTCAAGGTGCGCCTACAGCGGACCTCCGGCAGCAGCCCCCTGACCGTGCAGGTCACCGAGGCCGACGGCACCGTCATCGCCACCGGCACCGTGCCCGCCGCCAGCGTGCTGGAGGGTGTGTCCGACTGGGTGACCTGCGCCTTCCCCCTGTCCTATGTCCTCAGCACCGGCGTGGCCTACGACCTCACCCTCAGCAGCCCGGCGGACACCCAGTACTCCATCTACCCGATCCGCAAGGGCCACGACAAGGGCTTCTCCAACTACACCTTCTTCCCCGACGGCTGCGCCCAGTACACCACCACCGGCGCCGCCGGCTGGACCGGATGGGACATGTGGGGCACGCCCAACCTCAGCGACGACGACCTGCAGTTCATGTTCGTCCCCTGAACCTTCGCGGACACCCTCCGGCGGCATCCAACTCCTGTTGACCGGGAGGACCCATGGCGCAGATCCACGCCGCGCTGGCCTCGCTGCTCCTCCCCCTGGGCCTGCAGGCCCAGGGGGCCTGGTACGGTCCGGCCATCCGGGCCGACTCCCTGGCCAACACGCCCATCGGCAAATCGGGCATCCAGGTGAGCTGCCGGTTCCGGGCGGCGCCCGGAGGGATGTTCCGGGGCGCCCGGCCCTTCCTCATCTGGAGCTTCAAGAAACGCGGCTACCACGCCGGCACCGGCGGCACCGTGAAGGTGGAGCTGCAGAGCGACGACGGCACGCCCCAGCACCGTCCCTCCGGCCAGGTGCTGGCCACCAACGTCCGGCGCATGGCCCTGGCGGTCACCAGCGACGTGTTCTACCCCAGGCTGGAGTTCGACCGTGCCCCGGTGCTCACCCCCGGCGCCTTCTACCACCTGGTGTTCAGCAACCCCGATCCGGATCCTGAAGGCAACTTCGTCTCCGTGAACGCCCTGTTCCTCAAGTCCAGCTCGCCGCCGGCCCAGCCCCGCTTCGACGACCAGGACTGGGCCATGCTGATCCGCACCATGGTCAACCCCGCCTGGACGGTCCGGCGCACCCCCGGCAGCGCCGAGAGCTTCACCCCGATCCTGGAGATCTACTATGCCGGAGGGCGGTCCCAGGGCATGGGCTACATGGAGTTCTGGATGGGCGCGCCCAGGCCCGTCTCGGGTCCGGCGGAGGTGGGCGAGGTGTTCACCGTCTCGGGCGCACCCCGCAAGGCCCTGGCGGTGTCGGTGCGGGTCCGGCGCCTGTCCGGCACGGCGCCCCTGGGCCTGAGCCTGGAGCAGGAGGACGGCAAGACCCTGGTGGCGGGCGCCTGCGGGAACAGCCCCCAGGACTGCACGCCCACCTGTTCCCTGGGCGGCTGCGACTGGGCCACCTTCACCTTTCCGGCGCCCCAGGTGCTGGCCCCGGGCCGCACCTACCACCTGGTGCTCAGCGCCCCGGCCTCCACCCGGTTCGAGGCGTTCCCCATGCGCAAAGGCAGCGACAAGGGCTTCAGCGAAGCCACCGTGTTCACCGACGGCCACGCCGAGTTCAACGACGGCCGGGGCTGGTCCGGCTGGGAGCAGTGGGGCCAGAAGGGGCGCACCGACGCCGACCTGCAGTTCTTCTTCCGGGTGGGCGGCTGATCAGCCCATGAGTTCCAGGTGGGGAAAGTCCTCGGGGGGCGGGTCGGTGAACTTGCCGAACTGGGTGGGCAGGCCGTGGGTGGGCGCCGCGGTGATGGCCCGGGAGGGGCCGCCGCCCGCCCCCCGCGCCGGGTCCGGGGCGAAGGTGTCCGGGGGCAGGCTGGAATACCCTTTGACCGCGGGGATCCAGCGGACGGGCCCGGCGTCCTGGGGGAGCTGGCGGGGATCGGCCAGGCGCAAGGGGAAAGGCGTGGGAGCGACGTTCATGGCGGCCTCCTTCTCCCCCTTTGGATGACCGTTCACCCTGCGGCGTCCCCCTCCGCCAGGAGGTCGGCCAGGGTGCGGGTGATGGGCAGGCCCGTGGCCTGTTCGATCCACCCGTACTGGCCGGACGGGTTCACTTCCAGGAACACGTACTCCCCCGCTGGCGTGACCACCAGGTCCAGGGCGCAGTAGACCAGCCCCAGCTCCCGGGCCAGGCACCGGCCCGCACCGGTTCCGGCAGGGCGTGCACCCGGTGGGGCAGGCGGATCCCCTCGGCCCAGCAGCGGCGGAAATCCACCGCGGTTGCGGGATCGTCCTGGGAGTGAATCTCCACCGGGAAGACCCGGCCGCCCACCAGGGTCACCCGCAGGTCGAACCGCTTGGGCACCAGGGGCTGGAAGATCCCCGGGCAGGACCGGATCCCGTCCAGGGCCGCCAGGTCCTCCGGCCCCAGGAGGCGGGTGCTGAACCAGGAGACCGCGGGGCCGGCGCCGAGCCGGGGCGGGTTGAGGGTCTTGAACACCACCTGCGGGTGGCGCCGGCAGAACGCCCGGGCTGCCTCGGGCGCGTTGGTGACCAGGGTCTCCGGGACCGCCAGCCCCAGCCGGGCGGCGGTGCGCAGCTGCAGGGCCTTGTCCTCGGCCCGCGCCTCCCGGTCCAGGGGATTAACCATGAAGGTGCGCTCGCGCAGGAAGGCCAGGATGGCGCGGCAGGCGTGGCGGCAGGCGGACTGGACGAACCGGGCCTGGTCCGGGGTCAGGCCCGGGCCCAGGCCGAACCCGGCCGGGTGCCAGATCCAGGTGGCGCGCACCGCGCCCCAGCAGACCCGCTCCCCGGCCCCGTCCTGGAAGAACCCCTCCTCCGGGCGGACCGGGTCGAACCCGGCCAGCGACCGCTCGGGGAACTCCCCCAGGTTGAACCGGGCCCAGGGGGCGCCCCGGTCGTTCAACGCCGCGATGACGGCGTTGGCGGTGTCGTCGAAGGCGTCGGTGACCACCAGGATCATGGTCTGTGGATGCGCCCAGCCCGGCCCTGGTCTCCTGGGATGTTGGGGAAATCATCACCTGGGCGGATTGGCACCGGGTCCCGGGCCGGGTAGAATCGGGTTGCCGGTTGCAACCTGTGCCCGGCGAGCGGTTGGTTTTTTCCGCGCTGCGGCGGGTTGATTCCGGAGGTTGACGGTTTGTTGCCCAGGTCGATGAAGAGATGGGTGGGGGTCGCCTGTTTGGCCGCCCTGCTGCCCCTCCAGGCCCAGACCGCCGCCCCGGCCGAGACGCCGGAATCCGGCCAGGTGGACGCCCTGCTGGCCAAGGCCAAGACCTTCCTGGGCATCCCCTACCGGTTCGGCGGGGTCACCCCCAAGGGCTTCGACTGCTCGGGCTTCGTGCGGTTCGTGTTCCGGTCCGTGGGCATCGACCTGGACCGCACCTCCCGCTCCCAGTCCTGCCAGGGCGACCCGGTGTCCCTGGACGACCTGCAGCCCGGGGACCTGCTGTTCTTCGCCTGCCGGGGCGTGCGCCGGGGCGTCAGCCACGTGGGCATCTACCTGGGCGACGGCCGGTTCATCCACGCCAGCGCCTGGAGCGGCCCCGGCATGCACTGCGTCAAGATGGGCGGGCTGACCAGCAGGTACTTCGCCGACCGGCTGGTGGCCGCCCGGCGGATCCTCACGGGCGCTCCCGCCGAGCCGGAACCGGCGAAGTAGGGAGGGTTTTCCGGCGCCTTCAGGGATGACCCGGACAACCATCAGATCGAGCTGGCGGTCGCCGCCTCCTCCTGGTTCCCGGAGCCGGCCTTGGCTTTGCCCGAGGGGTTGCCGTCCGCCTCGGCGGTGGTCTTGGCCTCAGCCTTCTTGTCCTCCGATTCCGGTTTCCCGGCGGCCTTGCCGTCATCCGCCCGGGTGGCCATGAGCATCCGCATCAGGACGCGCCCATCCACCGGATTGCCCTGGAATTCCAGCAGGAAGGGCTTGGGGAACCCGGCCTCGGCCACGAATTCCTGGATCTCCTTGGCATTGCGGGAGCCGTAGAAAAGCTGGGCCAGGTCGTCCAGCTGGGGCAGGCTTTTGTGGTCGAAGAAACGGTTCAGGTTGAAGACGGCCAGGTCGCGGATCCGCTGGTTGACGGCCTTCCTGGCCGCCTTGTTGGCAGGAGGGGCGGCCCCCAGGGTGGCCAGAAGCCGGTCCTGCCGCCAGATGTCCGCATCCCGGCGGATGTGCTGTTCCAGGCAGCGCAGCACCCAGGTCCGGCCGTCGAAGGCATCGAACTGGGATCCCTGCTTGACCGCGTTCTGGAAATGGAACAGCGAGTACTTGAACCAGAACAGGTTCTCGGCCGAATCCACGCCATTCGAGTCGGAGCGCCCGTAGGGCGAGAAGAACTTGTCCAGGTGGCCGCCGCTGTTGTGGTCGTCGCCCACCCGGGAGCAGGCAAGGTGGTGCTCCATGAACAGGGTCGCCCCCGGTTCCATCACCGCCGCCAGCCGCTTGATCAGTTCGCCCTTGTAGGTGAATTGCGGGGCAAGCGATCCCTCGTTCAGCCGGCCAAGGAACACCGCATGCTTGACCTTGCCGATGTAGTTGCCGATCTCCGCGTAGGGCGCCGTGATGTCCGGTTCGGAGGCCGCATCCTGGTCGTACTGGACCCAGGCGTCCTGCCATCTTCCGGGTTCGCCCGCCTTCGTCTCCGGTGCCTCCTCCGGGTCGCCGATGGTGCCCAGCACCAGGTTGTCCACCACCAGCCGGCCATTGCCGTCGACCTCGGCCTTCTCCATGGCTGCGGGCCCGGCGGTGAGGGCCTGGACGCACAGTCCCAGGGCGGCGAAAGTCTTGGTTGGAATCCTGAACATGGCTGCTCTCCTGCGGGGCGTTGGGTTGCCCGCTGTGCAAAGGTGCCGGGTTTCCTAACCAGGTTTCCTTGCCTTACAGGCGGAGGATGCCCGGATGGGCCCTTCCGCCCGGGAGGCCCGATGGCTTGGCCTCCAGGGCGCCCAGCTGGGAAACAAGCTAGGAAGGGTGGACTTCCCATCTCCTTCCGAGTAGATATCCTAGCTAAATTGATGATTATATTAATAGTTATCGCTTAACTACCACCGCCACCACCGTCTTGTCGTTCCCGCCCATGTTCACTAGCATCCCGTGCTCCTTGCCCACGGCCACCTGGTAGTCCCCGGCCCGGCCGGTGAGCTGGCGCCACAGGTCCACGGCCATGCGCACGCCGCTGGCGCCGGTGGGGTGGCCGTAGCCCACCAGGCCGCCGCCGGTGTTGGTGGGGTGGGCGCCGGCGCGGGCGGTGGCACCGCCCAGGACCAGGTCGGCGCCGCCGCCGGGCGGGGCCAAGCCCAGGGCCTCGACGCTCAGCAGGCCGGAGATGGTGAAGCAGTCGTGCACCTCGAACACGCCGGCGTCCTGGATCTCGATCCCGGCCATCTTCCGGGCCAGGGCGACGGCCAGCTTGCTGGTGGTCAGCTCGGTGAGGTCCGGGGGCGGGGCGGTGAGGTCGGCCGCCACCTGGCCGAACCCGGCCACCTCCACCGCGTCCTGGCGGGCCAGGCCCAGGCGCTGGAGGCCCTCCCGGGAGGCCACCACCAGGGCCGCGGCGCCGTCGGAGACCTTGGAGCAGTCGAACAGGTTCAGGTGCGCGGTGAAGGTCCTCGGGTTCGGCGGGGTCAGGCCCTGGGCCAGGAGGTCGGGCAGGGTGTTGTGGTGCTCCTGGGCGGCCGGGTTCAGCCGGGCGTTCTCCACGGCGTTGCGGTACCAGTGGGCCATGGCGGAACGGGACCGCTCCGCCCCCACCTTCTCGGCGTAGGCCCCGGCCCGCTCCGAGAACTTGCCGGGGAAGAAGAACGCCGGGCCGATCTTGCGCTCCCCGGCGTAGTGCCCGGCCCCGGCCAGGTAGTCGGCGCAGTACAGGGCCTTGACCGTGTTCTGCACCTCCACGCCGAGCACCAGGACCGCGTCGGCCATCCCGCTGAGCACGCTCTTGATGCCGGTGGCCAGCGCCAGCCCGCCCGAGGCGCAGGCACCCTCCACCCGCAGGGCGGGCTTGTACTCCAGGGACGGATGGACCAGGGCCAGGAGCGCGCCCAGGTGCCCCTGGCGGTTGAACCGGGCGGCCATGAAGTTGCCCACCACCCCCTCGTCCAGGGCGGCCGGGTCGGCGATCTGGGCCAGGACGGCCCGCCCGGCCTCCCGGATGTAGTGCTCCAGCCCGGGGCGCTCGCCCCGGGGGCTGAACTCCTTGCGGCCCGGGCCCAGGCTCACGGTGTAGGCCCCGGCGGCCAGGTACACGGGTTTGGGCATCGCTTTCATGGCGCCCTCCGTTCTAAGCCAGGTAGTCGGTGATGGGTCCGTACAGGTGATAGAACCCCAGCCTCAGGACGTCATTCACGTCCTCGGGGCGGTTGGCGACCCCTTCCTGCACCAGCTTCAGTCCGGTGGCACGGCTGGCGCGGAAGTAGGCCCGGGCCATGACCGCCCCCAGGGTGTCCATCCCGCGCAGGGCCTGGAACCAGGGGCCCAGCCTGGGGGCCGGGTCCGGCTCCTTGTGCAGGGCCTTCCAGGATAGGGCGGGCTGGGGCAGGGGGCCCAGCCGGGCCTCCGCCTCCCGGGCCCAGGGCGCGTCCAGGTCCACGTAGTCCTGGCGGGCCGGGTCGTAGGCTGCGGCCGGGCGGCCCTTCTGGTACTTGATGAAGCCGGCCTTGGGGGCGCCGCCGGAGGTCTGCCCGCCCCGGATCCCCAGGGCCAGGTAGCGGCCGATGAGGTCGCTGCGCAGGTCCTCCCCCAGGTTCCGGGCCATGACGCCCATGATCATCTGGAACACGTCCAGGCCCACGTAGTCGATGAGCTGGAAGATCCCCATGGGCCGCAGCAGGAAGTCCCGGGACACCCGCTCCACCATGGCAAGGGCCGGCAGGAAGCCGAATTCCGGGGCCAGGCGCTCCACTTCCCGGATGGCGTACAGCCCGTCCCGGATGAAGTGGCCGTTGCCGATGAACCCGGCCACGTCGTTGGCGGGCACGGTCCGCTTGCGCAGGGCGTTGGCCAGCATGGCCGCCGTCTGGACCAGCTCCGGGTCGCAGCGGCGGGGCTGGATCACCTCCACCAGCTTCTGCACCGGCGGCGGATTGTAGAAGTGGTATCCGATCACCCGCCCGGACAACCCGCAGGCCTCGGCCAGGGGCTGGATGGGGATGGACGAGGTGTTGGTGAGGAAGAAGGTCCCGGGCCCGCACAGGGAGGCCAGCTCCCGGTAGATGCCGTGCTTGACCTCCTCCGACTCGAACGCCGCCTCGAACACCAGCTGGGCGTCCCGGGCCAGGGCCAGGGTCTTGCCGGTGCGCACGCGCAGCAGCACCTCGAACACGAACTCCTGGACCATGTCCTGGTTGTCCACCAGGTCCGGGCGGTCCTGGAAGGCGGCCCGCAGGCGGTTGATCTGCTTCTCGGCATCCTTGGCGGCGTGCTCCCGCAGGTAGCGCACCAGGCCCTGCAGGGCGCCGTCGTCCAGGTCCACCAGGCTGAGCACCCAGGTCCCGTCCCGGGACTCCAGGGCCCGCCAGGTCATCTCCAGGGCCAGCAGCAGGGCGATGCCGCTGCCCATCTTGCCGGCGGCGCCCACCACCGCCACCTGCCGCAACCGGGAGTTCAGATCCATGGCGTCACCTCCTGAGGGAGTGTCCATGTATGGGTTTGTCGTTCAGCCTTCGGTGAACTGGGGTTCCCAAGGTTCCACCACGCACAGGGGATCGCCGCTGGCAACCGCGGCGCCGGCCCGGGCGCTGACAGAGCCTACCACACCTTCGATGGGGGACTTGATCTCGTTCTCCATCTTCATGGCCTCGAGGATGAGCAGGACCTGCCCGGGCACCACCCGGTCGCCGGGCTGGGCCAGGACCTGGCGCACGTTCCCGGCCATGGGCGAGCGCAGCTCCTGGCGCCCGGCCAGCCCCCGGGCCAGCTTCATGGCCAGCTTCTTCTTCTTCTCCTCGACCATCTCCACCTCGAACGAGTCGCCGTGGAGGACCACCTGGAACTGGTCCTCCTCCCGGGCGTCCACGTCCACTTCGAAGGAGCGGCCGTCGATGATGAGGGAGAACAGGTTGGGCTGGGGCTCCAGGAAGTCCACCTGGTACTCCCGTTCGCCCAAGGTCACCCGGAACTGACCCGGGGCGTCCTCGGCGACCTTGACCCGGGTGGTCTTGCCCTGGTGGGTGGCGATGTAGGCCATGTCACACTCCTTCCCGCCGGATGCGTCCGGCACCCCGCCACCAGGAGCCGTCCCCACCCCCTTCCGGGCCACCCCCCAGCATGCGCAGGGTCCGCTCCTTGTCCCGGCGGTAGGCCTTGATGGCGGCGGCCACCAGGGCGATGTCCTCGTCGGGCTTGACCCGGGCGGCGTCCAGGGGCTGGAACTCGTTGTCGATGAACTGGGTGTCCAGGTCGCCTTTGATGAACTTCTCGTTCTTCATGACCCGGGCGTGGAACGGGATGGTGGTCTTGATGCCCTTCACCGAATACTCGCCCAGGGCCCGGGTCATGCGGGTGATGCAGCGGTCCCGGGTGCTGCCCCAGACCACCAGCTTGGACAGCATGGGGTCGTAGTGGATGGGGACCTCCATGCCCTCGTAGATGCCCGATTCGTCCCGCACCCAGGGGCCCCCCGGCACCCGCAGCCCCACGATCCGGCCCGGGGTGGGCAGGAACTGGTTGTCCGGGTCTTCGGCGTAGATGCGGCATTCCATGGCGTGCCCGTGCAGGGGCACGTCCTCCTGGCGGAAGGCCAGGGGATAGCCGGCGGCGCTGCGGATCATCTCCTTGCACAGGTCGATGCCGGTCACCATCTCGGTGACGGGGTGCTCCACCTGCAGCCGGGTGTTCATCTCCAGGAAGAAGAATTCCCGGGTCTTGCCCGAGACGATGAACTCCACCGTGCCGGCCGAATCGTAGTCCACGGACTTGGCGGCCTGCACCGCCGCCTCGCCCAGCAGCTGGCGCATGGGCGGGTCCACCAGGGTGGACGGAGTCTCCTCGATCACCTTCTGGTGCCGCCGTTGGATGGAGCACTCCCGCTCGGGGAAGTAGATGAGGTTGCCGTGCCGGTCGCCCAGGACCTGGATCTCCACGTGGCGCGGGTGCTCGATGTAGCGCTCCAGGTAGACGGCGTCGTCGCCGAAGGCGTGCAGGCTCTCGGACTTGGCGGCCCGGTAGGCGGCCGCGAGGTCTTCGGGCCGGAACACCATGCGCAGTCCCTTGCCGCCCCCGCCGGAGGCCGCCTTGAGCATAATCGGGTAGCCGATCTCCTTGGCCCAGGCCCGGGCGTGCTCCTCGGACTCCAGGTTCTCCCGCATGCCCGGCACCACGGCCACCCCCATGGCGTGCACCGCCACCCGGGAGGTGGTCTTGTTGCCCATGACCCGGATCGCCCTGGGGTTCGGGCCCACGAAGGTGATCCCGGCCCGGGCGCAGGCTTCGGCGAACTCCGCTCTCTCGGACAGGAAGCCGTAGCCGGGGTGGATGGCGTCGGTGCCGCAGCGCGCGGCCACCTCCAGGATCCGGTCCGCGTTCAGGTAGGACTCCCGGCTGGGGGCGGGGCCGATGCAGTACGCCTCGTCCGCCGCCCGCACGTGCAGGGCGCCGCGGTCGGCCTCGGAGTACACCGCCACCGTGGCCACGCCCAGCTCCCGGCAGGCGCGGATCACCCGGATGGCGATCTCGCCGCGGTTGGCGATGAGCATCTTGGTGAACATGGACGTACTCCTACAGCGGCAGGTTGCCGTGCTTGCGGGGCAGGTTGGAGGTGCGCTTGTTCCGGCACATCTCCAGGGCCCGGATCAAGGTGGGACGGGTGCGGGCCGGGTCGATGATCTCGTCCACGTAGCCCAGCTCGGCGGCGTTGTACGGGTTGGCGAAGGTCTCCCGGTAGTCGTCGGCCAGGGCCTTGCGGGTCTTCTCCGGGTCCGCCGACCGGGCCAGCTCGGCCCGGTGGATGATGCCCACCGCGCCCTCCGGTCCCATCACGGCGATCTCGGCGGTGGGGTAGGCGATGGCGTAGTCGCAGCGGATGTTGCGGGAGTTCATCACGCAGTAGGCCCCGCCGTAGGCCTTGCGGGTGATCACCGTGACCCGGGGCACGGTGGCCTCGGCGATGGCGTAGAGCAGCTTGGCCCCGTGCTTGATGATCCCCCCCTGCTCCTGGCCGACCCCGGGCAGGAAGCCGGGCACGTCCTCGAAGAACACCAGGGGGATGTTGAAGCAGTCGCAGAAGCGCACGAACCGGGCCCCCTTCAGGGAGGAGTCCACGTCCAGAGCCCCGGCCAGGTGGTCGGGCTGGTTGGCCACGATGCCCACCGATCGCCCGTTGAGCCGGGCGAACCCCACCAGGATGTTGCGGGCGAAGTGCTCCTGCACCTCGAAGAAATGGCCGTCGTCCACCACCGCCTTGATGACGGTGCGCATGTCGTACGGCTGGTTGGGATGGTCCGGCACCGCCGAGCGCAGGGCGAGGTCGATGCGGTTGGGGTCGTCGGCGCAGGCGCGGCGGGGCGGGTCGTCCTCGTTGTTCAGGGGCAGGAAGGACATGAGCTCCCGGATCAGCAGCAGGCACTCCTCGTCGTCGCCGCAGGCGAAGTGGGCGCAGCCGGACACGGCGTTGTGGGTCATGGCCCCGCCCAGTTCCTCCTTGGTCACGTCCTCGTGGGTGACGGCCTTGATCACCTCCGGGCCGGTGATGAACATGTACGAGGTGTCCTTGACCATGAACACGAAGTCGGTGATGGCCGGGGAGTACACCGCGCCCCCCGCGCAGGGCCCCATGATGGCCGAGATCTGGGGCACCACCCCGGAGACCAGCATGTTGCGCAGGAAGATGTCCGAGTACCCGGCCAGGGACTGGACCCCCTCCTGGATGCGGGCGCCGCCCGAGTCGTTCAGGCCGATGATGGGCGCCCCGTTGCGGGCGGCCATGTCCATGATCTTCACGATCTTCTCGGCGTAGGCCAGGGACAGGGAGCCGCCGAACACGGTGAAGTCCTGGGCGAACACGTAGACCAGCCGCCCGTCGATGGTGCCGTACCCGGTCACCACCCCGTCCCCGGGGATCTTCGCCTTGTCCATGCCGAAGTTGATGCACCGGTGCACCACGAACTTGTCGATCTCGGTGAAGGAGTCCTCGTCCAGGAGGATCTGGATCCGCTCCCGGGCGGTGAGCCGCCCGGACTCGTGCTGCTTGTCGATCTTGTCCCGGCCGCCGCCCAGTTCCGCTTTCTCGGTGCGGAGCCGGAGGAGCTCGAGCTTGTCTGCGTGTTTTTCGGCCACGGGAACCTCGGGATGAGATTTGCGAGCAGATTGTCCGAAATGATTGGAATGGGCAACTATAGCAGCTTGGCGATGGTCTGCAACTGCATGAAAGTCGTGCCCTCGTAGATCTTCCCGATCTTGGAGTCGCGGAAGTATTTCTCCGCCGGGTAGTCCTTGGTGAACCCGTAGCCGCCGAAGATCTCCAGGGCCTCGCTGGCGACCCACTCCGCCACCTGGCTGGTGAAGTACTTGGCCATGGCGGCCTCCTTGGTGAAGGGGAGGCCGGCGTCCTTGAGCCGGGCGGCGTTGTAGGCCATGAGCCGGGCCGCCTCGACCCGGCTGGCCATCTCCGCCAGGCGCATCTGCACCGCCTGGAAGTTGAAGATGAAATGGCCGAACTGCCGGCGCTCCCGGGCGTAGGCCAGGGCGTGCTTCAGGGCACCCGCGGCCAGGCCGGCCATCTGGGCGGCGATGCCGATGCGGCCCTCGTTCAGGGTCTCGATGGCCACCTTGTAGCCTTTGCCCACCTGGCCCAGCACCTGCTCCGGGCCCACGTCCACGTCCGCCAGGGCCAGCTCGCAGGTGGAACTGGCCCGGATGCCCAGCTTGTTCTCTTTCCGCGCCACGGTGAAGCCGGGCATGCCCCGCTCCAGGATGAAGGCGGTGATGCCCTTGTATCCGGCCTGGGGGTCGGCGTTGGCGAACACCACGAAGATGTCCGCCTCCTGGGCGTTGGTGATGAAGATCTTGCTGCCGTTCAGGCGGTAGCCGCCGCCGCGGGGCGCCGCCCGGGTGGCCAGGGCGAAGGCGTCCGAGCCGGACCCGGGCTCGGACAGGGCGTAGGCGCCCACCTGCTCTTTGCACAGGCGGGGCAGGTACCTGCGCTTCTGCTCCTCGCTGGCCCAGGTGAGCAGGCAGTTGTTCACCAGAGTGTTCTGCACGTCCACCAACACCCCCACCGAGGGGTCCACCTTGGACAGCTCCTCGATCACCACGATGGCGTTGAAGAAGCTGGAGCCAATGCCCCCGTACTGCTCCGGCACCTCGATCCCCATGATGTCCAGCCCGAACAGCTGGCGCACCAGTTCGGGGCGCATGGCCTGGTCCTCGTCCATGGCCGCCCGGATCGGCTCGATCTCGCTGGCGGCGAAGTCGGCCACCAGGTCCCGGAAGGCGGATTCCTCTTCACTGAGGATGGAGAGGGGTGAACTCATGGATGACCTCCAAAGAATGCGCCCGGCTCCTCGGAAACGGGGATTTCACATGGCGCGGCGGTATTTCCCCCCCAGCTCGTAGAGGGCGGCCGTGATCTGGCCCAGGCTGGCGACCCGCACCGTCTCCAGCAGGGTCTCGAACAGGTTGGCCCCGGACCGCATCTGGTCCCGCAGCCGCTCCAGGGCGGGACCGGCCTCGGCCCGGTGGCGCTCCTGGAACGCCTGCAGCTCCACCAGGCGGTGGTCCTTCTCCTCCGGGCTGGCCCGGACCACCGGCGCCGGTGCCGCGGCCTCCGGGGCGTCCTCCTGGATGAAGGTGTTCACCCCCACCACCGGCAGCTCCCCGGAATGCTTGCGGGTCTCGTAGAGCAGGGACTGCTCCTGGATGCGGGTGCGCTGGTACTGGCTCTCCATGGCCCGCAGGACCCCGCCGTGGGCGTTCAGGCTCATGAACTCGTCCAGCACCGCCTCCTCAACGTCGTCGGTGAGGCGCTCCAGGAAGTGGGAGCCCTGGAGGATGTTCTCGTTCCGGTACAGGCCGAACTCCCGGGTGATGACCAGCTGGATGGCCATGGCCAGGCGCACGGACGCCTCGGTGGGGGTGGTGATGGCCTCGTCGTAGGCGTTGGTGTGCAGGGAATTGCAGTTGTCGCTCAGGGCGGTGAGGGCCTGCAGGGTGGTGCGGATGTCGTTGAACTTCATCTCCTTCAGGTGGAGCGAGCGGCCCGAGGTCTGGACGTGGTACTTGAGCTTGCGGCTGGCCTCCGCCGCGCCGTAGACCTCCTTCATGGCGATGGCCCAGATCCGGCGGGCCACCCGCCCCAGCACCGCGTACTCCGGGTCCAGCCCCGCGCTGAAGAAGAACGACAGGTTCGGGGTGATGTCGTCGATGGCCATGCCCCGGCTCAGGTAGTACTCCACCAGCGTGAAGCCGTTGGACAAGGTGAAGGCGAGCTGGCTCACGGGGTTGGCCCCGGCCTCGGCGATGTGGTAGCCCGAGACGCTCACCGAGTAGTAGTTGCGCATGCCGTTGGCGATCAGGAACGCCTGCACGTCGCCCATCATGCGCAGGGCGAACTCGATGGAGAAGATGCAGGTGTTCTGGGCCTGGTCCTCCTTGAGGATGTCGGCCTGGACCGTGCCCCGTACGCGCTTCAGGGCCTCGGCCCGGATCCGCGCGGCCACCTCGGGCGGGATCCCGGCCACTCCGTACGCGGCCCGGTACTTGTCCAGCTGCTGGTCCACCGCGGTCTCGAAGAACATGGCCAGGATCACCGGGGCCGGCCCGTTGATGGTCATGGACACGGACGTGCCCGGGTCGCAGAGGTCGAACCCGGCGAACAGCTGCTTCATGTCGTCCAGGGTGGCGATGCTCACCCCGCTCTCGCCGATCTTGCCGTAGATGTCGGGGCGCTCCGCCGGGTCCTCGCCGTACAGGGTGACCGAGTCGAAGGCGGTGGACAGGCGCCGGGCGCTCTCGCCCCGGCAGAGGAAGTGGAACCTCCGGTTGGTGCGCTCCGGCCCGCCCTCGCCGGCGAACTGGCGCTTGGGCTCCTCGTCCGTGCGCCGGAACGGGAACACCCCGGCGGTGTACGGGAACCGCCCGGGGACATTCTCCTGGCGCAGGTAGCGGACGATCTCGCCCCAGCGGTCGGTGGCCGGCAGCTGCACCCTGGCGATCCGGGTCCCGGACAGGCTGGTGGTGGCCAGGGGCAGGGACAGGTCCCGGTCCCGGACCCGGTAGGTATAGACGTCGCCCGAATAGTCCCGGCCCAGGCGCTCCCACTCCGCCAGCAGCGCGGGCCCCTCGGGCCCCAGCTCCTCCCTGGCCTCGGCCGTCCGCCGGCGCAGGGCCCCGGCCTCCTCCCCCAGCTCGGCGCAGGCGGTCTCCAGGGCCTGGAGCCGGTCGGCCTGGTCGGCCAGGAGCCGGGTCCGCCCCCGGTAGCCGCGCACGGCCTGCACGATCTGCTGCAGGTAGCGGGCGCGTTCGAACGGGATGATGGGCGTGGTGCGCTCGCAGGAGAACGCCGCCGGGCCCGGGTCGGGCAGGCGCGAGGCCCAGGGCCCCGATCCGTCTGCCCGCAGCAGCGCCAGCAAGTCCAGGTAGAGGCGGTCGACCCCGGCGTCGTTGAAGTGGCTGGCGGAGGTCCCGTACACCGGCAGCTCCCGGTCTGGCACCGAGGCGGGGATGCCCCGGTTGCGCCGTACCTGGCGGCGCACCGCCATGAGGGCGTCCTCGGCCCGCTTGTCCTCGAACTTGTTGATCACCACCAGGCGGGCGTAGTCCAGCATGTTGATCTTCTCAAGCTGGGTCCCGGCGCCGAACTCGCTGGTCATGACGTAGACCGGGATGCCGCCCAGCTCGGTGATGTCCGTGTCCCCCTGGCCGATCCCGGTGGTCTCCACCACCACGAAGCCGCACACCCGCCGCAACAGGGCCACGCCCCGGCGGACCGCGGTCAGGGCGGCGGAACCGGTCTCGGCCGCCAGGCTGCGCAGGAACACCCGGTCGTCGTTCCCGGTGTTCATGCGCAGGCGGTCGCCCAGCAGGGCCCCCCCGGTGCGCTTGCGGGTGGGGTCGACCGCCAGCACCCCCACCCGGAGCCGGGGGAAGTCCAGCAGCAGGCGCCGGACCAGCTCGTCGCAGAGGGAGCTCTTGCCGGCGCCGCCGGTGCCGGTGAGGCCCAGGACCGGGATGTCCGGTTCCGGGCCGGGCAGCGGCAGGTCCTGCTCCAGGACCGCCGACAGCTGCCGGGACAGGGCAATGCGGTCCTCCCAGGGAGCGCGGTCCTCCCATCCGGGCAGGGCGGCAGGGGCCGGGCGCGGGGGGATCCGTCCCAGCAGGTCCCGGATCATCCCGTCCACCCCCAGGCGCATGCCGTCCCCCGGGGTGTAGATCTTCTCAACCCCGGCGGCCTCCAGGCGCCGGGCCTCGTCCGGAAGGATGACCCCGCCGCCGCCGCCGAACACCTTCACCCGCCCGGCGCCCGCCGTCCGCAGCCGCTCGGCCAGGTAGGCGAAGAACTCCATGTGCCCGCCCTGGTAGGAGGAGACGCACACCGCGTCCGCATCCTCCTCCACCGCCGCCTTGACGATCTCCGCCACGCTCCGGTCGTGGCCCAGGTGGACGACCTGGGCGCCGTGGGCCACCAGCAGCCGCCGCACCAGGTTGATGGCGGCGTCGTGCCCGTCGAACAGGGCGGCGGCGGTGACGATCCTGGCCGGTTGAGGGGAACTGCCAACCATGGAGGCTCCAGCGCGTGCCGTAACGGCTGAGAAAGAAACTATTCCATTCTCCACCAGATCGGCCCGGGCGGGGGCTGATTTTATCCAAGGTCCCCCGCGTTGGGGCTTGCCCTCCGGGGGGACGACGGATGGCGCGCCGGAGCGTACGGCCGGGTGTCAGCCGAGGTGCTGGCGCATAGGCTGGATGCGGGGGCTGTCGGCGGCGACCTCCCGGATGAAGCGGACCATGCCGTCCAGGACCTCCTCCTTGGCCTGGAAGTGGGGGACGTGGGCGCAGCCGGGCAGGATCAGGCCCTGGGCCGGGCCCGAAACCGCTTCGAGGATGGCGCGGACCTGGTCCGGGGTGCCGTACTCGTCAGCCTCTCCCTGGATGGCCAGCACCGGGCAGGTGAGGGCGGGGAGGAGCCCGACCATGGACCAGTCCCGGAACGCCGGGGACAGCCAGACGTCGCTCCAGGCATGGAACACCTCGTCCACCCGGTCGCCGTGGTGGGTCCGCAGGCGCTCCCGCAGAGGGGTGGTGCCGTAGGCCCTCAGGGTCCGCCAGATGCCCTGGAGGGCTTCCGCCTCCACCCACACGTGGGCCGCTTCCGTGATCACCGCCAGGGGCGCCCTGGGGAAGCGGGCCGCGTACAGCAGGGCGATGGTGCCCCCGTCGCTGTGCCCGACCAGGAAGGGGACCTCGATGCCGCAGGCCGCCAGGACCTCGGGCAGCCGCTCCCGGGCCTCGGTCTCCAGGTAGCCCGGGGCCAGGGGCAGGGGCCGGGGCTCGGACTTGCCGTGCCCGAGCCGGTCGTAGACCAGGGCCGGCAGGCCCGTGGCGCTGGCCAGGGCCAGGGGGAAGCCGCGCCACTGGGTGATGCTGCCCAGGGCCTCGTGCAGGAACACGAGAGTCGGGCCGCTCCCGGTCAGGCTGGTGCCGGGCGGCAGGATGGTCTTGGCCTGGAGCCGGTGCCCCCCGGCCAGGAGGCCGAAGGTCAGCTCCTCACAGGCCGAAGGGTGGATCGATGGTCTTTCCCCGGTGCTCATGGCTCGGGATCCCCAAGCTGGAATGAATCTCTGGATCGATTCAGACGCCCATAAAGATAGGTCATCTTCGCAGCAACGCAGCCCTGCGGGGCCAGGAAAGGACGGGGCCCGGCCCGGTCGGGGTCAACCTGGTTGTTTCAAATGGTTGCGTCCCATTCAGGCGAGCTGGAGGACCTGGTTGTTGCGGTCCCGGATGGTGCGGAGAAGGTCGGTCTCCTTGGTCAGGTCATGGCCGAAGGAGGGGACCATCCGCCGCAGCATCCCCTGCCAGGCGTCCCCCTGGGCGTGGTCGGAGAAGCAGCGCAGGATCAGGTAGACCATGGTGGTGGCGGCGGTGGAGGCGCCGGGGGAGGCGCCCAGCAGGGCCGCGAGGGAACCGTCGCCGGAGGCCACCACCTCGGTGCCGAACTCCAGCCTCCCGCCCAGCTTGGGATCGTGCTTGATCACCTGGACCCGCTGGCCGGCGATCTCCAGCTTCCAGTCCTCCATCCGCGCGGTGGGCACGAACCGCTGCAGGGCGGCCAGCCGCTGCCTGGGCGACTGCAGCACCTGCCCGATCAGGTAGCGGGTGAGGTCCAGGTTGTGCCAGGCGGCCGCCGCCATCGGCCAGAGGTTCGCGGGGCCGATGGCCTTGAGCATGTCCAGGTAGGACCCGGCCTTGAGGTACTTGGTGGTGAACCCGGCGTAGGGCCCGAACAGCAGGGCCTGGCGGCCGTCGATCATCCGGGAGTCCAGGTGCGGCACCGACATGGGCGGCGCGCCCAGGGAGGGCTTGCCGTAGACCTTGGAATGATGCTGGGCGATGACCTCGGGGTTGACGCACATCAGCCACTGCCCGCTCACGGGGAAGCCGCCGTAGCCCTTGGACTCGGGGAGCCCGGACTTGAGCAGCAGGGGCAGCGCCCCGCCGCCGGCGCCCAGGAACACGAACCTGGCGCGCACGTCCCTGAGGGCCCCGGTGGCCAGGTCAACGATCCGCAGGCGCCACCAGCGGTCCGGGTCGCGCTTCAGGTCGCGCACTTCGTGCCGCAGATGCAGGGCGAACCCGCCCCGCTTCGTCAGGGCGGCGAACAGGGCCTGGGTCAGGCGGCCGAAATCCACGTCGGTCCCCCTGGCCACGTGGGTGGCGGCCAGGGGGCCGCGCAGTTCCCGGCCCGTCATGGTCAGCGGCATCCACTCGGCGAGCCGGGCCGGGTCCTCGCTGTACAGCATGTCCTCGAACATGGGGTGGGCGCTGAGCTGGGCTTGGCGGGCGCGCAGGAACCGGGTGTTGGCCTCGCCCCAGACCAGGCTCTGGTGCGGGATGCGGTTGAGGAACCGGCGCGGGTCGGGCAGGACGCCCTGTTCCACCAGGTAGGACCAGAACTGGAGGGAGATCTCGAAGGCCCGGTTGATCACCAGCGCCTTGGTGATGTCCACGGTGCCGTCGGGCTTTTCCGGGGTGTAGTTCAGTTCGCAGTTGGCGGCGTGGCCGGTGCCCGCGTTGTTCGCCGCCTTGCTGCTCTCCAGGGCGACCCCGTCCAGCCGCTCCAGCACGGCGAAGGTCAGGTCCGGATCCAGGTGGGCCAAGAAGGTCGCGAGGGTCGCGCTCATGACTCCCGCCCCCACCAGGGCGACGTCAACCTGTTCCACGTTCGATGCCGTCTCCGTCACAGTAGCTCCTGGAAGAGGTTCGGACAACCGCCCGATGGCCAAATGCCCCCGGAAGGATCCGGCCCAAGTGGCGTGGGACTATTATGCACATCAGGAGACTTTACCGTTAGGATTCAGCACCGGTCCGGCCGTGATTATCCCAGCAGGCCCAGACCGGCCGACGGCAGCCATGCCCGGGTCGCGCGACTACGCTTCACTCCGGCGGACCACCACCGTGAAGTCGCGCTCGGCCAGGGCAGCGAGGGCCTTCTCCCCGCCGTCCACGTGCCCGAGATCAAGGACGACCCGAGGGCCGTGATCCTGAGGGCCGACCAGGCCCTCTACAGCGCCAAGGCCAAGGGCCGGGACCGGGTGGAGGCGGTGCAGGCCTGACTCAGCTCCGGGCCGCCGCCCAGAACCTGCGCGGCGCCAGGCACAGGGCCACCAGCACCAGCTGCGTGGCGATGAACGCCGCCAGGGCCCAGAAGGCCTGGTCCATGAAGCCATAGGAGTGCAGGCCGATGCCCAGCATGTTCACCCCGAACCAGGACAGGCTGGTGATGATGTTGCCGAAGATGGCCATGGCCATGATCCCCTTCTCCCGGATGAAGTCGCCCCAGCGGCAGTGCAGGATGATGGCGTTCCACAGCACGATCAGCAGGGCCCCGTTCTCCTTGGGGTCCCAGCCCCAGAACCGGCCCCAGGACTGGTCCGCCCAGATGCCCCCCAGCACCGTGCCCACGAAGCTGAACAGCAGGGCGAAGCAGATGATGCCGTAGGTCATGTCCACCAGAGAGCGGGTCGCGGCCGGGTCCGGCGCGGGCGCCAGGTGCTTGCGCAGGGTGTAGACGATGGCCAGGATCCCGGCCAGGAAGGTCCCGCTGTAGCCGATGGTGATGCTCACCACGTGGGTGCCCAGCCAGAAGTTGGAGTCCAGGACCGCCCGCATCATCTCCATGGTGTCCCCTTCCATGGACAGGTGGTGGGCGATGATCAGCGAGCCGAACCCCGCCGCGGCCGCCACCGCGGTGCCGAAGCCCTTGCGGTACATGCGCTCGAGGACCAGGCCCAGGATCACAGCCACCCAGCCCACGAACACCGCCGAGGAGTACAGGTTGGTGACCGGGGGCCGCCCCTGGAGCAGGATGCGCGAGACCAGGCCCGCGGTGTGCACGGCGGCGCCGGCCGCCAGCAGGGAGAACGCCGCCGGCTGGAGCAGGTCCGGGCGCCACAGCCAGGACACGAACACGACGATCAGGGCCAGCACGTAGATCACCATCCCCAGGTAGAACGGCTGGACCCGGTTGAACAGGAGCTCGCTGTTGGCCCGTCCCAGCGCCTGGGGGCTGAGGGCGCCGGTGAGCCCGCGCAGGTCCTCGACACCCCGGTTGAAGGCGGCGGGGTCGTCGGCGGCGTAACCCCCTCCGGCCCAGGCCAGGGCAGCCAGGCCCGGGTGCACCTGTCCGGCGGCGGCCGCTTCCAGGGCCTCGCCGGTGTTCTTCCACGCGTCGGGACCCTGGCCGGCCAGGGGGGGCAGGGGCCGGAACCGGGCCACCTGGGCCAGGCTGCTGTAGCGGGCGGCCGCCCCGGGGGCCCCGAAGGTCTGCAACTCGGCCAACAGCCCGGAGGAATCCGCCAGCTGGAGGGTGTTCGCCAGCTGGTTGTAGAGGGACGCCTGGCGGTACAGGTTCAGCACCGCGTTCTGGAAGCGCGAGCGCTGGACCGCCTCCAGGGCTTCCGCCGCCTGGGCCTGGGACTGGATCTCCTGCAGGTGGGGCGCCAGGGTGTCGAAGCTGAAGTAGCGCTGGGAGGTCTGCTTCAGGCCCATCAGGCCCAGGACGTCCGGGTCGTTGATCACGAACACCGGCTGGTCGTCGGCCACCTGGGGGCGGAACATCACGTCCAGGATCCACTCGTCCGGGCCCAGGGTGCGCCCCCGGTAGACCACGCTCTGCTTGCCCCGGATCATGAGCAGGGCGTTGCGGGCCACCGAGTCCAGGGGCTTGATGCGCCCTCCCTCCAGGACCGGGATGCGCCCGAAGGCGTCCATGCGGAAGCCCCGCACCGGGCCCGGGGGCAGGGCGGTGGCCAGCACCGCCGCCAGGGCCAGCAGGCCGGGGACCCAGGTGAACAGCTTGACCCATCTCATGCGGTCCCCTCTTCGCCGACCTGGCGGCGCTTGACGGCCCGGTACAAGGACAGGCCGAAATGGAACAGCAAGCCCAGGGTGATGAGGGTGCAGGACACGTACGGCAGCCGCCATCCGGGGTTGGTCACCACCTGCAGGATGGACAGGGTGTCGCCCTTGCCGTAGCTGGCCTGGTAGAAGGTCTTGCCCAGGTAGCGCAGGGGCTGGTTCATGTAGATGAGCACGTCCCGCTCCTCGCCCCGGGCGGGGTTGGAGAGGTGGACCAGGCTGGAGAAGTTCTTGGGGATGTCGGTGCCCGGGTAGATGTCGTGGCTGAACTTCCGCAGCGTGACCCAGTAGGGCAGGTAGAACCGGCGCGGACGCATGGTCAGGCTGTAGGTCCGGCCCTCGTGGATGAAGCTCTGGGGCGCCCCCAGGACCGTGGACACCAGCCAGGTGCCGTAGCTGCGGCCCCCGGCCATGGGCTCCACCAGGGCGGTGGCGGCGTTGGTGTCGTTGTCCGAGGTCGCCGGCGGGGCCTCGGTGACCCGGATGCCCGGCCCGACGCCCATGGTGGCCCCCGAGGCCGGGTCGCCCGGGGCCGCGGGCGCCAGCTGCGCGTTGGGATAGAACCGCTTCACGTCCAGGGTGATGGGCGTGCCCGGCAGGGGCACGGGGCCGCCCTTGCGCAGCAGGGAATCAGGCACGCCGTAGTCCACCGGGCGGGCGGGGTCGGTGCTGTCCGTGACCGCCAGCTCCATCTGGTGGTAGCTCTCGAGGAAATTGACGGTCTGGCCCTCCTCGATGGTCATCCGGGCGTCCACCTGGAGGGCGCCGCTGATGAATTCCCCGGCCACCAGGAGGACCAGCCCCGCGTGGACCACCCAGAGCCCGATCCGCCTGCCGCTCCACTCGAACCGCCGGATCAGGGCGGCGGTGAGGTTGGCCACCAGGACCAGCCCCACCAGCGCCCCGCCCGGGAACAGGGGCACCGCAAAGCCGAGGCCCGGCAGCCGGCGCCAGACCAGCCAGCTGCGCATGTACGTATTGACCGCGCCCAGGGTGCCCAGGTCGGTCTGGGCCAGGGTGCAGAGCACCACCAGCGCCATGAGCAGGGCCAGGGCGATGACGGTGACCTGCAGGGAGGCCAGGATGGACCAGGACCGGACGGCGAGGCTCCTGGCGGCCGCGGCGAACCGCTCCGCGGGGCGCGCGACGGCCCGCGCGGGCCACGGATGCGGCGACGCCGCCGGCTGGTCCGGATCTGCCGGGCGCGAGAGGTCAACCAAGGCGCAGGGTCTCCAGGAACTTCATGAAGGCCGGCTTGGCCTTGCCCACCGGTTCGGCTTCGCCCATCAGCTTCAGGAACCAGGTGTTGCCGTCGGGGGTGGCCAGCAGCCCGGTCACCATGCGGCTCTTGATGTCGCCGGCGCTGGTGAAGTCGTACACTGCCACCGTGCCGGCCTTGCACTTGACCGTCTTCCGCTCGTTGCCCAGGGTGTTCTCGTCCAGGGGCGGCAGCCCGATCTGGCCCCGCCAGCGGTTCACGTTGGCCAGCTCGCCCCCGGCCGGTCCGGGCAGGACGATGACCGACATCTCGGCCCGGCCCGGGCCCGGAGGATTGAGGGTGGCGTAGCGCATGCCGCTGCCGGGCTGTTCATTCCAGCCCTTGGGGGTCGTCCACTTGAGGGCGCCCATCCCGGTCGGGCGGGGAGGCACGGGCATCGCGCCGCCCGGCATGGCTCCCGGAGGCATGGCTCCCGGAGGCATGGCCCCCGGAGGCATGGCCATGGGCGCCGCGCCGTGGGATGCGCCCGGCGCGGCGCCAGGCATGGCTCCGGGCGCGGCTCCGGGCATGGCCGCGTGGGGGTTGGGCGCCGGCGCCGGCGGAACGGCCTGGGCCGTCTCGGTCCGGCTCACCTGGTCCCGCCCGCAGGCGGTGCCCAGGAACAGGACGGCCGAAGCGGCCAGGGCCGGAGCCAGCCACGGGAGGCCCAGCAGCCTTCGGCGGATGGTTTCGGAATGGTGGATCTTCTGCACGATCTCCTCCTGCACCAAAGCATAGCGAGCCTGCGACAAAATCCTGATGATTTTGCTCGGAATTGCGGTCGGGTCGAGGGTAAAAGCAGTTAAAAATTACTTATTGATTTAATCCCGGAGCCCCCGCCTGAATGGGGCCCCGGGCCGGTCAACGAGGAAGGTCCAGGCCCAGGGTTCCCCCGGGATTCATGAGCCCCTTGGGATCGAAATGGCGCTTGATGGCCCTGAACAGCTCCATCTGCGCCGTCCCGATCTGGCCTTCCAGCCAGGGCGCGGTCATCCTGCCGATCCCGTGGTGATGGCTCATGGCCGCCCCCTGCCGGCGGATGGCGTCCAGGATCCCCCCCTGGAAGGCCAGGTAGTCATCGATAGAATCCATCCCGGCCAGGAAGAAGATGAAGTAGAGGCTGGCCCCCTGGGGATAGCCGTGGGACAGGTGGGTCAGGCAGAGGGTCCGGGGCCGGGCCGCGCAGACCGCCCGCACCCCCCGGCGCACCCGCTCCAGGCCGTCCCAGGAGACCGCGCACTCCAGGGTGTCCACGAGGATCCCGAAGTCCAGGAGGTCGTCCCGCAGGTAGGGATCCCGGAACCGGCCGTGCTCCCAGGCCCGGGCCACCAGCCCGGAGGTGGGCAGGGCCCCGCGGGCGCGGCAGGTCCGGGCCACCCCCCGGCGCACGTTGCGGGCATACCCCAGCTCGCCCTCGGTGGTGCCCAGGAGCAGGCAGCGGGATCCCGCCCGCAGTCCCAGGGCGGCCAGCAGCCGGGCCAGGGCGGGGTGGTCCGCCCCGTAGGCCTTCAGGGCCATCTCGGTCTCGTCCGGGTCCGACAGGCGAAACACCGAAGGGCGGCCGAACTGGCCCTGCAGGATCTCCCGGGCGGCGTCCAGGGCCGAGTCCCAGTCCCGGAACAGGTAGCTGAACCGTTGCCGGTTCCGGGGCAGATGGCGGAACACCCGCAGGGTCGCCTCGGCCAGGATCCCGAAGGTCCCCTCGCTGCCCAGCAGGATCTGGTCGGTGTCCGGACCGGTGGCGGCGGCCGGGTGCTCCCCGGTGCGGACCACCCCGGCCGGCGTCACGTACTCCTGGGCCAGGACCAGGTCCTCGATCTTGCCGTAATAGGTGGAGTTCTGCCCGGCGCCCCGGGTCGCCGCCCAGCCGCCCACGGTGGAATGCTCGAAGGACTGGGGAAAGTGGCCGCAGGTATAGCGGCGCCGGGCCCCGAACAGCTCCGGCGCGGCGTTGAGGATGCGCTCCAGCCGGGGGCCGTACAGGCCCGGCTGCACGGTGATGGTCTGGTTGGCCTCGCAGAAGCGCAGCACCTTGTCCATGTGGGTGCGCAGGTCCAGGGACACGCCCCCCGCGGGGCTCTGGGTGGCCTGGGTGACGGAGGTGGCGGCGCCCCGGGGCGTCATGGGGATGCCGTGGCGGCAGCAGTAGTCCACGATCCGGACCAGGTCGTGCCGGTCCCGGGGGTGGAGCACGGCGTCCGGCAGGTGTTCGGCGATGCCCCGGCGCAGGCGCAGCAGGTCCAGCAGGCCCTTGCCGTACGCCGCCGCCAGCCGGGAATGGTCGTCGGTGACCACGTTCTCCGGCCCCAGCATGGCCTCCAGGTCGGCCAAAACCCTCCGCCCCAGGTGGGAGGGGCCGGGGGCCGCCGCCGGCTCCAGCCCGGTCCGGCACGGGCGGCGGAAATCCTCGTCCGAAAGGCCCAGGGCCTCCTTCAGCAGCCGGTACAGCCCGGGGTTGGGATGGCGGAAGCGCTCCGGGTCGCCCCACTTGAACAGCGACCGCCAGGATCCCGGCGGCGGTGGGCCTTCCACCCAGGGGGGCGTGAACGCCCCGCGCTCCGTCCTGCCCTTCAATGCTCCCATCCCGCCTCCCTGCCGGCATCGTCCCAGGCGCCGGGCGGACCTTCCGGGTAGTTGAGGATCCGCCGGATCTGCTCGTGGAGAGGCTCCAGCCGCCGCTGGATGCGGCGGTGCACCTTCAGGTAGAGCTTCTGGTACAGCTCGCTGTTGCGGGGCCGGGGGGCGAAGGCCCGGCCGGGGCGCACCATCCGCCGCACCGCGTCGGCCATGGATCCGTGCAGCCCGGCCCCGGCCGCGGTGAGCACCGCCGCGCCCAGCCCGGCGGCCTCGAAGGTCTCCCCGGCGTGCAGGGTGCGGCCGAAGATGTCGGCGGTGATCTGGCAGATCGCGTCCGACTGGGAAGCCCCCCCGGCGAGGCCGATCCATTCGGCCTCCACGCCGCTGGCCCGCTCGATGCGCTCCAGTCCGTCCCGCAGGGCGAACCCCAGCCCTTCGATGAGCGAACGGTAGCAGTGGCCCCGGGTGTGGGCCTCGCCCAGGCCGATCATGGACCCCTTGGCGGCCGGGTGCTTGAGCTGGGCCCCCCAGTGGGGCAAGGTCATGAGCCCCAGGGAGCCCGGGGGCACCTCGCGCAGGAACCGGTCCAGCAGGGCTTCGGGCGGGATCCCCCGGGCCCGGGCCTCCTCCCGCTCCCCGGCGGCGAACTCCCTCAGGAACCAGCTGATCATCCAGTAGCCGCGGAAGACCTGCACCTCCGGGCTGTACTGCCCCGGCAGGGCGGCGGGGTAGGCGGGCATGAACTCCAGGGGCTCGAAATAGCGCCGGCTGGTGGTCTGCACCGTGGCCGCGGTGCCCATGGAGAGGCTGGCCATGGTCTCGTCGGTGCAGCCGGCCCCCAGGCTTTCGGCGCCCTTGTCGGCGGCGCAGGCGATGACCGGGACCCCTTCGGGGATGCCGGTGGCCGCGCTGGCGGAGCGGGTCACCGGGCCGATGGGGCGGCCGGGGAGGACCAGTTCCGGCAGTTTCCCGGGCTCCACCGGGAACAGCCGGGCATTGAGCTCCCCGGGGAGGCACCAGCGCTGTCTGCGGTAGTTGAACGGCAGGTGCCCCACCTGGCAAGCCACCGAGTCCCGGAACAGCCCGGTGAGACGGTGGTTCAGGTAGCCGGAGACCTGCAGCACCCGGGCGGCGCGGTCCCAGACGTCCGGCTGGCGCTGGCGGACCCAGGTGACCTTGCAGTCCTCCTGGACCTTGGCCAGGGCCGGGAGCAGCCCAACCGCCGCGTAGGCCCAGCGCAGCGCCCACCCCGGGCGGTAGACCGGGGCGGCCTTGCGGGTGTCCAGCCAGAGGATGCTGGGCCGGACCGGGTTCCCGGCCGCGTCCACCAGCACGGGCGTGTTGCGCAGGGCGGTGACCCCCACCCCCCGGATCCGGGCGAAGGCGGGCCAGGACCGCTCCCGGAGCTCGCGCACCGCGGCGCACAGGGCCTCCCAGTAGACCCCGGGATCCTGCTCGGCCCAGCCCGGGCGCGGGCTGAGGTAGGGCTCGTAGGGGACCTTGGCCTTGCCCAGGAGCTTGCCGGTCCGGGAGAAGATCATCGCCCGCAGGCTCTGGGTGCCGCAGTCCACCGTCAGGATGGTCTGTTCCATGCCCTGTCCTTTCACGGGACCACGGTGGCCCGCACATAGTCCAGGTAGCGTTCCCGTTCCGCCCGGGCCCGGTCCTCCTCCCAGCCGTAGTAGCAGGCCATGATCCCGGCCACCTTCCCGGCCAGCTCTGCCTGGCGCTGGTGGGGCACCAGCATCTGCATCTCCGTGCGCCGCATCATCAGGTCGCACAGGCGGGGGGCGTTCTCGAACGCCAGGATGTGCCGGACCTCGGCGGCGCAGAAGGGATGCCCTTCCACCAGCGGCTCGCCGGAGGCCGGCCAGCGGCGCACCTCCCGGAGGATGCGCAGGCCCTGGTTGCCGTACTGCTGGTGCAGGTGCCGGCCGGTGGCCTCGGGCACCAGGCGGTCCAGCCCGAGGTCCGCCGCCGCCCGGGTCCAGGCCGCCCAGGTCATGCCGACCTTGAAGGGCCTGCGGGAGAAGTCCCGGCGGGCTTCCCGCCCGCGCAGGGGCCGGAGGTAGCCGGCCCGGGCACAGCGCGCCAGGATCTCCCAGGCCATGGTCCGGAAGGTGGTGAGCTTGCCTCCGGCGATGGTCACCAGGCCGGTGCCCGGGTCCAGCAGCAGGTGCCGGCGGGACACCGAGGAGGCGCTGCCCCCCTGGGTCCGCACCAGGGGCCGGATCCCGGCCGAGGTGGAGAGGATGTCCCGGGCGGTGAGCCGGGCCCCGGGGAAGAACCGGTTCACCGTGCGCAGGAGGTAGTCCCGGTCCGCCGCCTCGCACCAGGGGGCGTCGGCGTCGCCGGCGTAGTCGGTGTCGGTGGTGCCGACCACCGACACCTCGCCCCGGCGCAGGACGAAGAAGGTCCGGCCGTCGTCCAGGGAACGGAGCACGAAGGCCTCCCGGTTGCCCAGGCGGGCGTTGGGCACCACCAGGTGGACCCCCTTGGTGGGGCGGATCATCCGGGAGTCGGCCCCGGCCAGGGCCAGGGTGCGGTCGGTCCAGGCCCCGGTGGCGTTCAGGACGCAGCGGGCGTGCACGGTGAAGCGGCGGTCCCCGAGCCCGTCCTCGAACTCCACCGCCAGGCCCCGGCCGCCGGCGCCGGCGATGCGCACGGCCTTGAGGTAGTTCAGGGCCACCGACCGCCCCCCCGAGGCGTCCCGGGCCTCCTTGAGGGTCTCCACCACCAGCCGGGCGTCGTCCACCAGGGTGTCGTAGTACAGCCCGGCCATGAGCAGGCCTTCGGTGGCCGCCGCCGGCTCCCGCGCGGCCAGCTGGGCCGGGGTCAGGAAACGGTGGGGCAGGTTCCGGTAGCGGCTGAAGGCGTTGGACAACAAGTCGTACAGCAGGATGCCCGCCCGCACCCGGACCGGGGAATCATGGCCACCGGCCCAGGCGCACAGGTGGAATCCCAGGGGCCGCACCAGGTTGGGCAGGGCGTGGCGCAGCCAGTTGCGCTCGGTGGTGGATTCCCGCACCAGGCGGAACTCACCCTGGGCCAGGTAGCGGAATCCGCCGTGGACCAGCTTGGAGGAGCGGGAGGAGGTGCCGGAGGCGAAGTCCTCCTTGTCCGCCAGCAGGAAGGGGATCCCGCGCAGGGCCGCCTCCCGGGCCACCCCGGCCCCGGTGATCCCGCCGCCGATGATCACCAGGTCGAAGTCCAGGGTCCGGGCCCGCTGGAGGGCATCGCTCCGGTCCTTGGCGCTCCAGGACAGAAATTCCACGTCGGTGCCGGGGATGGGGGCTTGGGCGGGGGTCATGGGAGGGATTTCATCGGAAGGTCAAATCTAATGACCTAAATATAAAATTAATTGGCAAAGGTCGTAGTTCTATGGGAGAACGATGCTATTTCCACCTGCCGTTCCTGTCAATAGGGGGTCAATTTCTCGGCGATTAGGTTCGGCCCTGCACGTCCTGGCGCAAAGGCATCGGTGTCTGCAGCAGCCACTTGGACGCGGAGGCGCGGAGAGCTCGCAGAGGGCCACAGAGGGAAAAAGATCAAGAACGGCAATGAATAACCCGCTGGATGTCGCCTTCCTTGAAAGGCCACCGTGGTGACGTGTGTTCGGGTTGGGCCATGTTCCGGGTTTTTATCCTCCGCGACCCTCTGCGCCTCCGCGTCCAAGTGGTTTCCGGAGTGGGTCGGAGCCCGCAGAGGGGGCACATCAGAGCCATTCCCGCAGGCTGGACCATGCCCCCGAAGCGATGGGGATGGGAATCTTGTTTGCCAAATTTTCCAAACGCGTCCCAGACGCTGACAACAAGATTGCGGAAAGGTGGAGAGATGCCCATTGACACAGCTTCTCGTTTTGATCTACGATTTGAAATGATGATCGCAATAAATAAATAAATATTCTTCTTAAATATTAATTTTCAAGGAGTCGCGCTTGGAGAGGTGCCTCGCCGCCTCGGCCCTGGCCTGCGCTGCCTGGCTGCCCACCATCGCCGGCGGTGTGTTCTACAACAGCAACCAGAGCGCCGAGTACATCCGCAGCTTCGACCGCAACAGCGCGGTGGACGACGCCGACATCGTCCACTACAACATGGCTGGCACCGTATGCCTGCGGCCCGGGCTCACCCTCAACCTGAGCAACCAGACCCTCCTGCAATGGGCCACGGTCCGGACCCTGGGCAACCCGGTGCTGGGGGACCGGAACTACGAGTCCCGCAACCCGGTCTGGCTGGTGCCCAACCTCTACGCCGCCTACCGGCGGGACCGCTGGGCCCTGTTCACCTCCCTGCAGACCATCGGCGCCACGGCCGTGCGCCGGTGGAGGGACGGACTGCCCAGCATGGACCTCGCGGCCCGGCAGGCGGCCGGCTACGGGGGCGCCTACTCCCAGGTGATCGGGGCCGACGCCGGCGCGGTGGTGCTGGCGGCCGGGGGGAGCCCGGCCCAGGCCCAGGGCGCGGCGGCGGCGGCCGGGCTGGACGGGTCGTGGTTTCCCGCCCGCTCCTGGCAGAAGGGCTCCTCCTGCATGCTGGCCTGGAGGCATGGGGGCGCGGTCCGCCTGGGCGCGCGGTTCGCGGTGGCCTTGGCCGGGCGCCTGGTGTACGCCCGCCAGGACATCCAGGGCGAGGCGGACGGCGCCTGCACCTACGACCGCAACGGCCACGACCTGCGCAACCAGGCCGTGGTGGCCGTCGACCTGGTGTCCCGGGCCGTGGGCTATTCCCTGGAAGGGTGCGTGGACTTCTTCCCCTCCGGGGACCTGGTGCTGAGCCTCACCTGGGAGATGGCCACCCGGCTGTGGTTCCGCACCTCGGTGCGGGACGGCAAGGACGGCGGCGGCCGGTTCGTGGACGGCCGCCGGGCCCACCTGGGCCTGCCCCAGGTGTGGCGGGCGGGGCTGGGCTGGCAGGCGAGCCCCCGGCTGCGCGCCTCCCTGGGCCTGAACGCCTACCTGGAGCACTCCGCCCGCATGGACATGCTGGACGACCCGGCCGACGGCATCGTGGCCCGCCGGGACTACCGGGACACCTGGGAGCCGTCCGCGGCCCTGGAATGGCGCCTGGGGCCCCGCTGGCTGGCGAGCGTCGGCGGCGCCTGGACCCGGATCGGCCAGACCCGGCCGGCCACCCTGGACGTGAGCCTGCCCGGGGCCCACGCCGACTACCTCTTGCTGGGGGCCGGGTTCCGGTTCGAACCCTCGGGCCGCCTGCGGATCAACGCCGGGATCGCCTGGTCCGCCTTCGCCCGGTCGTACCCGTGGGCCGACCCTGTGGGCGACGGGGCCCTGCGGGCGCGGTTCGCCGCGGCCGGGGCCGCCATCGACCCGCGCAAGGAATACGACAAGCGCTACCTGATCCTCGCCGTCGGCGTGGATTGGCATCTGTCCGGATAAGGAGGACCCATGGAGGCAAGGAGGATTCTGCTCATGATCGCGGCGCTGGCCGCGGTGGCCGGCATCGGCTGCGCCGCGGGCGGCGGGGTCGAACCGCCGCGGCGCCTGGGGGCGGGCGCGGAGGCCCGGGTGACCCTGCTCCAGACCACCGACCTGCACCACCACGCCCGGGGTCCGGGGCACATGGGCGCGGAGGCGTCCCCCGCCGGCGGCTACCCCCGGATCGCCGCCTTTGTTTCGGCGGTGCGGGCCAGGGCCGGGCACCCGGTGCTGCTGGTGGACTCGGGCGACTGGAGCATGGGCACCCTCTACGACCTCACCCTGGAGCAGGCCCCCCTGGCCCTGTGGTTCGCCGACGCCCTGCGCTACGACTGCATCACCCTGGGCAACCACGAGTTCGACTACGCCCCCGCGGGCCTGGCCGGGATGCTGACGGCGGCCCGCCTCGCCTTCGGCCTGCGCACCCCCATCGTCGCCTCCAACCTGGAGCCCCACGGCGATCCCTACCTGGCCCCGCTGGTGGGCCCGGGCAAGGTGATCCGCCCCGCCCGGGTCCAGACCCTGGCCAACGGCCTCCGGGTGGGCTTCCTGGGGCTGATGGGGCGGGACGCCGCCCGCTCCGCGCCCGCCGCGGGACCGGTGACGTTCACCGACTACGCCCGGGACTACGCCCGGGTCCAGACGCTGGTGGACGACCTGCGGGACCATCAGGGCTGCCGGCTGGTGGTCGCCCTGGACCACGCCGGGACCCAGGACGGCGGCGCCGAGGGGGAGGACGTGGACCTGGCCCGCCACGTCACCGGGATCGACGTGATCGCCTCCGGGCACACCCACAACCCCCTGGGCTCGGCCCGGTCCGTGGCCAACGGGGCCTGGACCACCCTGATCTGCTGCGCCGGGGCCTTCGGCACCAACGTCGCCCGCCTGGACCTGGTGTGCCGGCCCGGGGGCGGGGTGGACCTGGAGGCTTCGGAGAACCGCGCCATGACCGACGCCAGCCTGGCCCAGCTGGGCATCAGCCCCACCTCCGACCCGGCCTTCGCCCTCATCCTGACCGCGGCCGACGCCGGCCTGAACCGGGCCCTGCAGGATGTCCTGGCCAGGCTGCCGGGGTTCGGGGACTACGTCCCCCAGGATCCGGCCCGGGGCATCTACCACCCCGTGGCGCAGGGCCCCGCCAGCCTGGACTCCAACGGGCGCCAGGCGTTCCCCTGCCCGAACGGGCTGGGCGACCTGTGCGCCGACGCCCTGCGCGCCGTCCCCAACGCCCTCCTGCCCCGGTCCGCACGGGCGTATCCCCCGGACGCAGACCCCACGCCCTTCACCGCGTCGGCGGTGGCCACCGGCGAGCTGCGGGGGGGCCTGGACACCCGCGCCTCCATCACCTTCGCCGACCTCTACGGGCTCCTGGCCCTGGGCCTCACCCCCGACGCCTCCCAGGCCCGGACCGGCGGCGTGCCCCTGATCTCCGCCTACCTGGGCCCGGACGGGGTCCGGGAGCTGTGCGCCCTCCAGCTCCTCGCCCAGACCGGCCTGGCCGACCCGGACTTCTACCTCAACCTGTCGGGGCTGGAGTACGCCCTCGACCCGGCCGGGGGGCCGGCCTTCTTCGAGACCGCCGCCGCCGCCACCGCGGTGACCCTCACCGGACGGCGCGCCGCCGAAGGGTCCGCCCCGGCCGCCCGGGCCATGGAGGCCCTGGGGACGCTGCCCCGGGACCAGGGCGCCGCCCTCCGGGCCGCCCTGGCCGAGGGCAACCCATACGCCGGCGCCCTGATCCGCCTGACGGACCGGGACCCGGACCCGGCCGAGATCGCCGCCCACCTGGCGCTGGTGGGCCAAGTGGCGGCCGCCGCCCAGGCCTCGGCCGGGGGCGCCCCGGGGCTGGAGGCCCTGCTCCTGGCCAGGGGCCTGGCGGCCATCGCCCCGGTCTCGGCCTTCGCCCCAGACGACCCGGCCTGCACCGGCCCGTCCGCGCCCCTGGGCCCCGGCCGGATCCGGGTGGTCCTGGACCTGTACGCCCTGCTGGGGATGGAGGGGATGCAGGCCAGGTTCGGCCCCCTCGCGCCCATCTACCGCTCCGCCCAGGGCGACGACCGCCTGTCCGGGGCCACCCCCGGCGGGCTCAAGGCCATCCTGGCCAACCGCATCGACCTGGACCCCGGCGGTGCGTTCCAGGAGGTGAAGACCTGGATGGCCCTGGTCCTGTACCTCGCAACGCCGCCCGCCCAGGGCGGGCACTTCGACCACGGCCGGATCACGGATGAATATGACTCCGCCGCCGACTACCGCCAGTTCCCGGCCTTCGGCGCCGCTGTCCGGGACCGCAATGCGGGGTACCCCGCCGAGGGCATCGCCGCCCTGGCTGCCCTGGCGGCGTCGCTGCGGAAGGCGCCGTGAGTCCATCCCGGAGGATCCCATGACCCGGTTCCGCGCCGCCCACGTGCTCATCACCGGCGCCGCCGGCGGCATCGGCCGGCTGCTGGCCCTGGGCGCCTGCGCCCGGGGCGCCCGGGTGTCCCTCCTGGACCGGGACGAGGACCGCCTGCGGGCGGTGCGGGACGAACTGCGCCGGGACGGGGGGGACGCCGAGGCCTTCCCGGTGGACCTGTGCGACCGCGCCGCGGTCCAGGCCGCCTCGGCCCGGGTCCTGGCCCGGCGCGGCCCGGTGGACATCCTCATCAACAACGCCGGGATCGTCACCGGCAAGACCCTGCTGGAATGCTCCGACGAGGCCATCGAGCGCACCTTCCAGGTGAACGCCCTGGCCCTGTTCTGGACCGTGCGCGCCTTCCTGCCGGCCATGATCGAGCGGGGCCGGGGGCACGTGGTGACCATCGCCTCCGCCGCCGGCCTGGGCGGCACCTCCCGGCTCACCGACTACTGCGCCTCCAAGTTCGCCGCCGTGGGCTTCGACGAGTCCCTGCGCCTGGAGCTCAAGCGCCTGGGCCACCCCATCCGCACCACCGTGGTGTGCCCCTGGTACATCGACACCGGCATGTTCCGCGGGGTCAAGACCCGGTTCCGCCGGCTGCTGCCCATCCTGGACCCGGACTACGTGGCCCGCCGCATCCTGGGGGCGGTCCAGGCCGACCGCCGGCGCCTGATCCTGCCCCGGTTCGTGGTGGCCGTGCTGTGGGCGCGGACCCTGCCCCTGGGGGTGTTCGACGCGGTGATGCGGTTCTTCGGGGTGGACCGGACCATGGACGAGTTCGCGGGGAGGTAGCTAAAGGTACCGCAACATCAAATCGATCAGCTTCCGCACCCGCGGCGTGAACGGCGGATACATCCACTGGATCGGCGAGTACCACGCCCGGCTGCACAGCACCGCGCGCTCGTTGGAGAAGGTGCGGAACCCGTGCACGCCATGCGCCTTGCCGATCCCCGAGCCGTTCACCCCGCCTCCCGGCAGCCCCGGGTGGGCGAAGTGCAGGACCGTGTCGTTGATGCAGGTCCCGCCGGCGGTGGTGCGGGCCAGCAGGTCCTCGGCCCGGTCCTGGCGCCCAGTGAAGATGTACAGCGCCAGCGGCTTGGGCCCGGCGTTGACCCGTTCCACCGCCGCCTCCAGGTCGGGCACCTCCAGCACCGGCAGGATCGGCCCGAAGATCTCCTCCCGCATGAGGGGCGCCTCCAGGGGCACGCCGGTGACCAGGGTGGGGGCGAAGTAGTGGTCGCGCTCGTCCCACTCGCCCCCCAGCCGGACTTGCCCGCCGGAGGCCTCCAGCAGGCGCCGCAGCCGCCCCAGGTGGCGGGCGTTGACGATCCTGGCATAGTCGGGGTTGGCTTTGCGCTCGGTCTCGGTGGCGCCATAGAAGGCTGCCACCGCCCGGCCCAGCTCCGCCACCAGGGGACCGTGGATCCTGGGGTGGGCCAGCACGTGGTCCGGGGCCACGCAGGTCTGGCCGGCGTTCAGGAACTTGCCCCAGGCGATGCGCCGGGCCGCCGTCCGCGGATCCGCGTCGGCGTCCACCAGCACCGGGGACTTGCCGCCCAGCTCCAGGGTCACCGAGGCCAGGTGCACAGCCGCCGCCTTCATCACCAGCCGGCCCACCTCTGGGCTGCCGGTGAAGAAGATGTGGTCGAAGGGGAGTCTCAGCAGGGCCTCGGACGTGCCCTGGTCCCCCTCCGCCACGGCCGCCTCCTCCTCGGGAAAGACTTCGGACACCAGGGACTTGAGGAAGGCCGAGGCGTGCGGGGTGAATTCCGACGGCTTGAGCACCGCGCAGTTGCCCGCCGCCACCGCGGAGACCAGAGGCCCCAGGGTCAGGAACAGGGGATAGTTCCAGGGGCTGATGATCAGCGCCACGCCCTTGGGCTCGAAGCGGACCCAGGCCCGGCTGCCGGCGAAGCCCAGGGGCGCGCGCACCTTCACCGGCCGCATCCAGTCCTCCAGGCGGCGGATGGTGGTGCGCAGCTCGGCGGCCAGCGGATACAGCTCGGCCAGGTCCACCTCCTCCGGGACCTTGCGGAAATCCGCCGCCAGGGCCGCGTGGGCTTCCTTCCGGCGCGCGGCCAGGGCCGCCAGCAGGGCCTTCAGCCGGGCCCGGCGCTGGTCCGCGGAGGTGCCGGCCACCCGCCAGCGGGCGTCCCGCTGGCGCCGGAACAGGGCTTCCAGGGCCTCCATGGTCAGATGACCCAGTCGGCCGGGAAGGCCTGCTTGAACTCCACCGGGGCGTGGTTGCGGTACTGCAGTTCCAGGTTCCGGCCGCTGACCCGGGTGCGGGGCGGCACCGACTGGGTGACGAACACGTTGCTGGCGATGACGGCCCCCTCGCCGATGACCGTCTCCCCGCCGAGGATGGAGGCGCCGGAATAGACCGTCACCTCGTCCATGAGGGTCGGGTGCCGCTTGGCCCCGCGCAGGGACTGGCCGCCGCGGGTGGACAGGGCCCCCAGGGTCACGCCCTGGTAGATCTTGGCCCGCTTGCCGATGACCGTGGTCTCGCCGACGACCACGCCGGTGCCGTGGTCGATGAAGAACGACTCGTCGATGCAGGCCCCCGGATGGATGTCGATGCCGGTCAGGCTGTGGGCGTACTCGGTCATGATCCTGGGGACCAGCGGAAGCTTGTTGAGCCACAGCTCGTGGGCCACCCGGTAGGTGGAGATGGCCATCAGCCCCGGGTAGGAGAAGATGATCTCGTCGCAGTCCGAGGCGGCCGGATCGCCGTCGAAGGCCGCCTGGACGTCGGTGGCCAGGACGGCCCGCAGGCGGGGGACGGCTTCCAGCAGCTCCCGCACGATCCGTTCGGCCCCCTGGTCGCAGTCCGTGCAGGGCTGGCCCCGGCGGCTGGCCTGGTGGCGGATGGCGTTGCGGGCCTGCTCGAACAGGCGGGCGTCGATGGACCGGACCAGTTCCTCCACCTGGAACTCCAGGGTCGACGAGGTCAGGTGCTGCCGGCCGAAATACCCCGGGAACAGCAGTTCCCGGATCAGCTTGACGATCTCGATGACCGTGTCCCGGTTCGGCAGGTAGCCGGCGTCGATGTGCCGGGTGCGCGGCTCGGCCAGGTCGCTGGCCACGATGGCGGTGACCAGGCTCTGGAAGTTCCTGGGGTTGGTTCGGCTCGGGGGCATGTTCATGGGCGCCTGCGGGAGGGGTCGGATGGGAAAAACCAGCCTAATCATACTTGATCGGTCGGAAATGGGGAGGGCGGCAACGACCCGGCCCCGGGGACCCGTCCGGACCTGTGATGGAATCAACATTTTTCGCCCCGGGCGGGAAGCCGCCGTGGCAAACTCGAATAGCCCTCCGGCGGACATCCTTGCACTTGAACGGCGTCGCTCCGCCGTGGGCCGAAAATACGGGGCTGGGAAGGTTCGCGCGACCCGGCTGGAGGAGGCGGCTGGATGGGCATGGCATGGTTCCACGATCTCTCGGTGCGGTCGCGGCTGGCGCTGGCGTTCGGTCTCGTCCTGGTGTTCGTGGCGGGACTGGCGGGGTTCAGCCTGTGGAGCCTGCGCGCCTCGTTCCTGGACGCCCGGAACCAGTTCAACGGCAACCTGAGCCCCATCGCCCAGCTGGGCCTGGGCAACGCGGCGCGGCTGCGCATGCAGTACGCCACCGTCGCCCAGCCCCTGCTGAAGGATCCCGACGCGCTCTCCAAGAACGAGGCCCTGTGCAAGAGCTACGACGAGGACTTCGAACGGGCCATGACCCTGTTCGCCAGCCTCACTCCCAGCGGCGACCGGGCCGCCCGGGACCAGTGCGCCGAGATCGTGGCCGGCTACGACGCCATGCGGGACCTGAGGGACAAGGAGATCTTCCCGGCGGTGCGGGCCGGGCGGAGCAGTGAAGCCGCCGCCCTCATCCAGGACAAGTTCATGCCCCTGGACCGCACCCTGAACGGTACCGTGACCCGGCTGGTGGACGCCGACCTGGAGCAGGCCAAGGACGCCCTCACGGCCACCCAGAGGAACTACGGCCGCGCGGTGGCCCTGGCCATCGCCGCCGGCTGCGCGGTGGCGGTGGTGAGCCTGCTGCTGGGATGGCTGCTGGCGAACAGCATCAGCGGCCCGCTGCGGGAGTTCTCCCAGGTGCTGGAGGCCACCGCGGCCGGCGACCTGCGGGTCCGGAGCCACATGGCCAGCCGGGACGAGTTCGGGGCCATGGCGGCCACCCTGAACCGGATGGGGGACCAGCTCCAGCGCACCATGGAGGCCATCATGGAGGGGGTCCACCAGGTGGCCAGCGGTGCCCACCAGCTTTCCGCCAGCGCCGACCAGATGGCCACCGCCACCGGCGCCATCGCCCGGAGCGCCCAGACCCAGGAAGGCGGGGCCGAACGCACCGCGGCCGCCATCACCGAACTGGCCACCAGCATCTCGGAAGTGGCCGCCGGCGCCCAGGAGACCCGGCAGAAGCTCGAGGAGGCCCAGGCCGCCGCGGAGCGCGGCACCCGGGCCGGAGGCGACACCACCGAGGCCATGGCCGGGATCGTCCGCACCGCCGGGGACATCTCCAAGGCCATGCTGGTGATCCAGGAGATCGCCGGGCAGACCAACCTGCTCAGCCTCAACGCCGCCATCGAGGCGGCCAAGGCCGGGGAGCAGGGCAAGGGGTTCGCCGTGGTGGCCGAGGAGGTGCGCAAGCTGGCCGAGCGCTCCGCCCAGGCGGCCAAGGACGTGACCAGGCTCATCCAGGAGGCCCGGACCGCCGTGGACCGGGGCGGGTCGACCGTGGCGGCCACGGTCCAGTCCCTGGAGACCATCCACCAGGACCTATCCGCCTTCGGCCGGCTCACCGGGCACATCGCTCAGGCCACCGCCGAGCAGAGCCGCACCGGGGAGGAGGCGGCGCGCCAGGTGGAGCAGGGGGTCCAGGAATCCATCCAGACCGCCTCGGCCGCCACCCAGCTGTCCGCCACCACCGACGAGGTGGCCCGCACCGCCAAGGACCTGGCCCAGGTGGCCGAGACCCTGTCCGGACGGATCTCGGTGTTCCGGGTGTGATCCGGGCGGCCCCCACCGGATTGTGACCAATTCCCGGAGGTTTCTACCTTATTTTGAGTTGTCCATTCTGGAGACCGACCATGGCCCACATCATCACCGAATCCTGCGTCGCCTGCGGCGCCTGCGTCAGCGAATGCCCCACCGAGGCCATCAAGGAAGGCGATCCCATCTACGTCATCGACCCGGAGACCTGCATCGATTGCGGGGCCTGCGCCTCCACCTGCCCGTCCGAGGCGATCGTCGCCGGCTGATCCGGCTTCCGCCCCGCGCGCCGAGGCCGCCCGCGACGCTGCGGGCCGTCTCGGCGCGCCTGTCCGTCCCCGGAGCCGGCCGTGACTGAGGGGCCGCGGGATCTGGTCGTCCGGGGCGCCCGGGAGCACAACCTCCAGGGCTTCGACTTGGCCATCCCCCGGGCCCGGCTCACGGTGGTCACCGGGGTGTCCGGCTCCGGCAAGTCGTCCCTGGCCTTCGACACCCTGTTCCGGGAAGGCCAGCGGCGGTTCCTGGAGACCCTGCCGGCGTTCACCCGCCAGTTCGCGGGCGGGCTGTCCCGCCCCGCGGTCACCTCGGTGGACGGCCTGGGCCCGGCCGTGGCGGTGGGCCAGCGGGTCGCCCTGGGCAACCCCCGCTCCACCGTGGGCACCCTGACCGAGGTGTGGGACCTGCTCCGGGTGCTGTACGCCCGCCTGGGCCAGAGCGCCGGCCCGGACCGGCCGAGGCGCTCCCTGTTCTCCTTCAACGGCCCGGAAGGGGCCTGCCCGCGCTGCCAGGGCCTGGGGGTGGAGGACCGGCTGGACCTGGACCTGCTGGTGGCCGACCCGGCCAGGACCCTCCGGGAGGGCGCCCTGCGGGTCAGCCTCCCCAACGGCTACCTCATGTACTCCCAGGTGACCCTGGCGGTGCTGGACCAGGTTCTGCGCGCCCACGGCGCCTCGGTGGACATCCCCTGGGCGGACCTGGGCGAGGAGGCGCGCAAGGTGGTGCTGTACGGCTCGGACCGGCTGCGCATTCCGTACGGCAAGCACCCGCTGGAGTCCCGCCTGCGCTGGGAGGGGATCACCGCCCGACCCCGCCAGGAAGGCTTCTACCGCGGCCTGGTGCCGGTCATGGAGGAGATTCTCCGGGGCAAGCGCAACGATTCCATCCTGCGCTACGCCCGCACCGGCCCCTGTCCCGACTGCGCCGGCGGCCGGCTGCGCCCCGAGGCCCTGGCGGTGCTGTGGCGGGGCCGGCGGATCGTGGACCTGGGGGCCCTGACCGCCGCGGAGCTGGGGACCTTCCTGGAAGCGGCCGCCCCGGATCCGCAGGAGGAGCCGGTCCTGGCGCCCATCCGGGCCGAGCTGCTGGCCCGGTGCGGCCTGATGGCGGAGCTGGGCCTGGACTACCTGGCCTTCGACCGTCCCGCCCCCACCCTCTCTCCGGGCGAGGCCCAGCGCCTGCGTCTGCTGGGCCTCGCCCTGGTCGAGCTGCGGGGCCTGCTGGTGGTGCTGGACGAGCCCTCGGCGGGGCTGCACCCCCACGATGTGGGCCGCCTGGTGGGCGTGCTGCGCCGGCTGCGGGACCAGGGCCAGACGGTGGTGGCGGTGGACCACGACCCGCAGGTGGTGCGCGCCGCCGACTGGCAGGTGGACCTGGGCCCGGGCCCCGGAGCCCTGGGCGGACGCCTGCTGTGGAGCGGCCCCCCGCCCCCGGTCGGGGACACCCCCACCGCCCGCTGGCTGGGCAGCGAATGGGCCAACCCGCCCCGCCCGCCACGCCCGGTCCGGACCGGGACCGGCCACGTGCGCCTGGAGGGCCTGGACCGCCACAACCTGCGCGGTCTCACCGTGGACCTGGCACTGGGCGCCCTGAACGTGGTCACCGGGGTCTCCGGGGCGGGCAAGACCTCCCTCCTGGAAGCTGTCATTGCCCGCCTCGACACCGTGCCCGGGCTTCGCCCGGGCACGGTGTGGGGGAGTCCGAGGGGGGACGAAGAACGAGCTGCGCGAGCGGGCGGTCCCCCCTCGGTCATATTGCCCCCGTTCCGCCGCCTGGTGAGCGTGGACGCCGGCCCCATCGGCCGCACCCCCCGCTCCAACGCCGCCACCTACACCGGCGCCTTCGACCTGATCCGGGACCTGTTCGCCGCCACCCCCGAGGCCCGGGCCCTGGGCCTGGGCAAGGGCCACTTCAGCTTCAACACCGCCGGCGGGCGCTGCGAAGCCTGCGAGGGCGCCGGGGTGGTGGAGGTGGGCATGCGCCACCTGGGCCGCCTGGACCTGGTCTGCGACGCCTGCGGCGGCCGCCGGTTCCACCCGGAGGTGCTCTCGGTGCGCTACCGGGGCCGGACCGTGGCCGACCTCCTGGAAGGCAGCGTCGCCCAGGCCGCCGAATGCTTCCACGACCACCCCCGCCTGCGGCGCATTCTGGCCGCCCTGATGGACTGCGGCCTGGGCCACCTGCCCCTGGGCCAGCCCGCCACCGCCCTTTCCGGGGGCGAGGCCCAGCGGGTGAAGCTCGCGGCGGAGCTGGCCATGGCCAAGCCCCGGGGCGGCGGCGCGCTCATCGCCCTGGACGAGCCCACCGCCGGCCTGCACGCGGCCGACGTGGAGGTCCTCCTGGAGGCCTGGGACCGGCTGCTGGCCGCCGGCCACACCCTGCTGGTGGCGGACAACGGCCTGGCCGTGGTGCGGGCCGCGGACCAGGTCATCGACCTGGGACCGGGCAGCGGCCCCCGGGGGGGCCGGGTGGTGGTGGCGGGGCCCCCCGCGGCGGTGGCGGCCTGCCCGGAATCCCTCACCGGCCGGTACCTGGCGGGGACAGCCGGACCCACGGCAGCGGAGACGCCGGACGCCGGGACGGAGGGACCGGAGCCGCCCATGGAGCTGCGCGGGGTGACCACCCACAACCTGCGCGGGCTGGACCTGGACCTCCCGGCCACGGGCCTTACGGTGGTCACCGGGCCCTCGGGCTGCGGCAAGTCGTCCCTGGTGTTCGACACCCTGCTGGCCGAGGCCCGCAACCGGTTCGCCGACCTGGTGTCCCCCTGGGCCCGGCGGCTGCTGCCCCGCCGGGGCGGGGTGGAACTGGCCTCGGCCCGCGGGCTGCGGGCCACGGTGGCGGTGCCCCAGCAGCCCGGCCGGCGCAACCCCAGATCCCGCATGGGCACCGTCACCGAGCTGGACCAGCTCCTGCGCCTGCTGTTCGCCCGGGCCGGGAGCCGCACCTGCCCGGCCTGCGGGGCGGCGGTCCAGGGCGGCGCCTGCGCCTGCGGCCAGGTCCTCGTTCCCCTCTGGGCCGCGGCCTTCTCCCCCAACGCCCAGGCCGGCGCCTGCCCCCGGTGCAACGGGCTGGGCTTCATCCAGGCCTGCGACCCCGAGCGGCTGGTGTCCCACCCCGAGCGCCCCCTCGGGGCCGGCGCCCTGGAGGGCACCCGGTTCGGCGTCTACCTGGGGGAGCCGGACGGCCAGCACCTGGCGATCCTGGGGGCCGTGGGCCAGGCCCTGGGGCTGGACTTCACCCGGCCCTGGCGTGACCTGGGTCCCCGGGAGCGCCAGGTGGCCATGGCCGGCTGCGGGGACCGGGTGTTCCAGGTCCAGTGGCACTACCGCCGCGGCCGGGTCCAGGGCGTGCACCGCCTGGATACCCCCTGGGCCGGCCTGGCCGCCCTGGTGGACCGGGAGTACGAACGGACCCACCGGGACGCCAAGGGCGAAGCCCTGGAGGAGCTCATGGCCGAGCGGGAATGCCCGGAATGCCACGGCGAGCGCCTGAATCCCCAGTCCCGGGCGGTGACCTTCGCCGGCCGGCGTCTGCCGGAACTGGCCGCCATGGCCGTGACCGACCTGCTGGCATGGCTGGAGCGGGGCCCGGGCGCCGAGCCGGCCGGCCCGGCCGAAGCCGAGCTGCGCGCCCACCTGCTGCGCCGCCTGCGCTCCCTGGACCGGGCCGGCCTGGGCTATCTGGCCCCCGGGCGGGAGATGGCCACCCTGTCCGGGGGCGAGGCCCAGCGGGTGCGCCTGGCCGCCGCCCTGGGCGAGGGCCTCGCGGGGGTCTGCTACGTCCTGGACGAACCCACCCGGGGCCTGCACGCCCGGGACACCGCGCGGCTTTCCGGGCTGCTGCGGGAGCTGGCCGACGCCGGCAACGCGGTGGTGGTGGTGGAGCACGATCCGGACCTCATCGCCCGGGCCGACTGGATCCTGGAACTGGGCCCCGGGGCCGGGCCCGAGGGCGGGCGCCTGGTGGCGGCCGGAACGCCCGCCGAACTCAGGGCCGCCGGGACCTCCCGCGCCGGGCGTCTGCTGGAGCGGGTCCATCCGGCCCCGCCCGCGGCCCGCCCGTTCCGGCCCGGGGTCACCGTGCGCGGGGCCTTCCTGCACAACCTGCGGGGCATCGACGTCGCCTTCCCGGGCGGTGCCCTGGTGGCGGTCACCGGCGTCTCGGGCTCCGGCAAGTCCTCCCTGGTCCTGGGCGTCCTGGGAGCCTCCCTGGACGCCCGCCGGCGGGGCCGGGGCCCGGTGGGCTGCGCCGGCCTGGAACTGCGTCAGCCCCTGGAGGATGTGCTGGTCCTGGACCAGGCCGGCCCCGGTCCGGGCGGGGCCGGATCCGTGGCCACCCTGGCCGGGGTGGCGGACCGGCTGCGCCGGGCCTTCGCCGCGACGCCCCAGGCAAAGGTGTCGGGGCTTGCGGCCCGCCATTTCGGCACCGCCCAGCCGGGAGGCCGCTGCGAGGCCTGCGCCGGGCGCGGGGTGGTCACCGTGGCCCTGGACCTGCTCCCGGACGTGACCGTGGGCTGCGAGGAGTGCCAGGGGCGGCGGTTCCGCCCCGAGGTGCTGGCGTGCCGGATCGACGGGCTCAGCATCGCCGACCTGCTGGACGCCACCGTGCAGGAGGCGGCCCGGCGCTTCCCGGATGATGCCGGCATCGAAGGCCCGCTCGGGGCCCTGGCCGGCGTGGGCCTGGGCTACCTGCGCCTGGGCCAGGAGAGCGCCGCCCTGTCCGCGGGGGAACGCGGGCGCATCCAGCTGGCGGGCCTGCTGGCCCGGGCCGGAGAGCGTCCCGCGGCGGTGCTGCTGGACGAGCCCACCCGCGGGCTGGGCGCCGGTGAGACGGACCGGCTCCTGGACGCCCTGGGCGCCCTGGCCCGCGCCGGCCACCTGGTGGTGGCGGTGGAGCACGACCTGGACTTCATCGCCCGGGCGGACTGGGTGATCGACCTGGGGCCCGAGGGCGGCGCCGGCGGCGGCGCCCTGGTCGCCCAGGGCGCTCCCCGGGCGGTGGCGGCCGGCGGCGGCCACACCGGGCGGGCCCTGGCCGGGCGCCTGGCTTAAACTCCGGCGCGGAACCACCCAACGGGTGGCGGCACAACCCAGGGAGACCAAAGGTGCCTCCCCATGCCGGTCCATCTGGAACGACTCATCGCTGCCCGGCTCCCCCCATCGCCGCCCTGGGTCTCCTCCTACAGGTACAACACCCTCCTGAAGATGGTGCGGGAGTCCCTTGTTCCCTGAGGTCCTGCTCCTGGCCCTGGCCCCCGGGCCGGGGGCGCCGCCCGGCGCCACCGTGCCGGTGACCGCGCCGATCCCGGCCGGGCCGCTGGTGGCGGACCTGGACCTCCGCGGGCAGCGTCCGGCCCAGGACGGCGCCGAATGCCTGCGGGCCCTCCCGGGCTTCGGGGTGGTGCGCAAAGGCGGCATCGACGGGGATCCGGTCCTGCGCGGCATGGGCGGCTCGCGCGTGGGGGTGCTGACCGACGGGGAGGAGACCCCGGGCGGCTGCGGCGGGCGCATGGATCCCCCCACCGCCTACCTGTTCCCGGGCGCCTACGACCGGGTCCAGGTGGTGAAGGGCCCCCAGACCGTGCGCCACGGCCCCGGGTATTCCGCCGGGACAGTGCTGTTCCGGCGGCTCCCCCCGGCCTGGGAGCAGCCCGGGTGGACCGGAACGGCCGGCTGGACCGTGGGCGGGTTCGGGCGCGCCGACATCTCGCTGGAGGTCCAGGCCGGCAGCCCGCGCTGGTACGGCCGGGCCTCCGGCCTGCGCACCAGCAGCGGCGACTACCGGTCCGGAGCCGGCCGGGTCGTCCATTCCAGCCAGGACCGCTGGAGCCTCTACGGAGCCCTGGGCTGGACCCCCGCCCCGGGCGCCCGGGTGGAGGTGCGGGGTACGCGGAGCGACGGCCAGGCCGCGTACGCCGACCGGGGCCTGGACGGGGTCCGGTTCCTGCGCCGGAACCTGGGCCTGGTCCTGGAACTGCGCGACCCGGGCGGCCGGTGGGAGCGGGTGGAGGTCCAGGCCTACCTCAACGACGTGGACCACGTGATGGACAACATCACCCTGCGGAGTTCCACCGGGGCGCCCGGGCCCATGGCCCGGAACCCCCGGCGGACCACCCGGGGCGTCAGGGTGGAAGCCGCCCTGGCGCCGGAGGCTGAGGGCGAGTGGATCCTGGGTGCCGAGGCGCTGGCCAGCCGGCATGACCTGCGCTGGAGCCGGGATCCCTGGGCCCTGCCGGTGACGAGCCGGCCCAGGGCCCCGGACGCGCTCCTGGAGGACGCCGGCCTGTTCGGAGAATGGAGCCGCCCGCTGGGCGACGCCCACCGTCTGGTGGCCGGAGCGCGGGTGGACCGGTGGCGGGCCCGGGACCTCCGCGATCGGCCGCCCCCGGGCCCCGCCGACCGGGACCGGACCCTGGGTGCCGGCTTCGTGCGGGGCGAGTGGGGCCGGCCGGAGTCCGGGACCGCGGCCTACGCGGGCCTGGGCCACACCCAACGGCCCCCGGACTACTGGGAGCTGATCCCCCTGGAGGGGCAGTGCGGCACCCGGCCGGAGCGGACCACCCAGCTGGACCTGGGCGCCAGCCGCCAGGGCCGCGCGGTGCGGGCCGCCCTGTCCCTGTACCTCGGCCAGGTCTCCGACTTCATCCTGCTCCAGGCGGCCGGTCCCCCCGGGTCCGGCCTCGGGGTCCGCAATGTCCAGGCCCGCACCTGGGGCGGGGAATGGATCCTGGCCGCGGACCTGGGCGGCCCCCTGCGGGCGGAGGGGAGCCTGGCCGGCGCCTGGGGCGAGAACCGCACCGACCGCGTGCCCCTGGCCCAGATCCCGCCCCCGGAGGCCCGCCTGGGCCTGGCCTGGGAGACACCGGGCTGGGCCGCCGGCACCCGGGTGCGGATGGTGGCGCCCCAGGACCGGTACACCCCGGGCCAGGGCGGCATCGCCGGCCTGGACCTGGGCCGGACCCCCGGATTCGCGGTGTTCTCCCTGGACGGCCGGTGGCGCCCGGCCCAGGCCGAGGCCCTCCAGTTCCGGTTCGGGATCGACAACCTGTTCGACCGGGCCTACGTGGAGCACGTCAACCGCAGGGCCGTCCCGGTCCCGGGCTACCCGGTTTCCTCCCGGCGGATCGAGGAACCGGGCCGTCTGGCCTGGGTCGCGATGGCCATGAAGCTCAATTAATGCGTTCTTGCACTTAATCGTGTCAGCAAACTTTAATTTCAGGACAATACCTTGAATAAATATGAATTTAATCGAAAATAGTCATGGTAAAAAATGGCGACGCGAACAGCGTGGACCTAAATTTGAGATAGATCGTACCGATGGCCTTGATCTTCGATGCATCGTGAAGATCCAGGTTATTAATTTATTAAATCATTTTTTTCTCGTATAAGGGGTAGTACCATGCCAAAGCTCCGGCACAAGAAACCCGCCTCCGCCCCCTCGGCCCCCGTGCGCAGGCTCATGGGCTGGGATCCCTTCCTGGACCAAGACGTGGCCAAGGTGGCCCGGGAGGCGGACCCGGTGTTCAATCCCAGCTTCGACATCCTGGAGACCCATTCCTGCTATGTGTTCCTGGCGGACCTGCCCGGCGTCCGGGGGGAGGACCTGGAGATCACCTGGACCGCCGGGCGGATCACCCTCACCGGGACCCGGGAGCCCGAGCCCATGGGGGACGAGGCGGACTTTTACGCCCTGGAGCGCACCTTCGGCCGCTTCTCCCGCTCCTTCACCCTGCCGGCCGGAGCCTGCCCCGACCGGACCAGCGCCACCCTGAAGGCCGGGGTGCTGACCGTGCGGGTGCCCAAGGCTCCGGCCGACGCCGCCGGCCGGATCACCATCCACGACCAGGAACCGGCCCTGTCAATCCTCGGCGTGACCTGATCTTGCCCGCTCCGGCTGCCCCGCCAGGTTCCAGGCCAGGAGGATCATCTGCGCCGTGCGCTGGCCGGCCAGCGTGAGCTGCTCCTTCACCCGGGGCTCCTCCAGGCGCTCGAACACCTGCCAGTACCGGGATTCCCGCTCCAGCTCCGGCGCGGCCCCCGCCCAGGCCCCTGCCCCGGCATTGCTGGCGGCGGCGTCGTCCGAGAGCACGGTGGCCACCAGGGCATAGGAGTCCCGCAGCCAGGCCCAGGGGGCGAGCAGGGGATCCGGTCCCAGGACCGGGGTGCGCGCCTCCGGCTGCCAGTCGCCCAGACGGCTCACCAGTCCGCTCTCCCACCGGTGGTGCACCCCCTTCTGTCCGGTCTGCTCCCCGTCGTGGTTCTCGGTGGTGTGCAGGGGGACGCACAGGTCCCCCACGTAATGGCACAGGATGGCCGCCTGGAACGCCGCCTGGTCCGGATCCCCGCCCTGGAAGGCGCCGGCCAGGTCCCGCACCCGGTCCTGGATCACCCAGGGCACCTGGCCGTCCCGCTGGAACTCGTCCTCGCCCAACTGCGCCCGGGCGGCCTGGATGTCCCTGGGCACGGCGTCGGGACCCCCGTACGGTTCCGAGTCCAGGTAGTGCCGGGGACCTTCGTTGGGATCGCTTTCCCGCCAGCGGTCCGGGTCGTTGACGTGGGCGGCCAGGGTCTCCTCCTGGCCCTGGAACCTGGGTGCCAGCACCGCCGGCAGGTCGCGGAGCGCCGCGGCGGCCGCGATCTCGTGCCCCTTGCTGCCCCAGGTCGGAAGGCGCGCGGGCGCGCACAGGGAGAGGGCCAGCAGGACGGTGACCAGGCGCATGGGAATCCTCGCTCAGTAAGAGGGTTTGGAAAGGGGTGCCACAAAGCCGCCAGTGTCGGAGATCCGCGTCCGCGCCGCAAGCCTTCCCCATGGAATCTTTCGGACCCGGAGGCGGCGCCCTTATTAATATGGAGGTACAAGGAGAATCCCATGAAACCGCAACGCGTCGCGGTCGTGCAGGCCGGCTCCACCCTGTTCGACACCCCCCGGACCCTGGACCGGATGCAGCAGCACTGCGAGGAGCTGCAGAGGCAGGGAGCGCGCCTGGCGGTGTTCCCCGAGGCCTACGTGGGCGGCTACCCCAAGGGCCTGGACTTCGGCGCCCGGGTGGGCTCCCGCTCCCCGGCCGGAAGGGAGGATTTCCTGCGCTACTTCGCCTCGGCCATCGCCGTGCCCGGCCCCGAGACCGCGCGCATCGGCGGCTTCGCCGCGGAGTTGGAGGCCCACCTGGTGACCGGGGCGATCGAGCGGGACGGCTCGACCCTGTACTGCACCGCCCTGATGTTCGGCCCCGGCGGCCGGCTCCTGGGCAAGCACCGGAAGCTGATGCCCACCGCCAGTGAGCGGCTGATCTGGGGCTTCGGGGACGGTTCGACCCTGCCGGTGCTGGACACCCCCGTGGGCCAGCTGGGCGCCGTCATCTGCTGGGAGAACTACATGCCGGCCCTGCGCCTGGCCATGTACCAGAAAGGCATCCAGGTCTACTGCGCGCCTACGGTGGACGACCGGGAGATGTGGCAGCCCACCATGCGCCACATCGCCGCCGAAGGGCGCTGCTTCGTGCTGAGCGCGGTCCAGTATCTCACCCGCGCCGACTGCCCCGGGCGCTACGACTGCATCCAGGGCGACGCTCCGGAGACCGAGCTGATCAAGGGCGGCAGCGTCATCGTCGGCCCCTTGGGAGAGGTGCTGGCCGGGCCGGTCTACGGGCGGGAGACGGTCCTCACCGCCGACATCGACCTGGACGACACCATCCGCGGCAAGTACGACCTGGACGTGGCCGGCCACTACGCCCGCCCCGAGGTGTTCACCCTGACCGTGGACGAGCGCCCGCGGCCCGCGGGCACCCTGGAGCGCTGATCCCCGGCCCTCCAGGTGAAGACTCCCCGTCCCGGGGGCGCCCTTCCTCAGTCCTTCCGGCTCACAGCTCCTTCAGGAGTTCCGCCTTCTTCTGGTTGTACTCCTCCTCGGTGATGAGGCCGCTCTTCTTCAGGTTGTCCAGCTGCATCAGCCGTTCGCCCACGCTCAGGGTCTGGGGCTGGCCCTTGGGCGCCCCGGGCACCAGCCCGCTGGGGTTGGTGTTGCCCCCCTTCGCCATGCCCATCTTGAGCACCAGGGCGTCCTCGAACGGCTTGCCCAGCTCTTTGCCCAGCTTGGAAGCGAGGTGGTCCATGCAGGCCTCGAGGCCGTGGATGGCGGTTTCCTTGCTTTCGTCATGCTCGCTGTCCCTGAACGCCATCAGCAACTGCCCGTCCCGGTCCACGACCTGTCCTTCCACGTTCAGGTCGGCAATGCTGAGGTTGCTGGAGTAGCCCGACTTGGCGTCGAGGCTGGTGACGACCAGGTTCAGCTGGTTGGTGGACCCGGGGATGGTCAGCCGGCCCAGGACGTAGGGGAGGTAGTCGATGGTATTGGCGTAGGTGCCCTCGGCCTGGGTATTCACCATGCCGATCACGAACCCAGTGGAGGTGTCGTACTTGGGATTCAGCCAGACCTGGTCGAGCTTCTTGCCCTTTTTCATGTGACCGGAGATTTCGGGCGGCAGGGTCTGGACTTGCGCGAAGGCCGTCTGCCACGGGGCGGCCGCGAGGAGGATCAGGGATCCGAGTAGGAACTTCTTCATGTGTCTGCTCCCAGGGTGCGGGTCAATCTTGAGGATCCCACCATCATGGCACACCCACCAACTCCCCGGTGGCGGGAACTCCCCGGAGCCTGGCCAGAGCCTTTCCTGGCAGCCGTTGCAGGCTTCGCCTGCCAGGGCTGCCCGGGCCTGGAACGGGCGCCCAAACCCGCTCGGACCCGAAGGCGCGCGCAAGGGAATCGCCGAGAGGCCCTCGGCGGCAGTCTGTGCAGCCATGCCGCCGGGCTGGCGATGAAGCCGAAACCCCGTGGGGTGGGCCTGGGGAACCCTCTTCCACCTTGGCCGGGGAGGAGGTCAAGCGTTGACGGGGTGCCTCCCGCACTCGGTCTTTTCCTTTTAATTATTTATATAAATAAAATTCTTATTAGATGCTGTATTTTATGTGCAGCCCATTGATGACAAATTGGTTAACCGGCCGTCCCGTTCACGGATGAGCCGATCCGCTGGCATTTAATTTTGAGCCGGAAAAGTCCATTCATGAGTGTTGTGCGGAAGCGCAATTCCATAAAGGTGACTCATTTTCTGCAGTTTTACTTTGATATTTTCAACAACATTAAAACACTATATTCATTCGCCACAAATATATAAATGTTTAAGTTAAAGGATCTTGTTTTCTGAGTGTTGAAAATATCAATTAATCAATATTTGAATGATTTTTTTGTATTCAAGAAACCGACCCTTGGGTATAGTCTTGCACATACCCCTTCGTTGGCATATCCGCCGGCCCACCACCTAAAAAAGGAGGTTTCGTGAAGCGATTCTCGAATACCGCCGCTCTGCTTCCGGCCGTGGCTCTTCTGCTTGCCGGCGGTACGGCCTTGGCAGCGGCTCCCAGGTTCCACCCCGGCGTCTGCGCCACCGACGCAGACACCGGCATCCAGAAGTAGCACCAACAACCGCCACTGTTCCACCTTGCCTGCACTTCGCTGCAAGCAACTTCCCAAAAGGAGAGAAACACAATGAGCCGCATCCGCAACCTCACCACCGCCCTGGCAGCCGTACTGCTCGTCGGCGCTCCCTCCCTCCGTGCCGCCGACTTCCAGTCCGGCGACACCAAGATGAGCGTCTACGGCTTCGTCTGGGCCCAGTTGAACTACTGGGTCGACGCCATTCCCAACAACAGCGAGGGCGAGACCGCCTGGGCCTCCTCGTTCTTCTACAGCAACTGGAGCAATCTGGCCGGTCAGCCCAACAACCAGTTTGAATTCGCCCGGCAGCCCACCCGCTTTGGCTTCGCCAGCACCACTCCCAGTGGCATCGGCGATATCGGGACCAAGATCGAATACGATCTCAACACCTCCACCTCGCACGTGCGCCACGCCAACATCACCATCGGCAACTGGACGTTCGGCCAGCAGTGGAGCCTCTGGAACGATTTCGACGCCGCTCCGGACAACCTGGACTGGGCCGGCCCGGTCGGCCTCGCCTGCTTCGACACCCCGCGGCACCAGGGGGTGAACTGGACGAGCAAGCTGGACAAGAACGACACGCTGGGCTTCTCCCTGGAGCAGCCAACCGGCAACGGCGGCGACGGCGCGATCGCCAACGGCACCGCCTACACCAAGGACGACTTCAAGGTCCCGACCCTGACCGGCATGTATAGCTACAGCGACAGCTGGGGCCATGTGAGAGTGAGCGCGTTGGGCCAGACCTGGGGCAGCTACAAGCCGGCCACCGCCACCACCTCCAAGGACCGCGAAAACAAGATGTACTGGGCCGTTATGCTGTCCGGCGACTTCAAGATCGCCAAGGACGACCTGGTCTGGTCCGTGTATCAGGGCAAGGCCTTGGGTGACTACGGTTTGGGCGCCCAGGCCGCGGTCTGGAACGACGCCCAGAATACCGTCGACGGCATCCAGAACATTGGCTACGACATCGGCTACACCCACAACTGGACCGACGCGGTGCGCTCCAACATCATCGTCTCCGGCGTGGTGTTCAAGTCCTCCTCCGACGATGCGTATCTGGCGGCTGCCACCGACGGCACCAAGGGCACTCTCATGAAGACCGGCACCCAGGTGTTCGTGAACACCTACGTCATGCTGGCCAAGAACCTCCAGTTCGGCGTGGAGTATCTCTGGAGCCAGGCCAAGTCCTTCGGTTCCGATGCCACGCAGGTCGGCTGGCTGGACGGCAACGCCAACGCCGTCACCAAGAACACCTCCAGCAAGATCGCCGCGGCCCTCAAGTGCAATTTCTAGGATAGATACCCCGGCCCGGGCGATCCGGCAGCTCTGCTGCGCGTGACGTCCAGGCTGCCGGTGCTGGAAGACCAGGATCCGGCCGCCGACCCTTCGGGGTGGGCGGTCGGATCTTTTGGTGTTGCTCTGGCGCTCCTGCCCGGGGAGGCGCTGCTGCCGGGGGATGGTGAGATAACAATCAAAAAATAAGGTTAAGAATCCCTTAATGCCGGGCTTATGATATATCACGTTTCTCGGCCGGACGATGAGAGGACCCAGGCAACCCGAAAGCCGACCTTCTCCACCAGAGTCCGAGAGCGGCGCACAGGGCAGCCTGGGCCGGGGGCCCTGGTGAAGATGGTGGGAATTGGGATAAAAATCAGGAAGTTTTCGAATCCCAAAAAATTAATTATTATTTAGTAACTTCGTGGATATCTTGTGAAACAAGTCGGATGCTATTTATTTAGAAATGCGCCCTATAGGGCTACAATTGATCCCCAGCCTGAAAGATGTCCGGAGGTTACATGAATCTTGGATTGGGAAGAACCGTGCCACCGATTCCGGGAGCAAGGGGCAGGCGTGGCAACCATGCATCATCCGATGTCTAGAGGGAACCATGGACAAAGATAAGCCGCTGCTGTCTCTCCAGAACATCTCCAAGGATTTTTACGGGAACATCGTGCTGTCCGATGTGAGCTTCGACCTCAAGGCCGGAGAGATCGTCGGCCTGGTCGGGGAGAACGGGGCCGGGAAGACGACCCTCATGCGCATCCTGTTCGGGATGAACGTGATCCGGGAGACCGGGGGATACCGCGGGAAGATCCTCATCGACGGCGAGGAGGTGCACTTCCAGAGCCCCTTCGACGCGCTGGACGCCGGCATCGGCATGGCCCACCAGGAGTTCAGCCTGATCCCCGGGTTCACCACCACCGAGAACATCGTGCTGAACCGGGAATCCATGCATGCCTCCGTGCTCAACGACGTGTTCGGCGAGCGCATGAGCAGGCTGGACCGGGAGGACATGAAGCGCCGGGCCTCGGCCACCATTGCCAAGCTGGGGGTGCACCTGGACCCGGACACCCTGGTCTCGGAAATGCCGGTGGGCCACAAGCAGTTCACCGAGATCGCCCGGGAGATCAACCGGGAGAAGACCCGCATCCTGGTGCTGGACGAACCCACCGCCGTGCTCACCGAGAGCGAGGCCGAGGTCCTGATCCAGGCCCTGCGGAACCTGGCGGCCCAGGGCATCGCCATCATCTTCATCTCCCACCGCCTGCACGAGGTCATCGACGTGGCCGACCGGGTGGTGGTGCTGCGCGACGGGATCATCGTCAAGGACACCCCGGCGGCCGGGGTCACGGTGCGGGACATCGCCGCATGGATGGTCGGCCGCCAGATGGCCGTCGACCGCGCCGATGAAGGGGTGCGCAGCTTCCGGGAGGAGATCCTGTCGGTGAGCCACCTGTGGGTGGACATGCCCGGCGAGACCGTGCGGGACATGAACTTCACCGTGCACAAGGGCGAGATCTTCGGCATCGGCGGCCTGGCCGGCCAGGGCAAGCTGGGCATCCCCAACGGCGTCATGGGCCTGTTCCCCGCCGGCGGGGAAGTGCAACTGCACGGCAAGCCAGTGCCCCTCAACGAGCCACGCCTGGCCCTGCAGATGGGCATGGCGTTCGTCTCCGAAGACCGGCGCGGGGTGGGCCTCCTGCTGGAGGAGAGCCTGGAGTGGAACATCGCCTTCACCGCCATGCAGATCCAGGAGAGGTACCTGAAGAAGGTGCTGGGCGGGCTGTTCAAGATCCGCGACGAAAGCGCCATGCGCGCCCTCACCCAGGGCTACATCGACATCCTGCACATCAAGTGCACCAGCCCCAAGCAGAAGGCCATGGAGCTCTCGGGCGGGAACCAGCAGAAGATCTGCCTGGCCAAGGCCTTCGCCATCCAGCCGGACCTGATGTTCGTGTCGGAGCCCACCCGGGGCATCGACATCGGCGCCAAGCGCCTGGTGCTGGACGCCCTGCACAAGTACAACCGGGAGCTGGGCATGACCATCGTGATGGTGTCCAGCGAACTGGAGGAGCTGCGCGCCATCTGCGACCGCATCGCCATCGTGGACGAGGGGCGGATCACCGGCATCCTGCCGCCCACCGCCAAGCTCGAAGCATTCGGCCTGCTCATGACCGGTGAGCGGGTGTCTCCTTCCACGGAGGCCGTCCATGCCTAGTCCCAATCCTTCCGCAACGGCCGTGGCCGGCGACAAGCAGGACCTGACCCCCCGGAAAGGGGGCGCAGCGTATCACGTCAAGCAGATCGTCGCCGACTTCGGCTGGCCCCGGATCATCATCTTCATCTTCCTGGTAGCCCTGTTCGTGGCGGCGCCGGCGGTGGGCGTGCGCATCGACGCCTCCCTCTCGGACGTGTTCAACCGCTTCGGCCAGAACGGCATCTTCGTGCTGGCCCTGGTGCCCATGATCCAGGCCGGGTGCGGCCTCAACTTCGGCCTCTCCCTGGGGATCATCGCCGGCCTCCTGGGCGCCACCCTCTCGGTCCAGCTGAACCTGCACGGGGCGGCGGGCTTCCTGGGGGCCATCGTGCTGGCCGCCCCGTTCTCGATCCTGTTCGGCTGGCTCTACGGCAACCTGCTCAACAAGGTCAAGGGCGAGGAGATGACCATCGCCATGTACGTCGGCTTCGCCGGCGTCATGTTCATGTGCATCATGTGGCTGCTCCTGCCCTACAACCACCCGGACATGATCTGGGGTTACGCCGGCAAGGGCCTGCGCACCACCATCTCGGTGGAGAACTACTGGCTGCAGATCCTCAACAACTTCCTGCCGGTGCGGATCGGGCAGTTCTTCAAGTTCCCGACCGGCGAGATCCTGTTCGTGGTGCTGGCCGCCTACCTCATGTGGCTGTTCCTGCGCACCAAGACCGGGACGGCCATGACCGCGGTGGGCTCCAACCCCGACTACGCCCGCTCCAGCGGCATCAGCGTGGACCGGATGCGCATCATCTCGGTGATCATCTCCACCTTCCTGGGCGCCGCCGGCATCGTCGTCTACGAGCAGAGCTTCGGCTTCATCCAGCTGTACACCGCGCCCCTGGCCATGCCCTTCACCGCCATCGCGGCCATCCTCATCGGCGGCGCCTCGGTCAAGAAGGCCTCGATGGTCAACGTGGTGGTCGGCGCCTTCCTGTTCCAGGGCCTGCTGACCATGACCCCCTCGGTCATCAACTCCTGGCTCCAGACCGACATGTCCGAGGTGGTCCGGATCGTGGTCTCCAACGGAATCATCATCTATGCTCTCACTAGGAAATCAAAGGTGACCAAATGAGCGGCAAACGGTCTCTGGGCCGCTTCTTCCAGGAGAACGCGGTCATCCTCCTGTTCCTCATCATCACGGTGCTGGCGATCAAGCCTTCGGGCCTGTCCCTGGTCTACATCGGCCAGGAGATGATCACCCGGCTGGGGCGCGACTCTTTCCTGGTGCTGGCGCTGCTGCTGCCCATCTACGCGGGCATGGGCCTCAACTTCGGCATGACCCTGGGCGCCATGGCCGGCCAGTTCGGCCTGATCCTGGCCATCAACTACAACATCCTCGGGGTCAACGGGCTGGTGTTCGCGGCCCTGCTGAGCCTGCCCGTGTCCCTGCTCCTGGGCTACGTGTGCGGCGCGGTGCTGAACCACGCCAAGGGCCGGGAGATGGTCACCGGCTACATCCTGGCCTTCTTCATCAACGGGCTGTACCAGTTCGTGGTGCTCTACCTCATGGGCTCGGTGATCCCGGTGCGCTCCAGGGCCATCGTGCTGAGCCGGGGCTACGGCATCCGCAACACCCTGAACCTGGACACCGTCCGCCTGTCCCTGGACAACCTCCTGGCGTTCAAGCTGGGGCCGTTCACCTTCCCCATCGCCACCTTCCTGGTGATCGCGGCCCTGTGCCTGTTCATCATCTGGTTCCGCAAGACCAAGCTGGGCCAGGACATGCGCTCGGTGGGCTTCGACATGCACGTGGCCGAGTCCTCGGGCGTGCCGGTGGACCGCACCCGCATCATCGCCATCATCATCTCCACCGTGCTGGCCACCATCGGCCAGATCATCTTCCTCCAGAACATGGGCAACATGGCCACCTACAACGCCCACGACCAGACCAGCTTCTTCGCGGTGGCGGCCATCCTGGTGGGCGGCGCCTCGGTGAAGAAGGCGACCATCCCCAACGTGTTCATCGGCGTCGGGTTGCTGCACGTGCTGTTCGTGGTCTCCCCCGGCGCCGGGCAGAAGCTGTTCGGGCAGGCCATGATCGGCGAATACTTCAGGCAGTTCATCGGCTACGGCGTCATCGCCCTGTCCCTGGTGCTCTACGCCTGGCGCACCCGGCGCGAGACTGAGCGGGCCCGGGCGGGGCTGCGGGGCGGGGCCGGCACGCCGGCCGTGGCGGAAGGAGGTGCCAAGTGAGCGGCGCCGTGATTCCCCCCAAGGTCCGCACCCGGCGGCTGATCGTCCGGGCCGCCCTCTGCGTCGTGTACGTCTGCCTGGTCGGGCTGGTGTTCGCCCTCGGCAAGGGGCACACCATCATCCTCGACAACAAGGATGCCGAGGACGGCTCGGTGAAAGCCATCGAGAGCCTGTCCATCTCCGTGGACGGCCAGGAGCCCATCGACCTCCAGGCCGGCGACCGGGACATGGCCAAGGTCCGCGGCCAGGGCCACAAGGTCGAGGTGACCGTGATGGACGGCCAGAAGGTGGAGAACCGCATTCGCGTCCCCCTGGGGGAGGAGCTGGTGCTGCTCTCCATCCCCAAGCTCATGGCCGGCGTCAAGCCCGCCGTGGTGCCGTTCGTGCCCAAGGAGGATGCCACGCCCCCCGACCAGGGCACCAACAGCAACGCCTTCACCTCCCCGGATGCAAATGCCCCGGCCCAGCCCGGCGGCGCCCCGGCCCAGCCCGGCGCTCCGGCGGCGCCGGCGAAGCCCTCCAACCAGCCCGCGCCCTGAGCCGACTCAGGCCCGCCCGACCGCGCCGGCCGGGAGCATCCGCCCGGCCGTCTGTAACCCCTGCCTCCCAGGGTAATCCAACCCCTATCGGAGGCAAGATATGCGTTCGCACGTCCGTCTTCACGCACATCCTAGTTGTCGCTGCCAAACAGGTTGTTCACCCGAGCCAACCTGGGATGCTTTTGTTTGCGGACAACAGCATAAGGAGGGCTCGGGTGAACCTTCATAGGAAAGCAAGGACCTGCCCTGAA
>JBELAL010000032.1:0-65519 GCA_049508835.1 Holophaga sp. | reverse complement strand
CCATCACCCACGCTCGACCGGACCTTCGCCTGGAATTTGGTAAGGCCATCGGCTTCGCCTCGGCCCCCTTAAATGCACAAAGTTAGTTGTCGCTGACGCACAAGGTTCCTTGACGTCGCCCAAAGGAGGCCCTGCCGTGGGCCAAAACGGCCCCCAGGGGCCTCCATGTCGCGTATGGCGGTTTGGTGTTCGACTCGGAGGGTCGGGTGCTCCTGCGAGAGCCCAGGGGCCATTTCGATGGCTACGTCTGGACTTTCGCCAAGGGCCGTCCGGATCCAGGAGAATCACCGGATGCCACCGCGCGCCGCGAGGCGGAGGAAGAGACGTGCGTCCATGCCCGGATTCTCGCCCCAATTCCAGGGGAATTTGCTGGCGGCACCACCATCAACCGCTTCTTCTTGATGGTTCCGGATGGCCCAATTACTCCCCTTTCTCCTCACGCGCCCGAAACCATCTCCGTCCGCTGGGTTAAGCCAGACGAGGCACGCACCCTCATCGAAATGACCCAGAATGCAACAGGGAAAGAAAGGGACCTGGCCGTGCTTGAGGCCGGGCTCAAGGAGTGGGCGAAGCAGAACCTTTGATGGGATAGGAGGACCTACGAAGGTTGGCTTTCGACCGCAATGGGACAAAGGAGAGCCAGACCACAGGCCGCTTCCTTCAGCCCGATTTGCAACCATTTTGCGGCAAAGAAATCCACCAGGGAGGCGATGGCTTGCTGGGCCTTATCCTGGTCCGGCGGCAGCTTGGCGAGCTTGGAAAGCCGCTTCGCCTCCATGGCCAGGAGGAGATCGGACTTGTCAGCTGCCACGGGGCACCATTGAGAGGTGGGCCGGTAAGGGGCTCTCCTCCTCCAAGGAAGCGATGTAGCCGTCGCTGGAGGCGGAGGCAGCCTCCCGGGCCCGGAGGATGAGGGACCAGATCGAGCCAGAGAGGGCCGGATCGATCAGGGCCGGAGCCTGGGCTGGCGGCGGCGGTTCTTCCCCTCGGTTGGACGGCTGCGTGAAAAGGTTGTTCTGGATGGCGATCGCCGGCGGCTGCTGGATCCCCATGGCGGCGTCAACCCCCTTCAGAACTTTGATGGCCGTCTGCACCGATTTCTCGATCACTACGGCTCCGTCCACATTGTCACCCTGAGAAATAACGTCTACCCGGGCCAAACATTTCCCCAGGACAGCCACCACCCCAGTTCTGATGGAGACATAAGCCTCGCTGGCGGCCCGGCACATTGCCTGGTGCACCAAAGCCAAGATTTCTGGCCGCGCCTTCTTCCGTTTTTCCACCCATTCGTGGTTCTTGGCAAAAACCGTAATGGTGCCATGAGGAATGCCGAACCTGGCCCCGAGCGAATCCATGGAAGGGAAGACCGGCATGGCCGTCTCGGGGGCCTCCGGGCTCTTTTCACCGTAGACATAGGCGGCTTCGGCTGCATCCCAGCTATAAACTTTCCGGGGACGACCCACTTTTCGGCGGTGGTCGGTCCTGGACGAGACCGGTTGTTCGGGCTTCGCTTTAGCATTCGTCATGGAAATCCTTTACTCCCCCTCCACCCACGGGTATGAACTCTCCTCTCCTCTTCTGTCCTCTCCTCTTCTCGTTCAGGTCCGTTCAACGGTCGTTCAACGATTGTTAAGCTATTGATCATCAGTCGTTGGTGAACGTCGCCTTGACTCACCTGACATCTTGCCAGCCTGCCTGCACTTTATGCGTTTCGCATCCTGGGCCGTTCTTACTACCTCAAGCATAGGGCAAGTCATCAAGTTTTCCTCAACAATGAACCAAGGCAAAATAGGCGGAAGTAATTTGGTGATAACGTTGGGATCGTCCGCTAGTATTTCGGCCAATTCATCTGCGGAAGCTGGAATTGAGCCTTGGATCCAACAGAAATCAATCAAGGTCCTCAACAAGCCTTGGCAATCCCATGGAAGGCGCTGGGCCCGTCGATCCGAAAGCCATGCGTGTACGTGCCAGGGATACCACGGGAGTGGTTCTGTTGGGCCATCCGTGGCTTTAAAGGACCTCCCCAAGGGCTGCGCAAATTCTTCCGGTTTCACCTTAGCCATTGAGTAACCCCGCGGCCTCCAGGAGGTCAAAAAGGCCCAGGTGGCCGTGATGGGAGTGGCAACAGAACCAGGTTGGCCACCGACCGGGTTCAAGAAAAAGGACACCGGCATCATCGTCCAGTCCGTGGGAATGCTCCTCTGCCCAGGGACATGAGGTTCGGAACTTCATCCCACCGCGCCAGGTGTGGCCTTGTCCCAGCCGGCAACCCAGGACCTGCAGCAAGCGCCGTGCGTCCAGGGTCCGGAGATCCAGAGGAGTCCCATCCGAACCTTTGAACCAGGATGCCCAGGACTGGCCGCCAGAGCCCCGCCGAGCCAGGTGTTCGCGCTGCCAGGGCTGGAGGGAAGGCTCGGGCACCAGGACGGCGCTCAGGGCCTCCAGCGGCACGAGAAGCAGGTTTCCCTTGGACTCCCTACGTTCCACAGAGGGGCCACCAGGACGCTGGGCAGGAAGGAAATGGAGCCTAGCTAGGTCCCGCAGCACGGGCATGTCCAGACACTCCCTCCATGCATTCAGGCCAGAGAAATTCATGATCCATTCCGCCGCTTGGGGCCAGAGGTCAGGGGGTACTGGATTCTCCAAGGGGAGCACCACCCTGGACCTCGGCCATTTCGGCGAGGACGACCAGGTAGACCAGGCATAGGCGGCGATTCCTTGGGTCTCCAGGTGTCCGACCACCTCCCCGAGCTTGGCCGGTTGATCCAATGGCACCTTCACCATCACAGGACGCCCCGAAGGGTGAAACTCCCCGTTGGCGACCTCTTTTGAATTGTCCAGGTCCAGAACAGCAAGTTGGATGGCCTTCACATGTTCTCTGCCCCGCGTGGTCCCGGCTTGATAGGTTGATCCAGAGAGACTCGGGATCCCCTTTTTTAGTTCATGCCCCGGAATTCGAGTCGGACACCTATCTCGCTTGAAGGAGATCGCCAGGCGCTCCCAAGGCCCATCCCAGGGCTTGGGCTTGTTGTCCAAAGCAGTCCGGAAAAATGTGCACGCGATCTCATTCACTGGTCGTCTCCCGGCAAGGGGAGTGGCCGATTGGCGCACCGCATCGCCTTCAAGCCAGGGATGCGCATCAGGCCCCTTTATGGGTACGGGACAAGATCCAGAGATCTAAGGAGCTTCGTCGATATCGAATGGAGCCACCAATTTTTATCCAATCTGGTCCGCAGGTTCGGACTCTCCAGTCAGCCAACGTAAGCACGGAAATGGGCTTTTGCTCCCCACCCAAATAACACCCCGCCGTTGCTGGATCCATTAGGACGTCAGGCGCTGCAAGCTGAGAAGAAAGGCGGGCATTTGGGGGTTGATTAGCTTCGGACGTAGTTGGAAGAGACGGTTTTTCTCTCATCGAAGACCCTGTAAACTGGCCGAGATTGGCCTATACAGGTGTAAGGCAATTCAATCACTTTTGCTTGGGTTAGGGATCAGGATTTAGGGGGGGAAACTCTTTTTTCCCGTTTTGGTGGACGCTCTTCCAAGGAGGCGATAGTCTCCTTCCATTCTGGAGGTGTAGCGGATAAATCAAAGTTATCCCCGTATCGCAACTGCAAACGCCATGCGGGATTCGATGCGTTCTCCGCTCGGCTCCTCCAGCCTCTTCGCGGGGGTAACCCAGATAGCTCATGGACCAGTGCGGCGAGGTCCGCCAGTGGGTTTTTTGAGCTCTTTTTGCGATTGTGGGGGGAAGAGTAATTACACCCATTCTGGATCAAAACCTTGCGACAGGAGCACACCAACAAATCCGCTGCAAAGTCCCGTGGCCTTCCCTCACGCACCGGGGCTAGCTGTTCCCAGCATCGCGCTTCGTACTCCGCCATCGGTTCATTATCTCCCTTTATGGGAAGAAAACCTTTGACGTCCTTTTTCGCAAGAAATCGGTAGGCTTGGGCCAAGTTCTCCAGCGCAGCACGCACGACAGGTTTAGCTTCGTCCGAAAGAGGAGGCCCGAAGCACCCGAAAGCCTCCTGCATGATGGTTTCCGAACTGCGACCCATAGCATCCCCGCCGATGCTCCCCGCCATGGTGGCGCGGCGGGCTGGTGCGGGGACCGGCTTTCGGGAGCTACCCTAGCCGCGCTGATGTAAGTTTTACTCCTCAGTCGGTTCTGCGCCAGTCCGAGCTTTCAAGTCATGACGGGCCTGGGCAAGGGCTTGCCTCCAAGGCTTCCTTATGGCCGCCACGGCGGCGGGGAGGTCCCACCTTGCCCCCCAGGTGGGAGACGGCCTCCTGGTCGATCCCCTGGGCCTCGGACGCCAGGGTGGCCTGCGGGTCAAGCACTCTTCACCCCGCGCCGGGCCTGGACCTGTTCCTTCATCGCTTTGGCCCCGGCTTCCAGGCCCACCTGTCCAGCCAGCAGTGCGGCCATACAGGCACCAATCGCTTCCCCTCAGGCAGTTCCCTTGGTCTTTGCTTCCTTCGCTTCCCGGCGCTCCTGGGCCTCCTTCTCCGGGTCGATTGCGCCGGACAGGATCCCATCAATCCTGGTCCCGATCTTCTCTGCAGCCTCGTGGAGGGGCTCGGCGGCGGATCTGGTGTAGATGTCCGTCACCGTGGCTTCTGCGTGGCCCAGCAGTTCGCCCACGAAACCTTTCAGACCCAGGTCGGCACCCACACTGGCGAAGGTTCGGCGGAGGTCGTGCCAGGTGGGGTTTTCCTCCTCGTTGATGTAGTCCCCTTCCTTGTCCTTGGGCGCCAGGCCGGCGGCTTCCCGGATCCGCTCCCAGGGGCTCTGCAGCCCCACGATGGGTTCCCAGGGTAGGGGCTTCCCCTCGGCGTCTTTCCTGGGCTTGCCAGGAACCACATAGGGGCAGCCCAGGGTTCGAACCGCAGCCTTCAGGCGGGCCACCAGGGCGTCACAGAGATACACGACGCGGATCTTCCCGGATTTGTGGCCGGTCTTGTGGAACTCGGCGGGGATGCGAATCTCCCCCGCCTCGAGGTCCAACCAACTCCACCGAAGCTCCGCAACCTCCCCTTTGCGCATCCCCGCCAGCAGGGCCAGGCGCACAGCCATGAGAAGGTCCGGGGCCTCCTTGGACTTGCCCAGCTCGGCTCCCAGGGTCTTCAGTTCCAGGTCCGTGAGCCGTCGGTCCCGCTTGCGCTCCGGGGCCCGGACCTTCACCACAACAACCGGGTTGGACCCCAGTGGGCGTAGCTCCCATTCCTCGGCCCGGCCGAACATTGTCCGCAGGACGCCCCGGGTGCGGTTGGCCTGGACGGGGGTGCCCCTCATCTTGTAGAGCAGCGCGGAAATGTCGGCGGGCCCTACCTTGGCCAAGGGCAGCTCGCCCAAGGCCGGGCGGACGTGCTGGTTGATCAGCCGGATGGCCTCGGCGCCCTGCATCCTGCCCCTTTCTTTCCCTTGGATGTGCTCCGCGATGAAGCGGTCGGCCAGGTCGTTGACTTTCACCGCGGCCCGCCGGGCGTCCTTCGCGGCTTCCTTGGCATCGGCTTTGGCCTGGTTCGGGTCCGTGCCGGCGTTGATCAGGTTCCAGGTCGCAGCATGGGCCCTCTCCGCTGCCTCCGGAGTCATTGCCGGAAAGACCCCCAGTGTGCAGATTCTCTGGACTCCGTGGAAGCGATAGCGCAGCACGAAGGACTTCACGCCGGCTTTCGTCACCTGGACGCACAAGCCTTTGAATCCAGCAACCGGATAGAACCGGGTGCCTTTCGGATTGGCCTCGAGGCCCCGGATGCCGGTCTTGTTCAAGTGGAGGACGTTCTCTTGGTCTCCCATGGTTGCCTCAAATGTGATGACGGCGCCTTCACCATCACACTGTCATCACATTTTCGGCCAATGTCCACCAAAAAATTCATATATTTTCAGTGATACCATTTTGTAATATATTCTATTTTCAATTCTTTCAAAAAATCTCCAATTGATCCCAAATGTTATCTCCCTGCTTTGGGAGCAGAGGGTCGCTGGTTCGAATCCACCTGCTTTGGGAGCAGAGGGTCGCTGGTTCGAATCCAGTCGCCCCGACCAAATGAAATCAGATACTTAGGCCCGCCGGAATGCTGGCTTCCCCTTTTGTCGCCACACTGTCGCCAAATCCCTACGGTTTCAGGGTGGTCCAAAGGCGGCTATGTGAGTCCGAGATTGTCCCCGGCCCAGGTCCATGACCTGGTCCCGAGCAATTTGAGGCCTTTGAATTCCCTATCCCCTAGGTCTTGCCCCGGGTCTGCCGGAAGCGCAGGCTTGATGGACCGCGGGAGGCGGCGTTTCCCTCTTTTTCACCATGAGGAGTCCCAATGACCTGGGTCATCAACCAAAGCACCTCCGAGGAGGCCCGGCAGCTGGGGGAGCACCTGATGGCCTTCAACCGCCTGCAGGTCCCCTTCACCCAGGACCCTGGGCGGGTGGAACTTAACCTGCACATCAAGGATGGCCAGCAGCGCATCGTCGCCGGGATCAACTCGGTGCTGTACTGCTGGCAGGTACTCTACATCGACACCCTGTTTGTGGACGAAGGCCTGCGCCATCACCAGCTGGGCACCCTCCTGCTCCATGAGGCGGAGAGCCGGGCCATGGCCATGGGCGCCAGGCTGGCCCACCTGGACACCTTCGATTTCCAGACCAAGGACTTCTTCCTCAAGAACGGCTACCACGTCTACGGGGTGCTGGAGGACTGCCCCGAAGGCCACCGGCGCTATCACCTGAAGAAGCACCTGCAGGGGGAGGTGGGCGGGGGCATGCCGGGGATCATGGATTAATTTAAACATTTAAAAACTAAATTATTGTTGGAGGTGCAGTCTGGTTCAGTCTTGGGAAGTGTCCCGGTTGGAACCGGGGTGACGGAGTCCGGTGACGTTCGGACCAGGGCGCGCTAGCTGAAGGGTGATGCACCGGACCCCGGGCGGTTCTAGCGGGAGTTTCGGAAACCCAGGGTGAGAGCACGGCCTAATTGCAGATTCTGCAGTAAGTTCAGGCCTTCTCCGGCGTATAGCAGAACGGCGCTGTGGCCGGCACGAGGGTTTCAAAGAGGGCCAGGGTCTCCGGTTCCGCTTCCTCGAACTGCCAGGTGCAGCGGGGCCGGCCCTTGGTGGGGTGGAGCACCATGGCCAGGCGGATCGTCGCCAGCCGGTCGAGTAGACCCGAGAGGCTGCCGGTCCAGCCCTGGCGCCGAGCCTGGTGTTCGACGGTGCGGGCCAGCCGATGCCAGTGCCCGGAGGTTGTGGCCTGAAACCCTGACGGGACCAGAAGTAATCTTTTCTCCGCGAGCCTCTGCGAGATCTCCGCGCCTCAGCGTCCAAGTGGTTGATTGAATGGGTCGGTGCTTCCCGCCTTTGGACAAGGCCGCCGACCCATCCCAACATCCATTTGGACGCGGCACAGAGGGCTCGCGGAGGTTCGCGGAGGAAAAACCTTCCTTGTTTTTATAAAACCTTACAGGTGTCTGGCTCAAAGGCGATCTGGAGGGCTGAACCGTCCAGGAAATCTTCCGCAGCCCCTTCGGCCGCCTTGGGCGGCGTGAAGGGCTTGTTCAGGGCCGACTGGCCTAATCTCACGGATCAGACTGTCCATCCAGTGGGGCCACCAATTCAGTTGATAAAAAACTTGACAAATCAAATTATTGAATGATATTTCCAATCGCCGCATTCACCATCAATGGCGAAGTCGCCAAGCGGTAAGGCGGCAGGTTGCAACCCAGCCATCGTTCGGTACAACTCCGAATCTTCGCCTCCAACTTTCATTGTGGTTCAAGCACCCTTCACCACCCGGCGGGCCTGAGCCTTTTCATTCGTCGCCTTGGCTTCGCCTTAGGTCACCTCATCGAATGGTCTTCAGTTCCGGCAATGTACCCACCGGTTCGAGGGGAACTGGTTTCCCCCTTTGAAATTCAAGTTCCCGGGGCCGAACCCCTGGTCCTGGAAGCTTACGGTGAGGACCTTTACAGCCCTGAGTCCGACACCCCTCCTGACCGGATCCCCGCGAAGGCCGCCCATGATCTCCCCACGGTATATCCAGGGTCTGCTGGTTGTCCTGGCCCTGTCCGAACTTGCATTCTCGCTGGCTTGCATGAAACCAGCGGGCCCCGGAGCGCTCGTGAAATGCGGCCCCAGACCCACCCAGGGACAGGCCCAAAACATTGCACGTTCATACTGTCCAAGGGCGCTCGCGCTTCCGTTCAATGCGAAGATAGAGGACATCCAAATCGTTTGCCCCGAAAAAATCTACACCGGCCTGGTGGTAGGAATAACGTGCTCATATGGTTGGGCAATCACGTTTCAGGTCAAAGCCAAAAACGCCTTTGGTGGCTACGACGATTTCCGGAAAGTGACCGTCGTCGCCTCGCCTGACGGAAAGATCCATTGGCGACCGGAATACGGACCGGGGTCTGACTAGTCGGCCGTGAAAAAGCCCTTCTGACAGCCAGAGGCATCGGAAGAAACCATGTCCTCGCGGGAGAGTTTGAAGGGATTTATCCTCGGCCCCCTCCCTCAGGAAACTGCGCCCTTGGCCTTCGCTTCCTTGGCCTCCCGGCGTTCCTGGTCCTCCTTCTCGGGGTCGATGGAACCAGATAGGATCCCTTCGATCCGGGCCCCGATCTTCTCGGCGGCCTCGTGAAGAGGTTCTCCGGCGGCCCGCGTGTAAATGTCCGTCACCGTGGCCTCCGTATGGCCCAGGAGTTCCCCTGCAAAACCTTTCAGGCCCAGGTTCGCCCCGACACTGGCGAAGGTCCGGCGCTTATGCCGATATCGGCATAAGAGACATTCCCATTCCTTCCATGCCCACCATAGCTGAGACGAGTGAAGAATTTCTGTCTCAACATCGTTGGCACGGGGGGGATCTGCTCGTCGGAGAGCTTGGGCGGACGCATCTGGGGTCTCCTGGTTCAAGGATGACCACAACTTTTCACCCGGTACCCTTATTTGGGGGAAGACCACTTCCGTCTTGGTCATTCAAACTGAATTGGCATTGATTTCATATTGATTAATCCAATCACTCCCATAACTTTTAACATGTTGTAACTCATTTATTTAATGGCTCTTATCCTCTGGTACAAAATATGCCTTGCTTTATGTCCAACCGGTCCAATCCAATCTCGATCCGACCGGAAGTCGGGAGCTTCAATGGCTACCCTGGCCCTAGAAACCATCAACGGTATCCCACTCCTAGTGGCGAAGGGGGAGCGGTGTGAAGTCCATCGCGTGGCTCCTGATCTCAGGGACAACGCCTTTGTACCATCCAGGCAATGGGTGGCAGAGAACGGCGGCTTGTGTTTTCCCCACCCTATGCTTCCTCTCTGAACCGTGTGCGTAACTCCTGCTATTGCTGGTGTGGAGGAAAGGAGCGATGGGATTATCTAGGAGAGTAACTACGTAATCGTTCGTGTCCCGGACTTGCGTCCGGTGCGCTCCCGTTGCCGAAGCATCCTGAGGACGCGGAGCGTGATCCGACCGCATGGTTGCCCTGGATTTACCCGGCGCCAGCCTCAGGCTGATCGGGACCCAAATCTCGTCGTTAAAGGATGTCGAATGATGGAAATATGGCTCGGCAAACCCTATCCCCTCGGCGCCACCTGGGATGGCCAAGGGGTGAACTTCTCGTTGTTCTCCGAGAATGCGGAAGGGGTCGACCTTTGCCTGTTCGACGAGCAAGGGCAGGTGGAAACGGAACGGATTCCCCTTGCAGAGAAAACCGACCAGATCTGGCACGCCTATCTGCCCGAGGCCCGTCCGGGCATGTTGTACGGCTTCCGGGTCCGCGGCCCCTACGATCCCGCCAAAGGCCACCGGTTCAATGCCAACAAACTGCTCCTGGACCCTTATGCCAAGGACATCGTCGGCGTCCTGAACTGGTCCGACGCCCACTTCGGGTATGGGATCGGCAATCCCGAGGCGGACCTTTCCTTCGATGAGCGCGACGATGCGCCCAGCATGCCCAAGTGCCGGGTCGTCGAGTCGGCGTTCACCTGGGGCGACGATCGCCCGGCACGGGTTCCCTGGCACGAGATGGTGATCTGCGAACTGCACGTCAAGGGCTTCACCTGCCGCAACCCCAGGGTACCCCAGGCCTTGCGGGGCACTTATGCGGGCCTGGCCACGGCGCCCGTCATCGAGCACCTGAAAAGCCTGGGCGTCACCAGCGTGGAACTGCTGCCCGTCCAGACCTTCGTCCAGGAACGCCGACTGGTGGAGGGCGGGCTCGGCAACTATTGGGGCTACAACTCCATCGGATTCTTCGCACCCGACCACCGCTACTCCGCGACCGGATCCATCGCCGAGTTCAAGACCATGGTGAAGACCCTGCACTCGGCCGGCATCGAAGTGATCCTGGACGTCGTCTACAACCATTCGGCCGAGGGCAACCAGCTGGGACCGACCCTGAGCTTCCGGGGCATCGACAACGCCTCCTACTACCGTCTGGTGCCCGAGGACCCGCGCTACTACATGGACTACACCGGCTGCGGCAATACCTTCAACATGTGCCACCCGAGAGTGCTGCAGATCATCATGGATTCGCTGCGCTACTGGGTGCTGGATATGCACGTGGACGGCTTCCGTTTCGATCTCGCCTCGGCCCTGGCCAGGGAGCTGCACGAAGTGGACCGCCTGGGTGCCTTCTTCGACATCATCCACCAGGATCCGGTGCTCTCCCAGGTGAAGCTGATCGCCGAACCGTGGGACCTGGGGGTCGGCGGCTACCAGGTGGGCAACTTCCCCGTGGGCTGGGCGGAATGGAACGACCGCTACCGGGACGCGGTGCGGGCCTACTGGAAAGGCGACGGCGGTTTCATCGGTGAATTCGCCAACCGCCTCACGGGTTCGAGCGATCTCTACGCCACCAGCGGACGGTCCCCCTACGCCAGCATCAACTTCGTCACCGCCCACGATGGCTTCACCCTGGAGGACCTGGTCTCATACAACGAGAAGCACAATGAAGCCAACCTGGAGGACAACCGGGATGGCACCGACAACAACCTGAGCTGGAACTGCGGCGTCGAAGGAGCCACCGAGGATCCGGTCATCCAGGAGCTGCGCCACCGCCAGAAGCGCAATTTCCTGGCCACCCTGCTGCTGTCCCAGGGGGTCCCGATGTTCCTGGCGGGCGATACCCTTGGGCGCACCCAGGGCGGCAACAACAACGGGTATTGCCAGGACAACGAGACCAGCTGGGTGAACTGGTCCACCGGACAGGACGAGAAGCGTTTCCATGCCTTCGCCCAGCGCCTGATCCACCTGCGGCACCAGCATCCCCTGTTCGGCCGCCGCAGGTTCTTCCATGGGCGTTCGATCCGGGGCCTGGGGGTGAAGGATATCCGGTGGCTCAACCCCAACGGCCACGAGATGACGGACGAGGAGTGGGGACAGGCCTACGCCCGCTGCCTGGGCATGTTCGTGTCGGGAGAGGGGCTGGACGAGCGGGACGAACGGAACCGCCCCATCAAGGACGACAACCTCCTGCTGCTCACCAACGCCCACCATGAAATGGTTCCTTTCCATCTGCCCGGTCCCGGCGGCATGGCGTGGCTCCCGGTTCTGGACACCGCCCGGGAGGACGGTATCCCAGCCAAGGCCCGGTTCCGGCCGTACCAGACCTATCCACTGGAAGCGCGCTCCCTCGCCCTGCTGGTGCAGGTGCCCAAGGTGCCCGAGTGAACAGCATCCACGCCATGCCGTTCGGTGCGGAGCCGCTGCCAGGCGGGGGTGCCCGGTTCCGGCTCTGGGCGCCCAGGGCGCGCGCGGTGGCGCTCGTTCTGGAACCAACGGCCGCCCTGCCCATGCGGCCGATGCCCGGCGGCTGGTTTGAACTGGATTGCCGGGAAGCCGGGGCCGGCAGCTTGTACCGCTTTGCAATCGATGGGAGGATCCTGGTGCCGGATCCCGCTTCCCGGTCCAACCCCCGGGGGGTCAATGGCCCCAGCCAGGTGTGCGATCCGCTGGCCTTCGCCTGGGCGGACGCGGACTGGCGCGGGCGCCCCTGGGCAGACGCCGTGGTCTACGAATTGCACGTAGGCACCTTCTCCCCGGAGGGCAGCTTCGCCGGGGTCGAGCGGCGCCTGGACTATCTGGCCCGGCTGGGCGCCACCATCATCGAGCTGATGCCGGTGGCGGAGTTTCCCGGCCTGCGCAACTGGGGCTATGACGGCGTGCTGCCGTTCGCACCGGAGCATGCCTATGGACCCCCCGAAGACCTCAAGCGGCTGGTGCAGGGTGCCCACCAGCGCGGGCTCATGGTGCTGCTGGACGTGGTGTACAACCACTTCGGTCCGGAGGGCAACCACCTGCCCGCCTACGCGCCGGCCTTCTTTTCCGGGAGCCATCGGACGCCGTGGGGTCAGGCCATCAACTTCGATGGTCCCGGCTCCAGGACCGTGCGGGACTTCTTCATCCACAACGCGCTCTACTGGCTGGAGGAGTTCCATCTGGACGGACTGCGCCTGGACGCGGTCCACGCCATCCTGGACGACAGCCGGCCGCACCTCCTGGAGGAACTGGCGGCCGCGGTCAGCGACGGGCCGGGGCGGGAGCGGCCGATCCACCTGGTGCTGGAGAACGACCGCAACGAGGCCAGCCGCCTGGCCTCCCCGCAGCCCTGCACCGCCCAGTGGAACGATGATTTCCACCACGCCATGCACCTGCTCACCACCGGAGAAAAGGGCGGCTACTACGCGGACTATGCGGACGATCCCGCGGGCCACCTGGGCCGTTGTCTGACCCAGGGCTTCTCCTTCCAGGGACAGGCCTCCGCCTTCCGGGGCGGCGCCCCGCGCGGTGAGCCCAGCGCCGGCCTGCCGCTGCGTTCCTTCCTCAATCAGCTCCAGACCCACGACCAGGTGGGCAACCGGGCCTTCGGCGAGAGACTGGAAGCCCTGGCACCCCCCGGAGCGCTGGATATGGCCACGGCCATCCTGCTCCTGGCCCCCTCGCCGCCGATGCTGTTCATGGGAGAGGAGTTCGGCGCCGCCACGCCCTTCCTCTTCTTCTGCGATTTCCAGGGCCGGCTGGCCGATGCCGTGCGGGAAGGCCGGCAGCGGGAGTGCCCGGATTTCGCCACGCGCGCCACCCCCGAAGCCAGGCGGGCCATCCCCGATCCCAACGCCGAAGCGACTTTCGCCCGGTCACGCCTGGACTGGGAGTGCCTGCGGGCGCCGCCCCACGCGGACCGGCTGGCCCTGCACCGGCGCCTGCTGGCCCTGCGCCGCGACCAGATCGTCCCCCGCCTGACCGGAGCCGCAGGCCCCGCGCCGGCCTTCGCCCGGGTGGGCCAACGGGGCCTCGCCTGCTCTTGGCGGCTGGGGGACGGCAGCCAGCTCGCGCTGCTCGCGAACCCCGGGCCGGAGCGGTCCCGGGGCTTTCCCCGGCCTCCCGGAATCCGGCTGTTCGCCGTGCCGGACGAGCCCTTCGACGGCGAGCTGCCGCCTTGGGCGGCCATCTGGTTCCTGGCGGCGGCCCCGGCGCGAGGTGGGTCGTGAATCCCCTGGAGATGCTGGCCCAGCTCGGAACACTCTGCGGCATCCTGCCCGGATACCAGGACCTGTTGGGCCAACCCCACGCCTGTTCCGACGAGACCCGCCGGTCCCTGCTCGGAGCGATGCGCCTGGCCACCGACACCGACGCGGAGCTGCGCGATTCCCTGGAGCACATGGCCTCGCGGGAGGCGCACGGAATGCTGCCGCCGGCCATGGTGGCGGGAGAAGATCCGGCGGGCCTGGAACTGCCGGCCTGGCTTCCCGAATCCGCCGCCGGACAGCGCCTGGCCTGGCGTTTGACCCTGGAAAGCGGGGAAACCCGGGACGGGGCATTCCAGCCACCCGAATCCCCTGGTCCGGGGGAGCGCTGGATCGAAGGGGTCCGCTATCGGCCGCACACGCTCCGACTGCCGTTGACTCCCGGCCTGGGCTATCACACCCTGGAGGTCCATGGGCCGGGCGGGCCGGTCGCCACGCGGCTGATTGTCGCTCCGGAGCACTGCTTCCAGCCTCCCGCCCTGGAACGAGGGGAACGCCTGTGGGGTTTCGGCGTCCAGCTCTATGCGGTCCGCTCGCGGCGGAACTGGGGCATGGGCGACTTCACCGATCTGGGCGCGCTGCTGAACATCACCCGGGAAGCCGGCGGCGATCTGGTGGGAGTCAATCCCCTGCATGCCCTCTTTCCCGAGGACCCCGAACGGGCGGCTCCCTACAGCCCCTCCAGCCGGCGCGATTTCAATGTGCTCTACCTGGATGTGGAGGCGCTCCCTGATTTCGCCGAGGACGAGGAGGCCCAGCGCAAGGTACGGTCCCCGGAGTTCCAGGCCCTGCTGCGCGCGCTCCGCAGTGCCGAGTCCGTGGACTACCGCGCGGTCGCGGCCATCAAATTCCCCATCCTGGAGGGCCTGCACCGGCATTTCCGGGAGCGCCACCAGCTGCCGGGCAGCGCCCGCGGCCTGGCCTTCGAGGCGTACCGCCGCCTGCGCGGCAGCGACTTGCATGGGCTGGCGCTGTTCCAGGCCCTGCAGGAACACTTCCACTGGGAGGATCCTGGCGTCCATGGCTGGCAGGACTGGCCCGAGGCTTGGCGGAACCCGGAAGCTCCCCTGGTGAGCGCGTTCGACACCGAGCATGGGGAGCGCGTCGCCTTCTGGGAGTATCTGCAATGGCAGGCGGAACTCCAGGTCGCCGCCCTGGGAGCCCGGTCGCTGGAACTCGGGCTGGGTGTCGGACTCTATGCGGACCTGGCCGTGGGCGTCGATCCGGACGGGGCGGAGACCTGGCTGCACCAGGATCTGTACGCCCTGGGGGCCGGCGTGGGGTCGCCGCCGGACGATTTCTGCCTGGACGGCCAGGCCTGGGGCCTGCCCCCGATGATCCCGCACCGGCTCAGGGAGGCCGGTTTCGAGGCCTTCAGCGGGATGCTGCGGGCCAACATGCGCCACGCCGGAGCCCTGCGGATCGACCACGTGATGGGTCTGATGCGGCTGTTCTGGGTGCCCGGGGGCGGCAAGCCGGCCGAAGGCGCCTACGTGGCCTACCCGTTCCGGGAACTGATGGGCATCCTGGCGCTGGAGAGCCAGCGCAACCACTGCCTGGTCATCGGCGAGGACCTGGGTACCGTGCCGCCGGAAGTGCGCGCCGCCATGGGCCAGCGGGGAGTGCTCTCCTGTCATCCCCTGTTCTTCGAGCGCGACAGGGAGAGCGGAGCCTTCCGGGCTCCGGCAGCCTACCCGAGCGAGGCTCTGGTCTCGGTCGGCACGCACGACCTGCCCACCCTGAGCGGCTACTGGCAAGGACACGACCTGGATCTGAGAAGCGCACTGGGACTCATTCCAACGGCCGAACTGCGCGACAGCCAGGTGGTGGAGCGCGCCCAGACGCGGGCCCAGCTGCTGGTGGCCCTGGGCGCCGAGGGGCTGCTGGAGTCCAGCCAGCATCCTCTGGCCCAACCCGCCATGACCGCCGAGATGGTCCGGGCAGTGCTGGTCTTCCTGGCCCGGAGCCCTGCCAAGCTCCTGGAAATCCAGCCCGAGGACGTCCTGGGGCAGATCGACCAGGTGAACCTGCCCGGCAGCCTGGCTTCGCAGCACCCCAACTGGCGGCGAAAGCTCACCCTGGATCTGGAGGAATGGGCCGGCGACGCACGCTTCCAGGCCCTGCGCAAGGCTCTGGGCGAAGCGCGCGGTCCCGCCCAGGAGGCCGAAGCCGCGCCTTCCGGACCGGGGCGGGCGGCCCGGATTCCCCAGTCCACCTACCGCCTGCAGTTCAACCGGGAATTCACCCTCGCGGACGCCACGGCACTGGTGCCCTACCTGCATGCCCTGGGTGTGAGCCACTGCTATGCTTCACCGCTGCTGCGGGCCAGGCTCGGCAGCCCCCACGGCTATGACATCATCGATCACGGCTCCCTGAACCCCGAGATCGGCACGCCCGAGGAGCTCGCCCGCTTCGTCGATGCCCTGCACCAGCATGGCATGGGCCTGATCCTGGATTTCGTGCCCAACCACATGGCCGTGCTGGGCAGCGACAACGCCTGGTGGCAGGACGTGCTGGAGAATGGCCAGGCTTCCGCCTTCGCCAGCTTCTTCGACATCGACTGGCGGCCGCTCAAGGAAGAGCTGCGCGGGAAGGTCCTCCTGCCCGTGCTCGGGGCCCCGTACGGCAGCGCCCTGGAAGGGGGCGACATCACCCTGGACTTCGGCGGGGCCGGCGGTGAATACCGGCTGAACTACGGCAAGCACTGCTTTCCGGTGGATCCGGGCGAGTACCCCCGGATCCTCGCCCAGGGCATGGACCGCCTGGGCGCGCGCCTGGGGGAATCCGCGCCCGAGCTCCTGGAGCTGGAAAGCATCATGGCGGCATTCCGGCACCTGCCCGCCCGGGACCAGGCCGCGCCTGCGGCAGTGGCCGAACGGGCCCGGGACAAGGAGATCAGCAAGCGGCGGCTGGCCACCCTCTGGGGCCGGTCCGAGGACATCCGCCTCTTCATCGAGGAGAACCTGCGGACCTTCCAGGGAACCGCGGGCGATCCCCAGAGTTTCGACCTCCTGCACCAGCTGATCCAGGCCCAGGCCTTCCGCCTGGCCTACTGGAGGGTGGCCTCGGACGACATCAACTACCGGCGGTTCTTCGACATCAACGATCTCGCGGGCATCAGGATGGAACTGGAACCGGTGTTCGAGGCCACCCATGCGCTGCTGCTGGAATGGGTGCGCCGGGGGTACATCGATGGCCTGCGCCTGGACCATCCGGATGGCCTGTACGATCCCCTCGCCTATTTCCGGCGGCTGCAGCAGCGCGCGGCGGAAACCTGCGGGGAGGGCGCGGGGGACCGGCCGCTCTACCTGGTCGCCGAAAAAATCCTCGCCGGGCAGGAACAGATCCCCGAGGACTGGCCCATCCATGGGGAGACTGGCTACCGTTTCGCCAGCGAGGCGAACGGGCTCTTCGTGGACAGCTCGGCGGAACGCAGGATGGACAAAGTCTATGCCGAATTCACCGGCCGGAAGAGCACCTTCGATGAACTGCTCCACCGGAGCAAGTCCCTGATCATCCGCACCGTCTTGGCCGGTGAGCTGAACGTCCTGGCAAACCAGCTCTCGCGCATCGCCCTGGCCAACCGCCAGACCTGCGATTTCACGCTCAACAACCTGCGCGACGCATTGTCGGAAGTGGTGGCCCGTTTTCCGGTGTACCGCACCTACCTCACCCCGGGCCACCTTTCGGACCAGGATCGCGGCTTCCTCGAATGGGCCGTGGCCACCGCAAGGGAAGGCCTCCCGGAGGCCGGCGCGGACGTGTTCGATTTCATCAGGGAGGTGCTCAGCGGTGAGATCGCCCAGGGGCAGGCCTCAGGGTATGCCGGCCGGGTGCATGCCTTCGCGATGAAATTCCAGCAGTACACCGCTCCGGTGATGGCCAAGGGCATGGAAGACACCTGCTTCTACCGCTACAACCGCCTCATCTCCCTGAATGATGTCGGCGGCGATCCCCGGGCCTTCGGGACCTCCCTGGCCGCCTTCCACGAGGCCAACCGGAGACGGTTCCGCGCCTGGCCCCACGGCATGCTCGCCACCTCCACCCACGACAGCAAGCACTCGGAAGACTTCCGTTTGCGGGTGGATGTGATCTCGGAGATGCCCGCGGCGTGGAAACTGACCCTGCGCAGATGGGCCCGGATGAACCACGGCAGGAAGACCACCGGACCGGACGGCGGAACGGAGCCCTCCCGCAATGACGAGTACCTGCTGTACCAGACCCTGCTCGGCGCCTGGCCGCTGGAACCCATGGACCCCGGGGCCCTGGGGGAGTTCCGGGAGCGCGTGGAACGCCACCTGCTCAAGGCGGTCCGGGAAGCCAAGGAACACACCAGCTGGAACCATCCCGATCCAGGCTACGAAGCCGCCCTCGCGCACTTCGTCTCGTCCATCCTCGGCGACGGCCGCTTCCTGGCGGACCTCCAGGCCGCCGTGGCCACCGTGGCCCGCCCGGGCCTGCTCAGCGGCCTCTCCCTGGTCCTGATCAAGATCGCCGGTCCGGGCGTGCCGGACCTCTACCAGGGTCTGGAACTGCCGGTGTTCAGCCTGGTGGACCCCGACAACCGCCGGGTGGTGGATTTCGAACTCCGCCGGCGGGTCCTTGACGGTTTGCGGGTCCTGGACCAGGACCCCGCGGCCACCCTGGATCTGGCCCGATCCCTGCTGGCCAGCCTGGAGGATGGCCGGGCCAAGTGCTTCGTGACCTGGCGCGCCCTGAACTGCCGGCGCGAACATCCGGACCTGTTCCGGGACGGGGACTACCTGCCGCTGCGCGTCGATGGCGCACGGGAGAACCACATCTGCGCCTTCGCCCGGCGCCGGGAGGGCGACCTGGCGGTGGTGGTGGCGCCCCGGCTGTTCAAGACGCTGCAGCTGGAATGCGGCGGCGAGGTGGGCGCCGTCTGGCAGGGCAACCGGCTCGAGGTCCCGGCCGCAGGAGATTACCGCAATGTCCTCACAGGGGAATGCCATGCCGCCGAGCTGGAACAAGGCCGGTTCTGGCTTCCGCTCGAGGGGATCCTCGCCCACTTCCCCGTGGCCCTTCTCATGATGCGGAGCCTGAAGCCCGCGTGAGGGCTGGAAGGCAACGCTGCGCAACCGTCCCATCCCCCAGTGGAGTCACCCATGGAATCCCCCGAAACCCAAGCTCCCTTCCTGGTCCGGGACTGTGCCTTGTCGGCCTACGCCACCGGCCTGCGCGCCCAGAACCTCCGCGAACTGCGGGACCGGCTCGCCCAGGTCAGCACGGAATGCATCTACTACCACTTCTGGGGCAGTCGGCTCTACTCCGGTTTCGAGCATCCCGAATACCCCAACATGTTCGCCGGGTGGGTGCACCGGAGCCTGCACGACCACCGGCTCGGGGAACGCCTCGGCATCATCGATCCGATGGATTTCCCTGACCTGGAGGAGCTGAGACAGGAGCTGATGGAGACCATCGAACAGCGTCTCGAGGAAACGGAAGTCGTGGCCTGGTCCCCTGCGGACGATCAGTTCAACTTCATGCACTCCCGGGTCGTGGTGTTCGACACCCCCCGGACCATCGCCCATCCCAGGGAACTGGTCCAGGTCCTGCCCACCCTCTCGTCCAGCAGCGTCTTCTACCACTTCATCGATGCCCGGATGCGCATGCCGGATCTGGATGATTTCAGGGCATGGCTGCTGGCCTACGGTGACGAATTCCTGGACCTGGTCGAGGCGTTGTCCACGGTCGACCTGTTCTTCGTGCCGCTGGCGGAACTCCGGCAGACGCTGGTTTCCGTCGTCTCGGCGTATTTCTCCGAGCACCAGGAGGCCTAGCATGGACGAAAGCTCACCATCCAAAATTCTTCTGGAGGATTACCAGCGGATCGTCGGCTCCGACGTCATCGAGCAGCTGTTCCAGCTGGCGGAGCCCCTGAGGGGCCTGAGGGTCGTCCACGTCAACTCCACCCGGGTCGGCGGCGGCGTGGCGGAAATCCTCACCAAGCTGGTCCCGCTCTCCAACGCGCTCGGCATCGACACCTCCTGGGAGGTCATCGCCGGCGGGGACGAGTTCTACCGATGCACCAAGTCCTTCCACAACGCCCTCCAGGGCAACCGTGTGGCCATCCCCAAGGCCCTGCTCAAAGCCTACGAGGAGGTCAACGCGGCCAACGCGGAAACCCTCAGGTCCAGCTTGAACGACGCGGACATCGTCTTCATCCACGATCCCCAGCCCGCGCCGCTGATCAACCACTTCCCCGAACGCAAGGGGAAGTGGATCTGGCGATGCCACATCGACGTGAGCAAACCCTACCGGACCGTGTGGAAGTACCTGCGCAACTTCACCGCCCGCTACGATGCCAGCATCTTCTCCATCGCCACCTTCGCCCAGCCCATGCCCCACCCCATCTGCCTGATCCCGCCCAGTATCGATCCCCTGTCCGAAAAGAACATGGACCTCCCCGAGGAGGAGATCGACACGGTCTGCCGGCAGCACGGCATCGACCGGCAGCGCCGGACCATCCTCCAGGTCTCCCGCTTCGACCGGTTCAAGGATCCCCTGGGGGTCATCGAGGCCTACCGGCTGGCCAAGCGGTTCGCCCACGATCTGCAGCTCGTGCTGGCCGGAGGCAGCGCCGACGATGACCCCGAGGGGGCCGCGGTGCTGACCGAGGTCTATGCCGCCGCGGCGGAGGACCCGGATATCCACATCCTCCTGCTCCCCGCGGACGCGAACCGGGTGATCAACGCGCTGCAGAGGGCGGCTGATATCGTCATCCAGAAATCGCTCCGGGAGGGCTTCGGGCTCACCGTGACCGAGGCGCTGTGGAAGGGCAAACCGGTCATCGGCGGCAACACGGGGGGAATCCGGCTCCAGGTGATCAACCACCACACCGGTTTCCTGGTGGACACCCCCGAAGGCGCCGCCTACCGGATCCGCTACCTGTTCCACTACCGGGACCAGCTCAGGGAAATGGGCCTCAAGGGAAAGGAGTTCGTCCGGGAGAACTTCCTCCTGACCCGCCATCTGCGCGACCACCTGGCCCTGATCCTCTCGTTGCGCTCCGGCGGCTCCGACCGCATCGAACTGCACCGGGCGGACGCGGCCCCGGCCCTGTCGGTCCCGAACTGAAGGCCGCCCTGGGTCCCTGGAAAACCCAACGTAAGAGTTTGGAGCCCGCGTATTTGAACTAGAATTGCGTTGCGCCGGGAAAGGCACCATGGGAAAAAAGGATAATGAATTAATATTCATGCGATCTTTGCTGGTGCAAAGCCATGGTCTTGCCGGGGCACTCCGGATTTCCCGCACGCCATCATAGGGCTGCTCGACGGGGTTCCAGCGGAGGCCACCACGCGACAGGCGAGCATGCCTTGGGGGTAGCCATGATGCCAAAGGCTCCAGAGAAACCTGATAAGGACATCCCGCCGCCGAAGGAGGCAACTGGCAAGCCGCCCGACATCGCGACGGAACGTGTCAACGCCGGATGAAGTTCTGACGGTGGAATTCCTTGGCGATGTCCTCGTCCTCCTTGTGCTGGACGGTCCAGCCCGTCACTAGGCGGCGGAACAGGTCGATGGTCACGCAAAGCTTGTAGCGGGAGCCACGCACCGGGCCTTTGAGATCGGTGATGTCCCAGCTCCAGACCTGGTTCGGGGCCTGGGCGCACAACTCCGGCTTCACCTAGACCGGGTGGGTGGCCTGCTTGGGGGTGGGGCGTGGACCGGTCGGCCCCTTGGGCTTGCGTGTCCGGTAGAAGGTCACCCGGGAAACGCCCAGGGCTTCGCAGGCGGCCAAGGGGCCGACCTCAGATCCCCCTGAACAACCTCAGGAAGCCTCATGGGCGTTGCCAGGGGTGCTCAGGACGATCCGGGATGCATGATGCCTATCCTCGCCCGGGATCAGCCCCCTGAGGGACGTTCCCCTGGGGAAGGTCAGGCAACAGCCTCCTCCAGCGGTAGAACGATGTCTCAGTCACTCCGGCCTCCCGACACAGTTCAGCAACGGATTTCCGGCCTTTCTCTGCCTCGCGGAGGAAGGCGACGATCTGCTCGTCGGAGAGCTTGGGCGGGCGCATCTGGGTTCTCCTGGTTCAAGGATGACCCCAACTTTTCATCCGGAACCCTTATTTGGGGGAAGACCAGCATCAGTCCCATCAACTCGCTAGTGAGAGCCTGCTACTGGCTGCGGACCTTGTCCAGGACACTTTCCTCTGCGTATGAGGAACGGACGATGCTTTCCAACCCGAACAACCCTGCAGAACCCTGGCCGACTTCGCAGCCCTCTACAACTGCGCCTGGCGGCTCGAAAAGCTAAGCGGACACACGCCCGACGAGGCCCACAAAGCCTGGGTCACCAAGCTGGCGGCATGCTAATCTATGGTCTAAACAACCGAGCGCCGTACAGTGATTAAACGTATAAGGTACCACAATCATGGAAGAAAAACCGCCCCAAAAAGACGAGCTGAACAATGAAGGACGTGAAAGACAATGGCCCAACCAGATAGAGATTCACCATCCGGACTGCAAAAGAACTGGGTTGCCGCATTTGCGGCAGCAGCAGTGCTGCTCGGCTTGACCGTATTGGCGGGCTGGATGTGGGACGTCGATGCGTTGAAGAGCGTCCTGCCGGGGCTAGTGTCGATGAAGGCGAACACGGCAATGGGCCTAGTGCTGGCCGGCGCATCGCTCTGGCTTCTGACCGCAGGACGCACGCAAAGGACACTGCGCTGGATTGGGTTCTGGGCGGCGAGTCTCATGCTCCTGCTTGGCCTGTTGACGCTCAGCCAACACCTCTTTGGTTGGGACCTGCGGATTGACCAGATGATCGTTCACGAACCAGTGGGTTCGGCCTTTACGGGGTCTCCGGGGCGCATGTCGTGGCTGACTGCTGTGTGTTTAGCCATGTTGGGTGGGGCGTGGCTGCTACTCGGCCTTCGCCGGGCCTCCAATGCGGTCCAGGGACTGGCGATGGTTGTCGGGCTGTTGGCGCTCCTGCCAATCGCCTCCTACGTGCTCGGCGAACCGGGATTCCTCGGCGGCTCGGCCACCGCGATGGCCCTGCACACTGCCCTGGGGCTACTGTTATTAATGATGGGCGTGTTGGCGGCGACGGTAGACCACGGTTTCCTCGCGCGGCTGCGGCGGCATCTGCCAAAGGTCGGCATGGGAATTGCCGCCTCCATGATCCTTCTGGCGAGTTTCGTATCCTTCTTCAGCACACGGCGAGTACACGAGGCATTCAGCTGGGTCAAGCGTACACAAGAGATGCAGACGCGCCTGAACGCCACCGACGCCCACATGCACAATGTGGATGAGAGTGTCTTTGGTTTCTTGTTGACGGGCAACGAGGAGTTTCTGTCTTCGTTGGCGCCCACGCGTGAAGGGCTGACGCGGGAGATGCTCGCTTTGAAGCAGTTGACAGCCGACAACCCGGACCAGCGGGAGAGGTTGGCGGCGCTGCACCAATCGGTCATGCTCCGCATGGCGTTGGTGGACGAGTCCGCGCGGCTCCGCCGGGAGAAGGGGCTCGACGCAGCAATCGAACAACTGTCCAGCGGGGCAACCGAACGCCTGGCTGCCGATATTGACGCGCGCATCGCGGAGATGAACCGTGTGGAGGGGGAACTTTTCGCCCGACGGTTGGCAGTCGCCGATGTCGTCACGAACGGCAGCCTGTTGATGTCGGTGATCCTGGGATTGGGCGGCCTCGGGTTGCTGGTGGCGGTGATCGTGTTCTGGCGAGGGTTGAACGCCACGCTCGAGCAACGGGTCCTGGAGCGAACCGACGACCTCCAGCAGCGCGAAACGGCTCTCATCGAGGTCCAGCGCCTAGCTAAGGTGGGAAGTTGGGAACGGGACCTGACACGGGATGTCATCTACTGGTCCGCCGAGATGTACCGGTTCTATGATCGCGACCCAAGCCTGCCCCCACCCAGTTTCCAGGAGGCCTCTCGCTTCTACGCGCCTGAGAGCTGGGCGCAATTGAAGAGGGCCTATGAGAGGACCCTGGCCACGGGGGAACCCTACCAGCATGAAGCCCGGCTTTCGCGTTTTGACGAAATGGGCTCGCATTGGGTCACTGTCCGTGGGGAAGCCATTCGCGACTCGAATGGCGATATCGTCGGCCTCCGAGGCACCCTCCAAGACATCACTGAGAGCAAATGGGCCGAGGCGGAAATCCTGAAACTCAATTCCGAATTGGAACACAAGGTAGCGGTGCGGACCCACGAGCTTGAGCTGGCCAATTTGACATTGGTCAGCCGGGAAGAGGAGATACGCTCCGTGGTTAACCATATGGTGGATTGCGTCATCACCATCAACGAGAACGGCACCATTCGGTCCGCCAACCCGGCGGTGGAAAAGGTCTTCGGCTACGCTACCAATGAAGTGGTTGGAAAAAATGTTTCTATGCTCATGCCTGAACCCCACCACTCTGCCCATGAATCTTACATCGCGCAATATTGCCGCACCGGCCAGACCCTCATCATCGGAATGGGGCTCGAAGTTGTAGGGCTGCATCACGATGGTAAGCCAATTCCACTGGAGCTCTCGATCAGCGAATATTCCATCCAAGGGCAGCGCTTCTTTACGGGCATCCTGCGCGACATTCGTGAACGGGTGCAGATCATGGCTGACCTGGAGCAGGCCCGACTCGGAGCCGAGCAAGCCAACCATGCGAAGTCAGCTTTTCTCGCGGCCATGAGCCACGAAATCCGTACCCCCATGAATGGCGTGATAGGCATGATCGATGTGCTGCACCAGACCAGCCTCAAGGGCTACCAGGTTGAAATGGTCGATCTCATCCGCGAATCGGCGTATTCCCTGTTGACCATCATCGATGACATCCTCGATTTCTCTAAGATCGAAGCAGGCAGGCTGGATATCGAGCAGGTTCCCATGCAGTTGGCGGATGTACTTGAGAAGTCGTGCTGGATGATGGACCGCTTGGCGGAGAAGAAGGGTGTGGCACTCACCTTGTTTGTCGATCCTGCGATTCCTGAAACGGTCCTCGGGGATGCGTTACGACTACGCCAAGTGCTCGTAAACCTTTCCAGCAATGCCATCAAGTTTTCCAGCGGGCAGCAAAGGTTAGGCCGAGTGTCGATGCGGGCACTGCTGATGGGACACAGCCAGGTCCAGGTAACGGTGTCATTCCAGGTGGCCGACAACGGAATAGGCATGGATGAAGCAACCCAGACCTCTCTGTTCTCACCCTTCACTCAGGCCGATGTCTCCACGACACGACAATTCGGGGGTACCGGACTGGGGCTCGCCATCACCCGCCAACTGGTAGAACTCATGGGGGGTGAAATCGAGGTGCAGAGCTCGCTAGGCAAGGGTTCTACCTTCAGTGTGCGGCTGCCTTTCGTGCCGGTGCCGGACCAGCCAGATTCGGGCGAGGGGGAATCCTGGGTTGCTGGACTCTCCTGCATGGTTGTGGGAGGTCCCGAGAGTCAGGCGGACGATCTTGCCACCTATCTTGGTTCAGCTGGCGCAATGGTGGAACGAATCCCGGATCTGAAGAGCGCCGGGGAGCGGACCAGCGTCCTTTCACCCGGCCAGTGGGTTTGGGTCATTGATACAGAATTCGAGTCGCCATCGCTGGATGAGTTGCGTGCCGCCCTTTGCAGAAGGTCCGACCTCCAGTGCTGCTTTGTCGTCATTGGACGTGGGCAATACCACCGACGACGGCGGCCACGTATAGATGCTGCCGGTCTGGTGATAGTGGACGGCAATCTCCTCACAAGACGGACCCTTCTCAAGGCGGTGGCCATCGCCATCGGACGGACGCTGGAAGACGAGGAAACGCTGCTTCCCGCCAAGCGGGATACAAGAATGAACCCACCTTCACGCGTTGAAGCACTTCAGCAGGGCCGGCTGGTCCTCGTTGCCGAAGACAACGAAACCAACCAGAAGGTGATCCAGCAACAGCTCGCATTGCTTGGATATGCCTCGGATGTGGCGAGCAATGGCAGTGAGGCGCTGGAACGCTGGAGGAGCGGCGACTACGCGTTACTGCTCACTGACTTGAATATGCCGGAAATGGACGGCTATGAATTGAGCGTCGCCATCCGCGCGGAAGAAAAGGGTTCCCGGCACCTGCCGATCTTCGCCCTGACCGCCAACGCCCTGAAAGGTGAAGCGGAACGATGTCGCGTCGCGGGCATGGACGACTTTCTGAGCAAGCCCATGCCGCTTGCGGATCTGGAAGCCATGTTGGGGAAATGGCTGCCCGCGTCCAGACCGAGTCCTGGTGTGCCCGCCGAACCGACCCCGCTGGATCCAACTTACGAACCCGTGGATGTGAGCGTGCTCAAGGCATTGGTGGGGGATGATCCGGCCATTATCCAGGATTTCCTGCATGACTTTCGGATCAGTGCCGCGAAGATAGCCGTGGAACTGAAGGCCGCCTGTATGGAGGGACAGGCAGGGCAGACTGCAGCGCTGGCGCACAAGCTCAAGTCATCGGCTCGCTCGGTGGGCGCGCTTTTCTTGGGGGAGCTGTGTGCCGACATGGAAGAGGCGGGCAAGGGGGGACAGGTCGAAATCTTGACCGCGCTGTGGCCCCGCTTCGAAACGGAAATGGCCGCGGTGGACGAATACCTGAGCTCTTGGTAGGAGCCGTCAGGGGTCAAAGGAGAACGGTGATGGTCGAAGTATCCGCAATCAGGGTTTTGGTGCTTGACGACGAGCCCTTCATGTTGAAGTTACTCTCCCATACCCTGGCCAATCAGGGCTTCTCCCTCGTGACGACCTGCGACAACGGGGGCAGCGCGTTGGAGTGGGTGGATCATCCAGATAGCCCGCCGAATTTAATCCTATGCGATCTCAACATGCCTGGGATGGATGGGGTGGAGTTCGTGCGAAAGCTGGTCGATCATCGCTACGCCGGAAGCCTCATCCTGGTGAGTGGTGAGGATGAACGCGTGCTAAAGACGGCCGAGAAACTGGTGAAGGCCCACGGGATCACCGTATTGGGGCATTTGAAAAAACCTGTCACGCCAGAGAGACTGACCGAGCTGATAGAGATGTGGGCACCCCCAATAACGGGTCAGGCCCGGGCTGGGAGAAAGGCCTATGGCGCTGATGATTTGCGCAAGGCCATCGCCAATGGGGAGCTGGTCAACTTCTACCAGCCGAAGGTGGCGGTCCGCTCCGGAAAGGTCGTGGGCGTCGAAACCCTGGTGCGCTGGCGTCATTCCAAAGATGGGATGGTATTTCCCGACCAGTTCATTGGTGTGGCGGAAGCGAATGGCCTGATTGATGACCTGACCCGGGCAGTGCTGAAGGAAGCGCTGACCCAGGCGAAGGTTTGGATGGAAGCGCGGCTGGACCTCCGGGTGGCCGTCAATGTGTCCATGGACAACCTCTCCTCGCTGGATTTTGCGGATTTCGTCACATGGGTCGCAGCCGAGGCAGGCGTGCCCCCCCAGACGGTGGTGCTGGAAGTGACAGAAAGTCGGTTGATGGGCGACCTTCGATCCCCGCTTGAAGTCCTCACTCGATTGCGCCTCAAGCGCTTCCACCTCTCCATCGACGATTTCGGTACCGGGCATTCCTCACTCACCCAACTGCGAGACATTCCGTTCGACGAACTCAAGATCGACCAGAGCTTCGTACACGGCGCCTGGAGGGACGAGACGTTGAGGGCGATGTATAACGCCAGCCTCGGCCTGGCGAACCAGCTCGATATGGAGGTCGTGGCTGAAGGAGTTGAGGACCAGGAAGACTGGGATTTCCTGCACCAAACAGGATGTCATCTAGCCCAAGGCTATTTCATCGCTCGTCCCATGCCCGCAGCGGATCTACCTGACTGGCTGGAGACATGGAATGACCAGCACGTGGATAGCCACGGCCTTGATCCATGAAAGAAGAGGCCATCATGAGCAAGCCAACCCGGCCCCGTGAAGTCATCCTCGTCGCCTCAGACAGCACAACCGAGGCGGAGCTGGTGCAGAAGCTCCTGAATGATGACTTCGAGAATGTCTTTACGTCCACCGATCCAAATGTGGCCGCGGTGGACTTCGACCGTCACCGCCCCGATGTGCTGGTGTTGGCGTTCGGTTCCATCGAGAAATCGGAACGCCACAACCTGGGGCTGTACCGCCACTGCAAAGAGATCCACCGGCAGCCGCATCGCACCATCATTCTGTGCAACAACAATGAGGTGCTGCGCGCCTATGAGCTTTGCCGCGACGAGATCTTCGACGACTATGTCCTTTTCTGGCCGCTGGCTTACGATGCCTCGCGCCTTCCCATGGCTGTGCATCACGCATTACGCGAACTCGCTGCGAACAAGGAGGACGGGCCAAGGCCAATGGAATTCGCCACCCAAGTGCGACACCTGGCAGAGTTTGAAATTCTACTGAAACAACGGATGGCGCAGGGCGATGAACACATTGAATTGACGGGCCGCGCCATCGCACAGGCCGAGCAGGAAATCGCCACCGCGCTTGCAGGATTCTCTCAGAGCCTCGCGCAAGGGGAGCTATCGAACCAAGTCGAGGTAAGGAGCGCCAGGGTTCTGCAACAGGCCTTCGACCACCTTACGCATGAGTCCATCGAAGCACCCCTCCATGCCGTGGCTGACATGGTGCAACCCCTGCGGGAATGGTCGGACAAATTCCGGCAAGCGAGTGCGCCTCATCTGGAATCAATACGCTCCCTCCATGCCCTGGCAGAATGTGTCCAGCCTACGGTGATGGTTGTGGATGACGATGAGTTCCAGCACAAAATCGTAAGCAGGTTGGTGAAGGATGAAGGGTATCGCATGGTGTTTGCCAGCAGCGGGATCGAAGCTCTGAACATGCTTCGCAAAATTCAGCCCGACCTCATTCTCCTGGATCTCTCCATGCCTGACATGGATGGCCTGGAGGTCACACGACGGGTGAAGGGCGTGGCCCGATTCGCTCAAATCCCCATCATCATGATCACTGGCAACAGTGAGGAGAGCATCGTCACGGACAGTATGAATGCGGGCGCAATCGATTTCATGGTGAAACCCTTGGGCCGGGAAGCCTTAATTGCCAAAATTGCCAAGGTTTTGGGCACAAAGGACACATCACCCTCCGAGCCTCCACCTCCGAGGGGCTGACTGCCTGTTTGAGCGGCAGGCAATTACAGTCAAACAGACGGACGCCGAGGACGAAGACAATTAGAATTGATCCTCAGCATCTCGTGCCGTCTCTTGGGAGACGCTTCTCTAGATTTGAGGCGTTTGAATTCCCTATCCCTAACAAATTATTAAGTGGGGATCATGGATTTCGACCTGCACGGGCTTGATGAAACAGCCGTTCCCTAAAACCATTGCATGTTTAAAAGAAAGGGCGGTACAAAATGCGATCCGTTAAACTGAATGAAAACTTCGTAGGTTTACGATGCAGCAAGTCCCATCAGGCGGTCCCTCTTGATCCCAAACGGCCCATCGGACTCTGCTCTTGTTGCTCGCCCGCGATGCCACTCAAGGCGGAATACGCAGCCAAGGACCTGAAGCACCAATGGGAAAAGCGCGGCGGAAGAGGCATGCAGCGGTGGGCCCCCCTGCTACCAGTGGTTTTGCCGGAGGGATACGGAGAGGATGTGGGCGATACGCCCATCCTTCCATGGCCCAGCCTGGGGGAACGCCTGGGGGTCGAAGTCCTGATCAAGAATGAAGCTGGGAACCCCAGTGGTTCGTTCAAGGACCGGGGTCTTTCGATGGGGATCGCCCTGGGCGCCGCTCTGGGGGCCCAGGGATTCTGCCTGCCCACCCAGGGCAACGCCGGCGTTGCAGCCGCCCTTTTCTCAGCCCGCCTGGGCTTGCCAGGTCCCTGGGTCTATATGCCGCGGGGCTATGAGAACTCCATCTACTACCAAAGCTGCGCCTTTTTTGGCGGACAGGTACGGTTTGTGGGGGAGAACATCGCAGCGGCTGGCCGCCAGATGCGGGCGGATCTTCGAGCAGACCTGGAATCGGGGCGGCTTGTGGACATCTCGACGTTCTTCGAACCTGGCCGGCTCGAAGGCAAGAAGACCATGGGGCTTGAAATCGCCGATTACATGGCAGCCGGGAACGGGATCGATCACCTGTTTTACCCGACGGGCGGCGGCACGGGCCTGGTCGGCATCTGGAAGGCGTTTCAGGAGCTCCGGACCTTCGGACTGGGGCCCTCCCTGACAACGCCCCGCCTGATCGCCGTGCAATCTGAACACTGCGCTCCTGTGGTGGAAGCATTCAAGCGAGGAGACGCCACGGTGACACCCGTCCAGTCCAAAGGGACCTTGGCGGATGGACTCGATGTCCCCGCCGCGATCATGGGTCACAATATGCTGGCGGCCATGCGTGAAACGGGGGGATGGGCCTCTTCGGTCAGCGAGGTCGAGATCCAGGCCGCCTTCCGGGAACTGGGTTCCCTGGGGGTCGGGGCTGGCTTTGAGAGCGCAGCAACCCTGGCCGCCCTCAGGGAGCACGTCGAGACAGGGGAGATTGCCAAAGGCTCCCGGGTCCTCTTGCTCCTGACGGGTTCCCAGCTCATCGGCCTCCAGCGGGTCCACGAGCCGGTCCCTCAGGCTTGAGGCGGTGGGAGTTGGTGCCGGCTACCGCGCCAGGGCCCGCATCAGGATGTTCGCGGTCAGCTTGGCGGTGATGTTGTCGCGGTCGTAGGTTGGGTTGAGTTCGCTTTGAATTCCCTATCCCCAATCAGCTCTTCGCAGGTTCTGCCCACGAATGGCTCGGTTTCATTAGCCTCGCGGAAGTTCAGTCATCCGTTTCGTACGGATTGGTTCTCAGATCGATGTGAGTTTCTGGAACCAGGAGAATGTCCCGTTCGGCCTGGTGGAAGCGATCGACGATCGAGGTCACGAAGAAAGGTTTCAAACGATGTCATTGGAATCTCTGGTCTCCTGGAGGTTCAAGCCTGCCTTGAGTGCGTCATAGAAGTCCTGGGGCTTGAGGTTGGATACGACGCCCCAGCGCCGACTGACAGGATCGGCGGAAGTCCACAGGTTGCTGATGCTCTTCCAGGACAGGGACTTTTCGCCCAGCACATCCAGGCGGGAAAGGACCTCGTCCTATCCCAAATCGGGCTTCTGGCCCTCCTTGTGGATCTTGGAACCGCTGGACCACTCGAATGTCTCGGGTGCCCGGATGGCCAGGAAGTTCCGGAGCGTGGTCTGGGGGCCTCCGGAGCAGTCGATCAAATCCGGTTCGCGCAGGACCAGATCCCCCCAAAGCTAAGCTCCGATGAGGTTTTGGCGAAGGACAGGGGAGCACGAGGTTGAATCGCCGGCTTGGACCTTCCAGACTTGGGGTCCGGAATGCCGGGCCTATCGAACCTCTTCCTTAACAGATCCCTTTCCAGAAGCCGCCATGCACACACTTCTACCTCCGCCCGCGGGGCAAGCCCTGCTCCCCTTGCTCCAGGCCAGGCTCCCTCTGTTCCTCCGTTCCCTCCAGGCCCTCCGGGATCCCGCCGTCCGGGCGGAACTCCTCCGGGAAGGGTCCGCCCTTTCGCCCGTGTGCGGCCCGATCCTGACCATGCTCGACGACCCGGGCTTCCAGGCCCGGGCGGCGGGGCTCCAGGAGGCGGGTTCGGAAGCCGACGCGCGGGCCCGGCAGGATGAGCTGGCGCGCTATCTCCAGGACCGGTTCCCCGGAGCGGCGGCCGCCCTCCGGGAACACCGCCGGGGCCGGGCCCGGACGGAAGCGCCAGTCGCCGCGGGCCATTCAGGCGCGCCGGACCCTTCGCGGCCGGAGCGGTTCGAGGAACACCTCCACATGGTCTGGACCATTGTCCAGCAATGGGTCGTGGTCCTGGTGTACCCGGACGGGTACCCGTCCGAGTGCGCCGCCGCCGGGGCTCCCCCGGGCCCCGCGGCCTGGTTCACGCCCAGGGCCCTTTCCCTGATCACCACCCACCGCTGCACCGCCGCGTGCGAGCACTGCTGCTTCTCCTGCTCCCCCGCCGCGGACAAGGCGATCCCCATCCCCCGCCTGCAACAGCTCCCTGGTGGTGCTGGCGGTCAACCCGGACCAGGAACTCATCACCTGCTGCGGGCTGACCCTGGAGCACATCCCGGCCCTCCATGCGGGCAGGCTGAAGGACCGGACCCTCGCTGAGGCCATCCGCGCCGTCCAGCCGGACCTGCTCAAGCTGTGGATCCACGTGGAGGGCCCGGAACGGATCCTGGAGTTCCTCAAGGAGCGGGACCCGGACCTGGAGCTGCCCCTGGACTCGGCCCACATCTGCCACACCTGCCAGTACTTGCACGCCAGCCCCCGGGCCATGGCGGCGCTCCGCGAACATGCCCGGGGAGTGGAGGACCGGATCCTGGAACAGTACTTCCTGGCTTCGGCGGCCGTGGACTGGGAGAGCTGGATGCGCCTGCCGCAGGCGTACGCTGCAGGGCCCGGGTCCGGGCCAGGGACTGGCTGAAGGCGGACGTCTGGTTGGCAAGGCGCGATGCATGTATCCATGCGCAATCCTTGACTCGGATTATAGTTGGACTAAAAATCAAGGGCATAGGACTCATTCCAGCCCATTTGGTCCCGGCCCTGGGGCCGTTCCGCTCCGGGCCTTCCTAATTCCCGGCCGCTGGCGCGCGGCCGCACGCAAGGAGCTCCGGTCATGACCCTAGGCGTCGGTGGAAAGAACCCTGAAATGGTGCTCGCGGGCCTGCCCGACCTGAGGGCCGGAGCGGCGCCCATCGGGCTGCCCGAATACCAGGCGCGAGTGGCCCGGGCCCAGGCCCGGATGCGCGAGGCCGGACTGGCCGCCGTCTACGTCCATGCGGGGAGCAACCTCAAGTACTTCACGGGCACCCAGTGGAAGCCCAGCGAGCGCCTGGTCGGCGCCCTGATCCCGGCTGCGGGAGAACCAGAGTACCTCGCCCCGTTCTTCGAGCGGGGCACCCTCCTGGACTTCCGGGTCCTGCCCGGCCAGGTGCACGTCTGGAACGAGCACGAGAGCCCGCACCGGCTGCTCCTGGACCGCCTCGCCGCCCTGGGCTGCGGCCCGGACGCCAAGGTGGGGCTGTGCGACGGCACCCCCTTCTCCGTGTTCGACGGGCTGCGGCGGCTGGCGCCGGAGCGCGCCTTCGTCTCCGCCCAGGAGGTGACGGAGGCCTGCCGCATGCGCAAGACGGAGCAGGAGATCGCCCTGATCCAGCGGGCCCACCGCATGACCCTGGTGGTGCAGGCCGCCGCCGCCAGCATCGTGGCCGAAGGCATGAGCACCCTGGAGGTGGAGGCCTTCGTCAACGAGGCCCACAAGCGGGTGGGGTCGGACGGCACCGCCTTCTGCATCGTCCTGTTCGGTTCGGCGACCCAGTTCCCCCATGGGGTCCGCGAGCCCCAGCGGCTCAAATCCGGCGACCTGGTACTGGTGGACACCGGCTGCCTGCTGCACGACTACCCAGCGGACATCACCCGGACCTACGTGTTCGGCGCCCCCACCGAACGCCAGCGGGCCATCTGGGACCTGGAGCGGGGCGCCCAGCTGGCTGCCTTCGCCGCGGCCCAGCTGGGCACCGAGACGGGCGCTGTGGACCAGGCGGTGCGCCGGTTCCTGGAGGCCAATGGCCTGGGCCCCGGCTACGCCCTGCCGGGCCTGCCCCACCGGACCGGCCATGGGATGGGCCTGGACGTGCACGAGGCGCCCTACCTCGTGCAGGGCAGCCGGATCCGCCTGGAGGTGGGCATGTGCTTCAGCGACGAGCCGATGATCTGCGTACCGGGAGAGTTCGGGGTGCGGCTGGAGGACCACATCCACATGACCGGGCAGGGACCCGATTGGTTCACCCGGCCCAGTCCCAGCATCGACGATCCGTTCGGGCTGGTCAGCTGAGGGGATCCCCCGGGGGTGGCGAGGTTGTTGCTAAGGCTTTTGCCCGGGTGCCTGGAGGGCGGCCAGGAACGCTTCCAGGAAACGTCCGGTCACCCCCCGGGTGCTTGGCTGAAATGAGGTCTCCGTCTACGACCACGTCGGCAGTGCCGTCTCCCGCGTACCCCCGCTCGGGGAACACGGCGTTGAACTGCTCGAATTCCGTGAGGTCGAAGTGGTCCTCGATGAGCACCCCGATCTTGCCCTTGCGGGCCTCGCCGAAGCGTCCTGTCTCATGGCTGGAAGTCATCGTGTGCCCCTTTCCCCGCGCTCATGGGAGCCGGTCAATTGGCCAAGGTCAGGCCGTTCAGCAGCTCGGGCGAAGCGAAGACGTCCCGATAGAAGGTGAGCTGCTCGCCCTTGTAGTAGCAGCCGCCCCGGTGGCCTCAGCGGACCCAGGAGACACTGCCTTTGGCGATGGTCTCTCCGGTCGTCAGGTCAATATCGAACACCATGGCCCGGCAGGGTGCTCGGCCCCTTCCCCGGAATCCGGTTCGTCGCCGAAAGGATCACCCTGGAACCGGGAGACACCCTGTTCCTGTACCCGGACGGCGTGACCGAAGCCAGGAACGGGAGCGATCAATTCTTCGGCGCATCCAGGCTGCTCCAGTCCCTCCAGCGCCACGCCGGCGAGGAGCTGGAAGCCATGGTGCACGGCCTGCGCAGGGAGGTGAACGCGTTCGTGGACGGGGCGCCGGCCTCGGATGACCTCACGATGCTGGCCATCCGCTACCGGGGCGCGGCCTGTTGAACCGGCTCGGTTCGGGCCAGGGCGCCAACTTCCCATCGGCAAGGTGCAGTGACTCACTGCTTCGCCAGCCGCGGGGCCACCAGCAGCGCGGCGCCGAAAAAGGAGAAGGCCAGGCTCAGGGTGAGCGGCCGCCCCTGGGGCACGTCCTCCAGCAGCAGCTTGAGGGCGGTGGCGCCCAGCAGCGGATACACCAGCCGGCCCAGGTCCCCGCCCCGGAACCATCGGCCCAGCGCGGCGGCCAGCACCGCGGCCAGGGCCAGCACGCCGGTGCGCACGGCGGCGAGGGTGCCCGGCGCCGGGAGCCCCGCCCTCCCCGGGGCCAGGGTGGCCAGCACCGCCAGGGCGCCCAGGCCGAGCAGCCCCAGGGTGCCCAGGATGAGGCAGGGCAGCCGGAACCCCCACGGTCTCGGCCCGGGTCCGGGCCGGGCCGCCAGCAGGGTGTGCCCGGCCGCCAGGACCGCCAGGGTCAGGAGGGCGGGCAGCGGGAACGAGCCGTCCACCCGGTCGGACGGGGTCAGGAAGGCGTGCCAGGTGGCCGCCAGTAACCCGGAAACATAGGCCCCGGCCACCAGCAGGACGGCGCCGTGGACCGCCAGCGACCGGCGCAGGTAGCGCCGGCCCAGGCCGACGGCCGCCAGTCCCAGCAGGGCGAAGTGCAGGGCCAGCCACCCGTCCCGGAGCAAGCTGGGGCTGCCGGCCAGCACCAGCAGGAGGGCCAGGGAGCTGAGGAAGCGGAAATCGGAACTGCCTTCGGCCTGGTGGCGCACGAAGGTGAAAGCCGCGCCGTAGCAGCCCAGGCCGATGACCAGGGCGGCCAGGCCCAGGGGCCAGGCCGGCGCGCCCGCGGCGTGCGCCACCCGGATGGCGCCGCCGAAGCCGATGACCAGCACCGCCAGGGTCTGGGCCACCTCGAACGCCTGCACCGAGCTGGGCCGCACCAGGGCCCGGACCGTGAAGCTGCCCAGGTAGACCACCACCAGCGCCAGGGCCAGGGCCAGCACCCCGGGCACGGCCAGGTTCCTGACCAGTTCCGGGGAATGGCCGGGGCCGATGGCGAGGATGGTCATGCAGAGGACCGCGGCATCCGCCGCCGCCGCCGCGAGCCAGCGGAACCCCCGCCAATCGTCGCGGTCGGCGACCCAGAGGGAGGCTCCGGCGAAGAAGATGAGCAGGGCGCAGAAGGTGGTGATGGCCGAGGTGGCGGCCATGAGGGCGAAGCCGGTGCCCAGGGCGGCGGTGGCGACCATCCAGGCGATGCCCGGCATGCTGTGCCGGCGCGCCACGGTGAAGAGGACCGCGCTGACCGCGAGCAGGGTCGCGGCGCCCGCCGCCGGGGACAGGGCGGCGAACCGGGTGGTGGCCTCCCAGATCAGGGGGTAGGCGATCACCGCGGCGCTGAAGGCATGGAAGGTTGAGCTCAGGCGTTTTCCGGCGGCGCCGGTGCGGTCGGCCGCCAGCGCCCAGGCCAGGGCGTAGACCAGGCCCAGGGCGGCGCCAGCCGGGCGCGGCAGTGAACCGGCGCCGGTGAAGGTGCGGATGAGGAAGGCCCCGGCCATCACCAGGGAGGTGCGGCCCAGCAGGCCCAGGACCGTCGCCGCGGACGAGGTGTCCAGGGGCGGGGGGGCCGGGGCCGCCGGTGCCTCCAGGGCCGCAGCCAGGCTGGCCGGGGCGGCGGCGCGCTCCAGGACCGCCACCCGGTCCTCCAACTGCCGGACCTGGTCCGCCACGGCCCGCAGCACCGCCTCCAGGTCCAGTTGGGCTGAGACGGGTTCGCTGCCTGGCGTCGACATGACAGGATCTCGATCACAATTTCGGAGAAACATTTCTTAATATCTTCCCCAAACATGGGGACGCCTAGGACAAGTCAAGGGCTGATCCCACCTAAATAAAAAGATTTGCAATCATTTGAGATTGAGACATGAACTCAATTTCTATGTCCTTTTTTTAGTCTTATTGACAAAAGTTAAAAAAAACCGAAGGTCTACCCCAACAGTTGTTGAAAATAGATTTCGGATTCAATTGCCCAAAATCCCGAGCCCTTGGGCAGGCCCGCCCGCAGGCCGTGCCGGTTGAGCCCGGCGCGGGGGCTGTTCTGGAGCAGAAAATGGGTACTTTCCCCTTCCACCCTCTCCCGCGGCGGGTCCTCGTCGCCCTGCTGGGAACGTTCGTCCTCCTACCGGCCCAGGACATCCAGGTTCCCTCTCCCCCTTTCACCGAAGGGATCTTTCCGTGCACCTCGTGCCACGACGGCAAGAACCTGAAGCCCAACCCCAAGCGGCGGGAACTCAAGGACATGCACGCCGACATCCAGCTGCGGCACGGCCCGGAGAGCCGGTGGTGCCTGGACTGCCACGACCTCCAGGACCGGGACCGGCTGCACCTGGCCAGCGGGGAGAAGATCAGCTTCAAGGTCTCCTACGAGCTCTGCGGGCAGTGCCACGGGGAGAAGCTGCGCGACTGGCGGGCCGGGGTGCACGGCAAGCGCACCGGCAGCTGGAACGGGCAGAAGCAGTACCTGCTCTGCGTCAACTGCCACAACCCCCATTCCCCCCATTTCCTGGCCCTCAAGCCCATGCCGCCCCCGGTGCGGCCCAGTGAGATCCAGGCCAGGAAGGGAGGTGCCCTGTGAGCCACCAGCGGAACTCGGGCCGATCCGGAATGCGTAAAGGCCGGCGACGGTTCCTGGGCGTCGCCGCGGCCGCCACCGCGGGGGCCCTGGCCACCCTCACCGGCTGCGGCAGGGACCAGGTGGAGGCGTTCCTGCAGCACAACTTCCGGGAGCTCACCAAGGATGAACTGCGCCAGATCATCGCCCGGCTCGAGCGGGAGGCCCGGCAGAAGTACGGGAAGGAGATCCACATCGGCAACGAACCCGCCATCCAGGGGGTGCTGTTCGGCTACGCCCTGGACCTGTCCCGCTGCATCGGCTGCCGCCGCTGCGTCAAGGCCTGTGTCAAGGAGAACAATGAGAGCCGGGACCCGCAGATCGAATGGATCCGGGTGCTGCAGATGGACAAAGAGGTGGGCGTCGACGTCACCCGCGCGGATCCCTACTACAACCCGGAGCTGGTGCCCCAGGAGGGCCACTTCTACATGCCGGTGCAGTGCCACCAGTGCCGTGACGCGCCCTGCACCAAGGCCTGCCCGGTGGGGGCCACCTGGCACGAGCGGGACGGGATCGTGGTGGTGGACTATAACTGGTGCATCGGCTGCCGCTACTGCATGGCGGCCTGCCCGTACGGGGCCCGCCGGTTCAACTGGGGCGAGCCGTCCATTCCGGCCGACGAGATCAACCCGGTCACCCACTACCTGGGCAACCGGCCCCGGCCCAAGGGGGTAGTGGAGAAGTGCACCTTCTGCATCCAGCGGGTGCGCAAAGGGCTGTACCCGGCCTGTGTGGAGATCTGCCCCACGGGTTCCCGCAAGTTCGGGAACCTGGCGGACCCCGGCAGCGAGATCCGTTACATCCTCGAGCACAAGCGGATCTTCATCTTCAAGGAAGAGCTCAACACCAAGCCGAAATTCTTCTACTTCTACGGGGTGTGACCATGGGGACGCCGCGCGCCCTGACCCGCTTCGCCAAGGACTCCCTGGACCAGATCCTGCAGGGCAACCGCTACTACTATGGCTGGGTGGGCTTCCTGCTGCTGCTGATCGCGGCGGGGACCGCCGCCTACCTGGGCCAGCTCCGGGACGGCCTGGTGGTCACCCACATGCGCGACCAGGTGAGCTGGGGATTCTACATCGGCAACTTCACGTTCCTGGTGGGGGTGGCCGCCGCCGCCATCATGCTGGTCATCCCGGCCTACGTCTATGACTGGGAGCCGATCCGGGAGATCACCATCCTCGGCGAGATCCTGGCCATCAGCGCCCTGGTGATGTGCCTGTGCTTTGTCCTGGTGGACATCGGCCGGCCGGACCGGTTCTGGCACATCATGCCGCTGGTGGGGCGGCTCAACTTCCCCACCTCCATGCTGGCCTGGGACGTGATCGTGCTGAACGGCTACCTGCTCCTGAACTGGTTCGTGGTCACCTACCTGATCTTCTGCGCCTACACCGGGCGCCACTACGTGAAGGCGATCGTCCTGCCGCTGGTGCTGTTCTCCATCCCCATGGCGGTGAGCATCCATACGGTGACCGCGTTCCTGTTCAACGGCCTGGCCGCGCGGCCGTTCTGGAACTCGGCCATCCTGGCCCCCCGGTTCCTGGCCTCGGCGTTCTGTTCAGGGCCCGCCATCCTGCTGGTGCTGCTCCAGATCCTGCGCAAGGTGACCAGCCTGCGGATCAAGGACGAGGCGATCTTCAAGGTGGCCGAGCTGATGGCCTACACCATGGGCTTCACCCTCTTCCTCACCGCGGCGGAAGTGTTCAAGGAGTTCTATTCCGGCACCCAGCACCTGGTCTACACCCAGTACCTCTGGTTCGGCCTGGGCGGCCACCACACCCTGGTGCCGTTCGCCTGGGGCTCCGCCGGGTGCGGGCTGGCGGCCTTCCTCCTGCTGCTGATCCCCGCGACCCGGCGCAACTGGATCACCCTCAACCTGGGCTGCGCCCTCATCTACGCCAGCGTCTACATCGAGAAGGGCATGGGCCTGATCATTCCCGGCCTCACCCCCGATCCCCTGGGGGAGATCTACGTCTACACCCCCTCCCTCACCGAGATCCTGGTGGCGGTGGGAATCTTCGGGGTGGGGTTGCTGGCCTTCACCCTGATGCTGAAGGTGGCGGTGCCGATCATGCTGGGGGAGACCACGGCGGAGCGGGGCCGGTAGCCTGTCCACGTCCAGGCTGCGGCGCCTTGCCGATGGGGCTGTCGCAGGCAGCTCCAAGCGCTATGCCGGAGATCCGGACCGGGTGCGCGAGGGCGTGCGCCCTCTGGCGCCGTTCTCTAGACACCCCCTGGCCCCCAGGCCGCGATCTGCTTATAAGACCATTCGAAGACTGAAGACCGCCCCGGTTTCCTTGACCTGGAATGGCCGGGTGCCGGATAGTGGGTGACCATGCTGCGCCTTCCCGCCCACCTCGCTCCCGCCGCCGCCGAAGCCGCGGCTGGCTCCGGGTTCGCCGTCTCGATTATTCGTCGTCAGGGGGGGCCTCCTGGCTGACGCCGAACAGGAACCCACCCCGCCCCGCACTTTCCGGTCGCGGGGCTTTTTCTTTCCGGAGCCGACATGTTCCAGCCACCCACCACGGAAGCAGCGGAGGTGTTCCAGGGCATCCTCACCGCGCCGGTCTACGATGTCGCGGTGGAGTCGCCGCTGGAGCAGGCGCGCCTGTTGTCCCAGGCCCTGGGCCACCGGGTCTGGTTCAAGCGGGAGGACCTGCAGCCCGTGTTCTCGTTCAAGCTGCGCGGGGCCTACACCATGATGGCAAAGCTGGGGGCCGCCGCCCTGGCCCGGGGGGTGGTGGCCGCCTCGGCCGGCAATCATGCCCAGGGGGTGGCGCTGGCCGCGGGTAAGCTGGGCTGCCGGGCCGTGATCGTCATGCCGGTGACCACGCCGGCGATCAAGGTCGAGGCGGTGCGCCGGCTGGGCGGCGAGGTGCGCCTGCACGGGGACGCCTTCGACGACGCCGCCGGCTATGCCCGGCGCGTGGTCGAGGAGGAAGGACTCGTCCCGATCCCGCCCTACGACCACCCCGATGTGATCGCCGGCCAGGGGACCGTGGGCCTGGAACTCCTGCGCCAGCGTCCCCGCGGGCTGGACGCGGTGTTCGTGCCGGTGGGGGGGGGCGGACTGATCGCGGGCGTGGCCACCTGCCTGAAGCGGCTGCAGCCGTCGATCCGGGTGATCGGGGTGGAGCCGGCCGATTCGGACAGCATGGCCCGCAGCCTGGAAGCCGGCCGGCCGGTGCAGCTGGACCACGCCGGGATCTTCGCCGACGGGGTCGCGGTGCGCCGGGTCGGGGAACTGCCGTTCCGGCTGTGCAAGGACACGGTGGACGAGATGGTGCGGGTGAGCACCGACGAGATCTGCGCGGCGATCAAGGACGTGTTCGCCGAGAACCGGACCGTGCTGGAGCCGAGCGGCGCCCTGTCGGTGGCCGGGCTGCGCAAGTGGGGGGCGGGACGGCACGGGCTCGACCTGGCCGCCATCCTTTCCGGCGCCAACCTCAACTTCGACCGGCTCCGATTCGTGGCCGAGCGGGCTGGGTCGGGCGAGCACCGGGAGGCCCTGTTCGCCGTGACCATCCCGGAGCGGCCTGGCAGCTTCCGGGCCTTCTGCGAGCTGATCGGGTCGCGGCCGATCACCGAGTTCAACTACCGCTATTCGGATCCCAGGCTGGCGCGGATCTTCGTGGGGATCCAGGTGGCCGACCGGGCCGAGACCGGGGCGCTCATGGCCCTGTTCCGGGCCCAGGGGCTGGACGCGGTGGACCTCAGCGACAACGAGATGGCCAAGCTGCACCTGCGGCACATGGCCTGGGGCTTCAGCCCGGACCCGGAACTGGAGCGGATCTACCGGTTCGAGTTCCCCGAGCGGCCCGGCGCGCTGCTGCGCTTCCTGACCCGCATGAGCCGCGGATGGAACATCACCCTGTTCCACTACCGCAACCACGGCGCCGACCAGGGCCGGGTGCTGGCCGGGATGGAGGTGCCGAAGGAGGACGAGGCCAGCTTCCGCGCGTTCCTGGCGGACCTGGGGTACGCCTGGACCGACGAGAAGGAGAATCCGGCCTACCGGTTCTTCCTGACCTGAATATAAAAAAATAGTTTAAAAATATAGGTTCCAGTGACTTGGGCAAAGCAGCCGGGCGACCTATATTGGGGTGCCTCGACTGAGTCCAGCGTTCAACGTGCCGGCATCCCCGCTCCATCGATGCCTGTGGGTTGTTCTGCCGGTTTGACCGCCACCTCGGAAGCTTGCGGGAGTCGCCCATGCCGAAAGGAATCCACCTCCTGGCGGCCATCGTCCTTCTGGGGGCCCCGTTCGGGTGCGGCAGCGCCGACGGCGGCACCCGCCCGGCGGCCCAGGAGACCGTGACGGTCGCCGGCGCAGCCACGGTCTATGCCGCGGGCAGCACCAACGACGGTTCCGGGAAAGGGGTTCCCGGCTACTGGAAGAACGGGACCTGGGTCGGCCTGGCGCCGCCCTCGGGCTCGACCGGGACGGTCACTTCCCTCGCCGTTTCCGGGAGCGATGTCTATGCCGGGGGCGCCTATCAGGACAGCTCCCAGGGTTTCGTCCCCGGCTACTGGAAGAACGGGACCTGGGTCGGCCTGCCGCTGCCCGCCGCCGCGCCGGTCCGGGGCTGGGTCGCCGCCCTGGCCGTGGCCGGCGGCAACGTCTATGCCGGGGGCTGGAGCAGCGCCTCCGCCACCGGGCTCGTGACCGTGCCCGGCTACTGGCGGAACGGGACCTGGGTCGGCCTGCAGCTCCCCCCCGCCGCCGTGAGCGGGCAGGTCGATGCCCTGGCCGTATCCGGGAGCGATGTCTACGCCGGGGGGTGGAGTTCCAATGATCCGGACGGCCAGGTCGCCATCCCCGGCTACTGGAAGAACGGGGCCTGGGTCGGCCTGCCGGCCCTTGATCCTGCCTTCGGGTCCGCGGTCGATTCCCTCGCCGTTTCCGGCGGCGACGTCTACGTTGCCGGATCCAGCTGCAATGCCTCGGGGATTTCGGTTCCCGGCTACTGGCTGGATGGGGCCTGGGTCGGACTGTCCGCCACCGGCACCCGGATCACGGCCCTGACCCTGTCCGGGAGCGATGTCTATGCCGCGGGTGACTTCGAGAACAGCGCCCGGGTTCCGGTTCCCGGCTACTGGAAGGGCGGATCCCTGGTCGGCCTGCCGCTGCCCCCCCAGGCCGACAGCGGGAATGTCGACGTCCTCGTCGTAACCGGAAGCGGGGTCTATGCCGGGGGCTCCATCACCAGCAACGGCGGCCCGCCGGTCCCCGGCTACTGGCTGAACGGGGCCTGGGTCGGCCTGGCCCTGCCCGCCGCCGCTTCGTTCAGCGGCTACCTTACGGCCATGGCCGTGCAATGACCGATCATTCTCCGCCGGGAAACACCGCTCCCAAGCAGTGTTCTCCGCGGTCCACTCCTTGAGATCGGTGAAGGGTGCAGGTGGCGTTACACTTTCTCATCTCCCCATCCAGGTGGAAATCATGCCGCGCACCCTTGCCATTCCATGGCTCTGTGATCGTCACACCCATGTTTCCCTGTTCACCGCGCTCCAGGGCTGCACGAGCCTGGACGGCCTGGAGCCCGAACCCGCCATGGCCCTGCTCAGGAGCTTGCCCGGGGACCGGATCACCGCCGTGTCGGGCTGGAACGCCGCCCGCCTGGAACTCACCGCTGGGATCCTGGCGGCCCTGCCTCCGGCCATCCTGGCCACCCCGAACCTGCGCGGCTTCGCCTTCACCGGCGCAGCCCTGCGGATCCTGGAGCCGGAGCACCCCTGGCTGGCGCGGAGCCAGGACGACCCGCTGGGGTGCGAGCGCAACCTGCAACCCCTGCAGCTGCTGTTCGGGCAGGCCGCCGGACTGACCGCATCCGGCCTGGACCGCTTCATGTCCGGGCTCCAGCAGGACGGGATCGGGGCGGCGGAGGACTTGCTGCTCACCGGCGTCGGCGCCCTGCGGGTGATCCTGGCCTCCCCCTGGAAGGACCGGATCCGGTGCTGGGCGACCCCTGCCATCTTCCGCACCCTGGACGTCGAGGCCCGGAAGGCGGTCGCCGGGCTCAAGCTGTTCACCGACGGCGCCCTGGGCCCCCGCACCGCGGCCCTGGACGGGACCTACCTGGGCGGCGGCGACGGGATGCTCCTCTACGGCGGCGATGCCTTGGAGCGGGAATTGGCGGAGCTGCATCCCCTGGGCAAGCCGGTCGCCATCCACGCCATCGGTGGCCGAGCTATCGAACAGGCACTCAAGGCCCTGGAGCACCTGGCCAGCCAGGGCCTGGGTTTCCCCTGGGTGCGCCTGGAACACGTTCAGTTCATGACCCTGCCCCAGGCCATCCGCGCCAAGGACCTGGGAGTGGTCCTGTCCATGCAGCCCAACTTCAACAGCGACAGTGTCGACTACACGGACCGGCTGGCGCCCCGGAACCTGGAGGCCAACAACCCGTTCCGGATGCTCATCGACCAGGCCGGGTTCACCTGCGGGGAGGACCTGATCCTGGGCTCCGACGGGCTGCCCCACGGGGTGGAGTACGCCCTGCAGTGGAGCCTGTTCCCGCCCTTCTCGGGGCAGCGCCTCGCCGTGGAAGAGCTGACCGCCGGGTACGGGCCGGCGCCGGAAGCCCGGAGCCATTCGGTGCTGATGGTGGACGAGGACCGGCGCCAGGTGCGGCTGCTGAGCAGCTAGGGCGGAGGCAGCGGCTTGCCCACGAACAGGGCGTAGTCCCGGGTCAGGCCCATGGGGAACCGCAGGGCCATGTTGGCGATGGGGGCCATGATCCAGGCGAAGTTCACCGTCTCCGGCGCCGGCGGCTCCTCGGCCTTGATGAACCGGATAGTCCTGCCCGGGCGGTGACCTTCCGGTCAGCCGCGCCCAGCCGTCAGGCCGCGTCGTCCTCGCCCCCGGTCCCTGACGGCGTCTTGCCCTCCACGGCCTCCTGCTTCTCGGCGGACAGGCCCTTGGTCCCTGGATCGGCGGGCCTGGACCGGGGGCTGTCCAGCACGAAGTTGAAGATCTCGTCCAGCGTCATTCCCGCCGAAGCGCCCTCGGAGCGGATGCTGGCGGAGGGGCTGGCGGTTTCTGGCAGCCTGGGCGCCGCCTTGGCCTTGGGCTTGGCCTGGACCCTGGGGTCCAGGCTCGAGTTCCAGCTGTCGAAGGTCCCCCAATTGGCCAGCGAGAAGGTGATGGTCTGGAGCATCTCCCGGATCTCCACGGCGTCCTTGTTGCCCATCAGCCAGCCGTACTTCTCCACCTTTTCCCGGCGCATGGGCGAATCATCCCCGCCCTTGCCTTCCTGGGTGAAGCGGAAGGAGCCGTTCTCCCCTTCCTTGTCGTAGACGTGGAAATGGATCTTGTAGTCGCGTCCCTTGCCGTCTTCGGGCCCGAAGCTGAGCCTGACCTCCATGCCCGGCAGGATGGTGAAGATCTGCTTGGCCTCGGGAGCCAGGGCCGGCGGGGTGCCCTTGAAGGCGCAGGACTCGCCGGGCTTGGCCTTGAGGTATTCCACCACGCTCACCGACCCGGTGGAATCCTTGGTGACCAGGATGAACCAGTCGTTCGCGGAGCGGTTGCAGGTGTTGTAGACCTTGGCCGCGGCCCAGGGGGCCAGGCCGAGGCCCACCAGGGCGGGGCTGATCATGCGGATGACGGGTCTTGGGTTCATGGTCGGGGCTTCCTTCGGGTCGGGCCCAGGGGGTTCCGGGGCGTATTTGCCTCTCATAAATGCATCCATGCCCCCCGAAGTTTCCGGGAACCGCCCGGACCGGCCGCCCGCCGGAACAGCCCGACCGCCGTGGCGGAGGCCGCCGGAAATGTTGCAACTCCTCGTTTTTGGGTCTCCTGCGCAGTAGGCTGGTTCCTATACGACCGAAAGCTCCCATGGAACTGCACCGCCCCTCCGGCCGCTGGCTGCTCGGCCTGCCGCTTACCCTGCTCACCGTCCTGCTGTGGGCGACCCAGCCCGTGGCCATCAAGATCGCACTGGAGCAGATCGATCCCATGACCCTGATCTGGGGGCGGTTCGCGTTCGCCGGGCTGGCCCTGGGCGGCTGGCTGGCCTGGCGCGGGGAACTGCGCGCCTTCCGCCGGCCGCCGGCCGGGGTGTGGCTCCTGCTCGCCATCGCTTGCCTGTCCCTGGTGGGCAATTTCGTGCTCTCCATCCTGGGCCTCCAGTGGTCCTCCCCGGCCAGCTACCAGCTCCTGTCGCAGATTTCCCACCCCATGGTGGCCATGGGCGCCGTCTGGGTGTTCAGGGAACGGTTCAATGGCTGGCAATGGATGGGATTGGCGGGCATGGCCGGCGGCCTGGCGCTGTTCTTCCACGATCATTGGGCCGGCACCTCCATCGCCGGGGGGCAGCACCAACTCCTGGGCTGCGCGGTGGTGCTGGTGGCGTGCCTGCTCTGGCCGGGCTTCGCCCTGACCCAGAAGCAGCTGCTCAAGGACTTCTCCCCCACCCAGATCAACGGCTTCGTCTACCTGGTGGGGACCGTGCTGTTCCTGCCGGCCGCGAACGTTCCCGCCTTCCTCGCCATGGACCTGGCGCACCTGGCCGCGGCGGGCTACGTCATGATGGCCACCGTGGTCGCCTACCTCGCCTACGCCGAGGCGTTCGAGCATTGGGAGGCGTCCCGGGTGGCGTCCCTGTGCACCATCTCCCCCATCATCACCGTGCTGGCGGTGACCTGGGTCCATCACTGGGTCCCGGCCCTCCTGCACGCGGAGCGGATCACCCTGGCCAGCGTGACGGGGGGAGTGCTGGTGGTTTCGGGCTCGGCCTTTTCCAGCCTGATGCGCGAGCGGTAACGCCGGCACCGTTCCAGCATCTAATGGAGGTGGAAGCCGGGCGAGCGCCCGAGCTTCTTGTTCAGGGAGGGGTCATGAAAAGACTTCTCTGGATCCTCCCGCTCGCAGCCGCCCTGCCCCTGGGCGCCGACGACCAGCAGGTGCCCGGCAACGACTGGGCCTGGAGCCTCCCCGCCATCGACCGGGGCGCCACCCTGGTCCCGGCCCCGCGGATCCCGGCCTATCTCAACCGGGTGAATCCCGCCGGGCCGGACCCGGTCCGGATCCGCACGGGGCCCATGGCGGTGACCCACATCCCGGGCCTCCCGGGGGAGGCCATCCTGTCGGCCACCGTGGAGGACCGTTATGACTGGCTCCCCACCTACGGCGCCAACGCGGAGCGGGACCGGCCGTGGCTGCGGATGGGCTCCGAATGGACCTTCTCCCGCCCGGGGCCGCGGCCGTTCGTGGGCATCGGCGCGACGGTGCCGCTGGTGTCCGCCACCAACGGCATGCTGTCCCAGGATCCGGTGGTCCAGGCGGACTCCGCCCGCGGCCAGATCGCCCTCTATGCCGGCGTGCGGTTTTAGCTAGACACCCCAGGATTCCCAGGACGGCGCCACCCGCCGCCCCAGGGCGTCCTCCATCAGCCACCGGGCGATGCTGAGCTCGCCCGGAAGCTCGGGCAAGTCGTCCAGCCGGAACCACCGGGCGTCCTCGATCTCGGCGGGGTCGGGGCGCAGGTCGCCGTCCAGGTACTCGGCCTTGAAGCCGACCATCAAGCCGTTGGGAAAGGGCCACGGCTGGCTGGAGAAGTAGCTCAGGCGGTGGATCCGCACGCCCAGTTCCTCCATGACCTCCCGGTGCACGGCCTGCTCCAGGGACTCGCCGGGCTCGGTGAAGCCGGCCACGGTGCTGTACACCCCGGGCTTGAACCGGGGCGACCGGGCCAGGAGCAGTTCGCCCTCCCGCCCGATCAGCACGATGATCGCGGTGGAGGCCGCCGGGAAGACCTGCAGCCCGCAGGCCGGGCATCTCCGCCCCGCGCCCTCGCCGGGAACCAGCGCGGTGCCGCAGGCCCCGCAATGCCGGTGGGCCTCGGACCAGGCCAGCCACTGCCAGGCCCGCCCGGCCCGCAGCCAGTCGTCGAAAGGCAGCACACCGTAGGCTTCCCGCAGGCCCAGGGACTGGACCCCGACGGGCAGGGGCGCATCCTCGGGAACCCGGTGCACCCGGGGCCCTTCGGGGAGCACCAGGACCGGTTCCGGAAGGTGGGGCGACGCCCCCTGCCACCACCACAACCGCTGTCCCTGGAACACCACCTCCATGGCCATCCTCGCCCCTCCAAGGTTTTATCGTGGCCGGAAGGGCAGGGAAGCCATGGGCCGGACGCGCGCCCCGGGCAGGCAATGGTCGGGTTCAAGGTCTCTTCTGGAATCCGTAAAGCCGCGCCGGGTTGTCCACCAGGATGCGGTTGCGCACGGCCTCGTCGGGGGCCCATTCCAGGAGCAGGTTGCGCAGCTTGCCGGTGTCGGGGACGCGGGCCATGGCCACGTGCGGCCAGTCGCTGGCCCAGACCATCCGGTCCGGGGCGGCGGCGATGAGGCCCCGGGCGATGGGAGTCACGTCCTTGAAGCCGTCGTCGTCGGCGCTGAGGCGGTAGGCGCCGGAGAGCTTGACCCACCAGCCGTGGTGGGCCGCCAGTTCCCGCACCGCCTGGAAGCCCGGGTGATCGAAGCCCAGGGCGGCGGGCAGGTGGCCCATGTGGTCCAGCACCCCTGGACAGGGCAGCTTGCGCATGCGCGGCAGCAGCCCGGGCAGTTCGCGGCCGTCCACCAGGAACTGCAGGTGCCAGCCCAGGGGGGCGATGCGCGCGGCCAGGACCTCCATGTCATCGCAGCTGAGCCCGCCCCCGGGGAAGGAGATGTTGATGCGCAGTCCGCGCACCCCGGCGGCGTGCATGGCCTCCAGTTCCCGGTCGCGCACCCCGGGGCCCACCACCGCCACCCCGCGCAGGCGGTCCGGATGCCGCCGCAGCACCTCCAGCAGGTAGCGGTTGTCGGTGCCGTAGACGCTGACCTGGACCAGCACGCCCCGGGTGCAGCCCATGGCCGCCAGGTGGGCGAGGTACTTCTCCTCGGTGGCCGGTGGCGGGGTGTAGATCCGGGAGGGGACCATGGGGTAGGCGTCGCTGGCGGAGACGACGTGGCAGTGGGCGTCGCAGGCGCCGGGCGGTATCCGGAAGGCGGCCGGGGCCACGTCTTCCGAGGGCGGGAGGCAGAGCGGGGCATGGGGGAGGGGGGCCTGGGAGGTCATGGGAACTCCGGGAGGATGTCCGATTGGACGCCCGGTGCGGGCGGGAGGAAAGGTTTTCCTCGCAAATATTCATGATGAATGAGACCGCCATGACTGACCCCGCCGCCAGCACCTACGTCTACGTCACCTACATCCGCACCACACCGGTCCGGGCGGTCCCTGGACCTGGCCCTGGTCGATGTTCCCGAGGGGTGCCGGGTGGGCCTGCAGCGAGGACCCGGCCCTCCCACTCCGGATCCACACGCGCGCGGCCGGGGGTGGAGGATGCGCATGGCAGCCATCCCTTTCTGTGTCTAACAGGATAATTGACAAGCCCAACCCTGGGACCCTAGGATCCCGCCGGAGGCCGACCGCCATGGAAACCGCCACCCCCGATCCGCGATCCCTCTCCCGGCTGATCCTGGACCTGTGCCGGGTGGACAGCACCACCGGCCTGGAGGCGAACCTGCTGCCGCTGCTGTCGGAACGGCTGGAGGGACTGGGCGCCCGGATCCGGCTCCAGCCGGTGGAGGGGGGCCGCAGCAACCTCCTGGCCCTGTGGAGCCGGCCCCGGGTGCTGTTCAGCACCCACCTGGACACCGTGCCGCCCTACCTCCCGCCCCGGCTCGAAAACGGCCGGATCCGGGGGCGCGGCGCCTGCGACGCCAAGGGCGCCATGGCCTGCATGCTCGAGGCGATCCGGACCCTGCTGGCGGAAGGGCTGCGCGGCATCGCCTTCCTGGGGGTGGTGGGGGAGGAGACCGACAGCCTCGGGGCCCGCCGGGCCCTGGAGCTGGGACCGGACCTGGCCGGACTGGAGGCGGTGGTCAACGGCGAACCCACCGGCAACCGCCTGGCCACCGGCCAGAAGGGGTCCCTGCACCTGCGCCTGCGCTGCCGGGGCAAGGCGGCCCACAGCGGCACCCCCGAGGCGGGGGTGAACGCCGCCTTCCCGATGCTGGACTGGATCGCGGCCCTGCGCCGGCTGCCCTTGGCCGCGGACCCGCTGCTGGGGCCCGAACTGTGGAACCTGGGCACCCTCAGCGCGGGGCGGGCCATCAACATCGTCCCCGACCTGGCCGAGGCCGACCTGTTCGCCCGGATCGTGGACGGCAGCACCTTCGTGGAGGACGTCCAGCGACTGCGGCCGGACCTGGGCGAAGTGGAGGTGGTCTTCCGCCGGGCCGCGGAGCGCTTCCCGGCCATCGACGGGTTCTCGTTCGCGCCCATGCCGTTCGCCTCGGACGCCCACCTCCTGCGCAACCTGGCCCGGGACCGGTTCGTGGTGCTCACCGGCCCCGGCAGCATCCTGGTCGCCCACACCGACGAGGAGCACCTGGACCTGGAGGAGGCCACGGCCGGCGCCGCCCAGTACGCCGCCCTGGGCCGGCTGCTGCTGGCCCGGCCCAGAGGGGATGAGTACGTCATCTGAATCGGCTTGCCGGGCCATCCTCCGGTTTTTGCTGCATCCGCCCGCCCGGCCCGGTAATTTGTTAGTGCGGTCACGCGAATCCTCCACACCCTCTGATCGGTAAACCACCTAATGAGTGGAGTTGGAATGATGTCCAGAAGACGCCATGCAGTCACCGGGATGGGAGCCGTCACGCCCATCGGAATCGGTGTCTCCAGGTACTGGCAAAGCCTGCTGGAGGGCGTCGGCGGCACGTCGTACATCACCCGGTTCGACGCCTCGCGCCTCCCGGTCAGGATCGCGGCGGAGGTGAAGGACTTCACCGCGACCGATTTCCTCCCGGCCAAGCTGGTCCGCAACACCGACCTGTTCATGCACTACGCGCTGGTGGCCGCGCAGGAGGCCCTGGCCGAGAGCCGCCTGGAGGCCGAGCCAGGACGCCTCGGCATCGTGGTCGGGACCTGCTTCGGCGGGATCTCGACCCTCACGGAGACCCAGGCGCAGTTCTGCGCCGACCCCGACCTGAAGATCAGTCCGCATTTCGTGCCGAAGGCGCTGGGGAACATCGCCGCCGCCCAGATCGCCATGGCCCACGGGCTGCGGGGGCCGAGCCTCACGGTGAACACGGCCTGCTCCTCAGGGGCCGATGCGGTGGGCCTGGCGGCCATGCTGCTCCAGGCGGGCGAGGCCGACGCGGTGGTGGTGGTGGGGGCCGAATCCATCCTCTGTCCCGTCATGGTGGCCGGCCTGTTCCAGGCCCGGGCCCTCTCCGTCCGCAACGAGGAGCCCGGAAAGGCCAGCCGTCCCTTCGACCTGGGCCGGGACGGCTTCGTCATCGGCGAGGGGGCCGGCGCCCTGGTGCTGGAAGACCTGGAACGGGCCGGAAGCCGCGGGGCCGACATCAAGGCCGAGCTGCTGGGCTACGCCAGCTTCACCGACGGCTACCATGTGACGTCGCCCGACCCCAGCGGGAAGGGAGAGGCGCTCTGCATGCGCCGGGCCCTGGCCAAGGCGGGACTCGAGCCGGGCTCCGTGGACTACGTGAATGCCCACGGCACCTCCACCAAGGTGGGGGACCAGGTGGAAACCACCGCGCTGAAGCTGGTGTTCGGCGACCATGCCCGGCGGATGCCGGTCAGTTCCACCAAGGGCGCCACCGGGCACATGGTCGGCGCCGGCGGCGTCACGGAGCTCATCGCCTGCATCCAGGCCATCCGGAAGGGCAAGGTGCCGCCGACCTTGAACTACGAGGCGCCCGACCCGGAATGCGACCTGGACTACGTGCCCAACCGGCCCAGGGATTGGGATGTACAGGTCGCCATGTCGAATTCCTTCGGATTCGGAGGCCAGAATGCGAGCGTTGTCGTCGGCAAGTACCGGAAATGACCTGGAGGCAGGGAAGCCTTTGATGGGGGACCGAAGGATGATGGAACCCACCTACGACAGCACCATGTTCCGGGAGACCTTCGAAAAGGAATTCACGTTCCTGAAGGGCTTCATGCGCAACGTGCACCGGTTCGCCGACCATCCGGCCCTGACCTGTCCGCTGCGGCAGGCGCAGTGGACCTACGCCGGGTTGAACCGGAGCGTGAACCGGCTCGCCCACGCGCTGCTCGCCGACGGGGCCGGGAAGAACGCCGTGGTCATGTTCCAGCTGCTCAACTGCGCCGAGTTCGTGTTCTGCTACCTGGCTCCTCACAAGACCGGCGCCATCAGCTGTCCGATCAACTTCCGTCTCTCCCCCGGCGAGACGGCCATGATCCTCGACGACAGCCGGCCGGAGGTGTATGTCTACGACGCGGAGATCCGGGAGACCGCGATGAAGGCCCTGGCCATGGCCCGGCACCGGCCGCGCAGGGTCGTCCTGGTGGACATCCGGGACCAGGAAGCCGCGCCGGAAGGCCACACGACGTTCCGGGACTACGTCCAGGGCCGCTCCGAGGAGGATCCGGACATCGGCGCGCCCGCCCTCACCTTCGACGAGGTCACCCGGCTCTATACCTCCGGCACCACCGGGCTGCCCAAGGGCGTCCCCCTCAACAACATCAACGAGGTCCTCTCGGCCCACGACGTCATCATGCACTTCCCGCTGAGCCCCCAGGACAAGACCATGAACATGTCTCCATGGTTCCACCGCGGCGGGCTGCATTCGGGGGGCCCGAACCCCACCCTGTACGTGGGCGGCGAGATCGTGGTGCTCAGGCACTTCAACCAGAAGACCTGCCTGGAGTTCGCGGAGAAGTACGGGGTCACCTTCCTGATCGGCGGCCCGCCGATGCTGAAGCTCCTCTGCGAACAGCAGCAGAAGCATCCGGTGGACCTCGGCCGGCTGAGGGGCATCGTCACCATGGGCGCGCCCCTGGAGAAAGAGGACTGCGTGCGCTACCTGGAGCATCTCACACCCCGCATCTTCAACGGCTACGGGACCACCGAGACGTTCTGGAACACCTTCCTGCGCCCGGCCGACCTGCCCGGAAACGCAGGTTCGGCGGGCCGCTCCTGCACCGACGACGAGGTGGCGATCGTCAAGCTGCACCAGGACCGCCGGGCCGAGCCGGACGAGCACGTCGCCCAGGACGGCCGGGAGGTCGGCGAGATCATCATCCGCTGTCCCGGGAAATCCTCGTACACCTACGTCCACAATGGCCGGGACGCGGAGAAGACCTTCTACAAGGGGTACATGTACACGGGCGACCTGGGCGTCTGGGACCTGGATTCCTTCGTGACCATCGTGGGGCGCAAGGACGACATGATCATCTCCGCCGGCGAGAACATCCACCCGGTGCAAGTGGAGGAGATCCTCAACCAGCACCCGAAGGTCCGGGAGTCCATCGTCACCGCGGTGCCAGACAAGCTGCGGGGACAGGCGGTGGTCGCCTACGTCATCAAGGCCGATCCCTCGCTCACCACCAAGGAACTGGCCGCCCACTGCACCGACCACCCCATGCTGGCCAACTACAAGCGGCCCCGGTTCTGCCGGTTCGTGGAGGAATTGCCGTTCACCGCCACGGGCAAGAAGATGCACTACAAGGTCAAGCAGATGGCCATCGAGGACCAGAAGAAGGGCCTGCTGGAACGACTGTAGTCCGGACTGCCATACTGGGGTGGAGTTGGTATCTTCATGACTTTCGACCTGAGGCCCCCATGCGCATCGGCTCGTTCCTGCCCGCCCAGCCCTCTGTGCGCCAACCGCTGGAAGCCATCCGGGCCCGGTTTCCCCTTCATGAATGGATCCTCGATCCGGCGACGGCCACCGGGGCCGCCCCCACCCTGGACGTCATCCTCACCGGACGGCTGGACCGCTCGGTGTTCGAGGCCGCCGCCCGGCTGAAGGCGGTGTTCACGCCCATCGCCGGGCTCAACCACCTGCCGGCGGACCTGCTGCTGGAACGGAAGGTGCAGGTGTACAACGTCCACGGCAACGCCGGGAGCGTGGCCGAGCGCGCCCTGGCCCTGACCCTGGCCTTCTACGGCCGGGTGGTGGAGTTCCACAACGACCTGGCCCGGGCCCGGTGGCACGGGTTCTGGGTGGGCCGGGGGGCCGAGGACGACTGGACCTCCATCCACGGGCGGCCCGCAGCCATCTTCGGCACCGGGGCCATCGGCGCCACCCTGGCCCGGATGCTCAAGGCCTTCGACTGCCCGGTCACCGGCTACCGGCGCCGGCCCGGGCTGCCCCTGCCGCCCCACTTCGACCGCCTGGAGACCGACCTGGCCCGGGCGGTGGCCGAGGCGGAACTTCTGTTCATCGCCCTGCCCCTTACCCCGGCCACCCAGGGCCTGTTCTCCCGGGACCTGCTCCTGTCCGCCCGGGGCAAGTTCCTGGTTAACGTCGGCCGGGGGCCCATCGTGGACGAGGAAGGGCTCTACCTGGCCCTCAAGGAAGGCATCCTCAAGGGCGCCGCCATCGACACCTGGTACACCTATCCCCAGGGCGGCGCCGCCATCGGCGCCCCCTCCCGCTTCCCCATCCACGAGCTGCCCAACGTGATGCTGTCGCCCCACGTGGCCGGCAGCGCCTCGGACAGCATGCCCCGCCGGGTCGACGAGATGGTCCGCAACCTCGCCCAGTGGCTGGACACGGGCCGCTGCCCAGCGCAGGCGGACCTCCGGGAACGCTACTGACTGATCCCGCCGGTTCTGCTACAGTCACCGTCCCATGCAGGACCCGGCCCGGCACCTCCATCCCCTCCAGATCCACGCCGCCGGCCTGGAGGGGGTCGGCCGGGTTGACTTCGCCGGACTGGAGACTCTTGCAAAATTATGTGTTTAAACATATAATTGCCCCAGGCGGTCCCGCCGGAGGTGCCCATGGAACCCGCAGCCCAGCCCGTCCTGTTCGTTTCCCACGGGGCGCCCACCCTGGCTCTCGACGGCGGCGAGTGGGCCCGGGCCCTCAAGACCTGGGCCTGGACCCTGCGCGGGGTCCAGGGGATCCTGGTGCTCAGCGCCCACTGGGAGCAGGCGGAGCCGGTGCGGGTGATGGCCCATCCCAGCCCGGAGACCCTGCACGATTTCGGCGGGTTCCCCGAGCCGCTCTACCACCTGCGCTACCCGTCCCCGGGCGACCCGGAGCTGGCCCAGCGGGCGGTGGACCTGCTCCAGGCTGGGGACTTCGAAGCCGTGACGGACCCGGACCGGGCCCTGGACCACGGGGCCTGGGTGCCGCTGCGGGCGGCGTTCCCCGAGGCCCGGATCCCGGTGGTGGAGGTGTCGCTGCCCAGGCCCCGGACGCCCCGGCGGGTCCTGGAGATGGGCCGGCTGCTCGCCCCGCTGCGGCGGGAGGGCGTGCTGCTGGTGGGCAGCGGCGGGGCGGTGCACAACCTGAGGCTGCTGGACTGGACCAGCCACCCCCAGCCGGACGCCTGGGCGGTGGCGTTCGAGGCGTGGCTGGCCGACAACCTGGCCGGCGGGGACCTGGAGCAGCTGCTGGCGGCGTCGGGCAACGCGCCCTTCTACAGCCGTGCGGTGCCCACCCCGGAGCATTTCGATCCGCTCTTCTTCGCCCTGGGCGCGGCGGGGCGGTCCCAGGTCCGCACCCTTTACCGGGGCTGGTCCCACGGCAGCCTGTCCCTGGGGACCTGGGTCTGGGAGGGTTGAACCCTCGCCTTTCGCCGCACTTCCTCGATCTGCCGGCGTTTCAGGGCCACCATCCGCTGGAAATCGGGCCGGTCGGCGGCCGGGTCCAGGAGCCGCTCCGCCCGCCGCAGTTCCGGCTCAGGATCCAGGCCCCGTTCCGCCCGGACCGCGGCCCGGCGGATGAGCACGTGGACCTGGGAGCAAAGGGGCCTGGGGCTGTCCGGGTGGAGGGTCAGCAGCTGGTCCGCCAGGCGCTCCGCGGCTTCCAGGTGCTCCAGCCGTTCCGCGTGGGTCAGATGGGGGTTCTGCAGCCAATGGAAGCGCCACTCCATGTCCGAGAGGTAGCAGGAGCTGTGGCTCTGGCCGATGGTCTGGGCGGTCCGGGCGGCGAGGCTGGCTTCCCGGTACAGGCTCTGGGCTGCCTGGAAATCCCCCTGCTTCTGCCGGTCCGCACCCAGGTACGCGAAGCAGAACGCCTCTTCCACTTTCGCTTCGTACAGCCAGGGGTTCTGCTGGAAGGCGGCCCGGGCGCAGCGCACCCCCGCCAGGAACTCCCGTTCCAGGAAGTGCATCCGGGCCTGCCCCAGTTCCCTGGGCTCCCAGGTCTGGCCCTGGGAAAGGGCGTAGTAGGCCCGGGCTTCCTTCCGGGGCTCGGCCATGGCTGTTTCAAGGGGGATTTCCAGGTCGCCGGTCTCGGCCCGGTCCATGAGCGTGAAGCAGGTGTAGCAGGCCACCTTGGACAGGGCGTAGGCCACCTCCGGAGTCCGGTAGCCCCCCCGCCAGGCGGCGGTGAGCACCCGGCGCGCCTGGTCCAGGTTCCCCAGGTTGCAGTAGCCGCGCCCCAGCGCGAGGTTTCCTGGGCCCAGGGCCTCGGGCCCCAGCCGCGCCATGTCCGCCCGGATCCGGTCCAGGCCCTTCTGCAGCTCGGCGATGGCGGGCCGGAGATCATGGGCGGGGATCAGCCGCTCCACCCGGAGGCGGTTCTCCATGTCCCGGGCTTCCAGGGCGAAGCGCTGGGCCAGGGCGGCCTGGCGATAGCCCCGGGCGGCCAGGCTGCTGGACCAGGCCAGGAACCCCGCGCCCAGCAGCAGGGTGAGCCCCAGGCTCGCGGTCCAGGTAGGGTGCTTGCGGATGAACCGGCGGATCGCCCGGCGCCACTCGCCCCGTTCGGCCAGAAGCGGTTCGCCGTCCTGGAACCGCCGGAGATCCTCCGCCAGTTCCCCGGCGCTGGGATAGCGGTCCTGGGGCCGTTCCTCCAGGCAGCGGGCGATGATGGTGCGGAGCTTGCGCGGCAGGGCGTCCCACGCGGCCGGGGTCTCGACCAGGGGCCCCCTGCCCCCGGCCGCCGCCCCGCAGGTGGCGCCCATGCCGCGGGAAAGGCTGAGCACGGTCCTGTGGGTGGCCCCCATGGCATAGATGTCCGTGGCGGGGCCCACGGCCCTCCGGTCGCCCTGCCTCACTTCGGGGGCAAGGTATTCCGGAGTCCCCATCATCCCCTGGCTCTCGCTGAGACCCTCCGCGGCCAAGTCCTTCGCCAGGCCGAAGTCCGCTACAAAGGTGCTCCAGCCGCCCATCCCGTCGGGTTCCAGCAGGATGTTGGACGGCTTCAGGTCGCGGTGGATGAGGTTGAGACGGTGGGCGGCGTTGATGGCCATGGCCACGGCCGCCAGGATCTCGACCACCTCCTCCACCCTCAGCGCCGAGGCCGCCTGGTGCAGATTGGGGCCCTCCACCAGCTGCATGGCGATGACCGGCAGCGCGCCGGCGGCGTCCACATCGAAGATCCGGCAGACATGTGGGTGGCTCACCCGGGCCTGGAGCTGGGCCTCGCGCACGAAGCGCAGGATCGCGCCTGCATGGTCCACCGTCAGGGTCTTCAAGGCCACCCGGCGATGGAGCAGGCTGTCCCAGGCCTCGAACACCTCTCCCATGCCGCCCTTGCCCAGGCGGCGCCCCAGGCGATAGCGGCCCAGGGGCCGAGCGTCGGCTCCGGCCCACGCAGGCCTGGGCGCCGGGGCCAGGCTGGCATGGCTCCTTCCCAAGCGGGCGGGCGGCAAAGGGCCAGCGGCAGGTTGAGTCAAGTTAAAGGTCATGGTTCAACGATTCCAAGGTTGGGCAGGGTGGGTTGGGGCCATTCCCCAGAATCCGTGCCTCAATGAGCAAGGCATAACCTAACGATTGCCCCATGAAGGGGGGAAGTTCCCGAGCTATGACAGCCGGGCGCCCGACACAAAAAAAGGAGGGGCCGATGGGCCCCTCCCGGTTCAGACTGCCGCGGAAGACTATTGCTTCTTGATGGCGTAGTACTTGACGGGGACCTTCTGCTGGGTAGTGGGCAGGAAGTGCTGGCCGTTGAGCTTGCCGAGCACATAGCAGTCCATGAACAGCAGGGCCATGTTCTTGGAGCGCACGCCGGTGTTGCTGTCGGTGTAGAAGGCGCCGTTCCACTTGGCTCCGGGGGTCCACTTGCCGTAGGCGGCGAACAGGTCCTGGAGGCTGCCCTTCTTGGCCTTGCCTTCGACCACCCGCTTGGCGTACTCGCCCAGGCCGGCGCTGACGGTGTAGCCGTAGCTGAACGCCCAGGTGCCGAACCGGCCGGCACCGCCCTTGGCGACCACGGCCTTCTCGACCTTGTCCAGGATCTTCGGGAAGTTGCCCTGCTCGGCCTTCAGGTCGAGCCCCAGCGCGCCGGGATAGCCCATCAGCGGGGAGGGCAGGTCGGCTTCCACGAACAGGCCGTTCTTGGACGCCAGCAACTGCTTGAGCAGCGGCTCGGTGTGGGCGTCGTTGGTGCAGAAGAAGGCCACCTTCTCGCCGTTGGGGCCGTACTTCTTGAGCCAGGCGGGAACCTTCTCGAGGATGAACTGCTGGGCGCCGGCCACGCCCACGTCGGAGGTCGGGTCGGGGGCGGTCTCGAAGGCCCACCTGATGCCCAGGTCCTTGCAGGCGACTTCCATGATGGCGCGCCGGCGGCCGAGGCCCTCATAGGACATGTGGCGGGGGAAGGAGATGTGCACGAAGGTCTTGGCGCCCATCTGCTTGGCCGCCCAGATGATCGTGTAGCCGCGGGAGACGAAGTCCTGGCTGGCGACAAAATCGGCGCTGCCGCTGATCACCAGGGGGTCCTCATGGGCCTCGCCGGCGAGGCAGAAGATGTCGGGCCGCTTGGCGTGGACGCGCTTGAACGCCTCGGCGGTGCCCGGGATGGCCTGGTTGACGACGATCGCCTTCATCAAGGGGTCGTCCGCCATGGAGACCACGTTGGAGATGAAGGTTTCCTGCTGGGACATGAAGTCGTCGGGGTAGGTCATGTGCTGGATCATCCCGCCGTCCTTCACGGACCCGTACTCCTTGAGGAGGGCCTCGGCGCCGCGCAGGTCATCCTCGGACTGGGAGACGGTCCCGGTGCAGATGCCGATGTGGAACTTGGCATCGGCCAGAGCCTGGGGCCCGTTCAGAAGCATCGCCGCCGGAATCAGAACGGTGGCGAACTTGATTGATTTAATCATATTGCCTCCATAAGGGCATGATTTAGGGGAAACTCGATTCTAGGCCCGGCTCCTTGAATTCAGTAAAAAAATAAATCCATAAGTATTAGTTTATTGTTAAATCGATTAACTATTTTCCATCAAACTCCAAGTGCTAATAAATTAATAAATGCATTTCGGAAATCCTGCCCCGAATTGGACCCCTTTCCGCAGGCACGCAAAAAAGCGGAGGGACCGCGAGGCCCCTCCGCCCGGCCGGGAAACCCGGTATGGCTACTGCTTCTTGATGGCGTAGTACTTCTCGGGCACCTTGATCGCAGTGGTGCCCAGGAACTTCTTGCCGTTCAGGCCGCCCATGACGTAGGTGTCCATGTAGACCAGGGCCATGTTCTTGGAGCGCGCGCCGGTGTTGCTGTCGACGTAGTAGGCGCCGTTCCACTTGGCTCCGGGGGTCCACTTGCCGTAGGCGGAGAACAGGTCCTGGAGGCTGCCCTTCTTGGCCTTGCCGTTGATGACCCGGATGGCGTATTCGCCCAGCCCGGCGCTGACGGTGAACCCGCTGCTGTAGGCCCAGGTGCCGAACCGGCCGGCGCCGCCCTTCTTGACCACACCGTCCTCGACCTTCTTCAGGATGGCCTGGAAGTTCCCGGCCTCCTTGGACAGGTCAAGGCCCAGGGCGCCAGGGTAGCCCATGAGCGGGGAGGGCAGGTCCGCTTCCACGAACAGGCCGTTCTTGGACGCCAGCAGCTGCTTGAGCAGGGGCTCGGTGTGGGCGTCGTTGGTGCAGAACATGGCCACCTTCTCGCCGTTGGGGCCGTACTTCTTGAGCCAGGCGGGAACCTTCTCGAGGATGAACTGCTGGGCGCCGGCGACGCCCACATCGGAGGTCGGGTCCGGGGCGGTCTCGAAGGCGAACTTGATGCCCAGGTCCTTGCAGGCCTGTTCCATGATCGCACGGCGGCGGCCGAGGGACTCGTAGGACATGTGGCGCGGGAAGGAGATGTGCACGAAGGTCTTGGCGCCCATCTGCTTGGCGGCCCAGATGATGGTGTAGCCGCGGGAGACGAAGTCGTTGTTGGCGACCATGTCGGCGGCGGCGGAGATCACCAGCGGATCCTCGGCGGCCTCGCCGGCCAGGCAGAGCATGTCCTTGCGCTTGGCGTGGATGCGCTTGAACGCCTCGGCGGTGCCCGGAATGGCCTGGTTGACGATGATCGCCTTCATCTTGGGATCATCGGCCATGGAGACCACGTTGGAAATGAAGGTCTCCTGCTGGGACATGAAGTCGTCCGGGTAGGTCATGTGCTGGATCATCCCGCCGGTCTTGACCGAGCCGTATTCCTTGATCAGCGCCTCGGCGCCGCGCAGATCGTCCTCGGACTGGGAGACGGTCCCGGTGCAGATCCCGACGTGGAACGGAGCATCGGCCATGGCGTGGGTGCCGGCGAGGAACATCGCCATGGGCATCAGCCCGGCGGCGATATGGGTGAATTTAATCATGACGCCTCCATAAAGACTGCTTGTGGGGAAATAATTGTAGACCCGATTGGGATGATGGAACTGGAAATATTGGTCCATAAAGGTTATTTGTTAATAAATTTTAATAAATAATTTTTTGAAAATGTAATATATCCAATTAACGACCAAGATATGAACGAAATGGCTTTAAGAAATCATGGGTGCCTTGTCCTGCCCGGAGGACGCCCCTGTGTCCGGATCTGAACCTCATTCGTTCGGTTAAGCTATGGCCATGGATTCCATAGTCTTATCTCCACAATTCCCTTCATCCCCGGCAAATTTCAGCCTTGCAACCAGCCGGGGATTTGGTTGTAACTCCCCCCAATGGCATAGCTTGAGCCGGTGCATCCAAGCAAAAGACTGGCCGGGGATGAAGGGGATTCAGGGGGTAAGGGCTAGCGGAATCGATGGCCACCCATGCCTGTACAGTTGCGCAAGATTTCACGAAAATCCTGGTCCATAGGCACTAATATCGAGACGCTGGATTGGCAACAATTGTAGGTAGTGACTTTGATGCGAAACTCGGGCAAGAGCTACTCATGGATATTGCTGGAATCGGGTTGATGGGGAGAATCAGCCATTATTTAATGAATTAATTTTATCGTGTGGGTCTCCGCCTATCTTTCACATCCATCCAGCCTCTTCATCCAAGCTCACTATTTCTTGACTTTGCGCCGCGAACCCAGGCAAGGCGGCGCCCACCCTACTAAACTGCTTGCATCCCCCAGGAGTCAAGCCCATGTTCACCGCCCAGACCTACGTGGATCGCCGCGCCCGCCTCCAGGCCCAGCTCGGGTCAGGACTGCTGCTGTTCCTGGGCAACGACGAAAGTCCCATCAATTACGCCGCCACCACCTACCCGTTCCGTCAGGACAGCACCTTCCTGTACTTCTTCGGCCTGGACCGCCCGGGCTGCGCGGCGCTGATGGACCTGGACGAGGGCCGCACGGTGGTATTCGGCGACGACCTCACCCTGGACGATATCGTCTGGACCGGCACGCAGCCGACGGTGGCGGAGCTGGCCCTCCGGGCGGGGGTCAACGAGACCGCCCCGATCCGGGAGCTGGAGGGGAGGCTGCGGCGGGCCCAGGGACGGTCGGTACAGTACCTGCCCCCGTACCGGGCCGAGCACCGGCTCAAGCTGGCGGCCCTCCTGGGCCTGGCGCCGGGCCAGGCGGACGGGGGCGCCTCGGTGCCGTTCATCCGGGGCGTGGTGGAACTGCGGGCGGTCAAGAGCGCCGAGGAGACCGTGGAGCTGGAGCAGGCGGTGGACGTCACGGTGGCCATGCACCTGGCCGCCATGCGCATGGCCCGCCCCGGGGCGAGGGAGGCGGAGATCGCCGCCAAGGTCACGGAGATCGCCCTGGCCGCGGGCGGCGGGCTGGCCTACCCAGTGATCGCGACGGTCCACGGGGAGACCCTGCACAATCCCCACTACGACAACACGCTCCAGGCCGGCCAGATGTTCCTCCTGGACGCCGGCGCCCAGACCCCGTCCCGTTACGCCGGCGACCTCACCAGCACCTGTCCGGTGGACCGGAGCTTCAGCGCCCGCCAGCGGGATGTGTACGAGGTGGTGCTGCGGGCCCACCTGGGGGCCATCGACCAGCTGCGGCCGGGGGTGCCGTTCCGGGAGGTCCACCTGGCGGCCTGCCGGACCTTGGCCGAAGGCATGAAGGAACTGGGCCTCATGAAGGGGGACCTGGGGGAGGCGGTGGAGCAGGGCGCCCACGCCATGTTCTTCCAGTGCGGTCTGGGCCACATGATGGGCCTGGACGTGCACGACATGGAGAGCCTGGGGGAGGTGTGGGTCGGCTACGAGGGCCGTCCCAAGAGCACCCAGTTCGGGCTCAAGTCCTTGCGTCTGGCCCGGCGGCTGCAGCCGGGCTTCGTGCTCACGGTCGAGCCCGGGATCTATTTCATCCCGCAGCTCATCCAGCGCTGGAAGGCGGAGGGCAGGTGCACCGCGTTCATCGACTACCAGAGGCTGGAGCACTACGCGGACTTCGGCGGCATCCGCATCGAGGAGAACGTCCTGATCACCGAAGGCGGCAGCCGCATCCTGGGCAAGGCGCGTCCGCGCACGGCCGAGGAGATCGCGGCGGCGCGGATGGACGGATGAGGGCCATGCGCATCACCGAAGCCAGGATCCTCCCCGTCACCATCCCCCGCCTGAAGGAACTCAAGGTGGCCTACGCCACCCGCACGGTCTACCAGGGCTTCCTGCTGCAGCTCGGCACCGACTCCGGCCTCACGGGGCTGGGGGAGGCGTCGCCCAACTTCGAGGTCTGCCACGAGGACCTGGAGGGCACGGCGGCGGCCCTGGCCGCCATGGCCCCCCTGGCGCGGGGCGCCGACCCGCTGGAACGGGAGGCCGTCCTGGCCCGGCTGGAGCCCTGGCGCAAGGCCCACGCGTCGGCCTTGACCGCCTTCGACACCGCCCTCTGGGACCTGGCCGGCAAGGCCGCTGGGCTGCCGGTGCGGGACCTGATCGGAGGCTACCGGCGGGACATCGCCAACGCCATGACCATCGGCATCCTGCCCCTGGACCAGACGGTGGCCGAGGCCCGGTCGATCCTGGCCAGCGGCCGGTTCGCCGAGATCAAGCTCAAGCTGGGCCTGGACCCGGACCTGGACGTGGCCCGGGTGCGCGCGGTGCGGGCGGCGGTGGGGCCGGACTTCCCTCTGCACGTGGACGCCAACCAGGGCTACGACCGCCAGACCGCCCTGGCGGTGCTGACCCGGCTCGCCCCGGAGCGGATCGAGTTCGCCGAACAGCCCGTGCCCGCCGGGGACGTGGAGGCGCTGGCGTGGGTGAACCGGCGCAGCCCCATCCCGGTCATGGCCGACGAGGCCGTGCGCACCCCCGAGGACGCCCTGGCCCTGGTGCGCGCCGGGGCGTGCTCCCGGCTGAACGTGAAGCTGCAGAAGGTGGGCGGCATCTCCCGGGCCCTGGACGTGCTCGCCATCGCCCGGGCCGCGGGCCTGCCCTGCCTCATCGGGTGCATGACCGAGACCCTGGTGGGGATCACCGCCGGGGCGCACCTGGCCCTGGCCTCCCCGGTGGTGGCCAACGTGGACCTGGACGGGCACGTGGACCTGGCCTTCCAGCCGGTCGCCGGCGGCCTGCGGGTGGACGGGGACCGGCTCGCCCTGGCCGGCGGCCCGGGGCTGGGGCTGGAGCTCACCGCCGAGTGGCGGGAACGGTTCGCGGCGACGGCGCCGGCTTCCTGAACGCTCCCGCGGCGCCTGGCGCGGGTGGGGCCTGCCGGGCCCGTCAAGTCCCCGTTGAAATTTCGATGATTTCCACTGCCAGGTTGTCCATTTTATGTAGAAAATGTCAAGTTGAACGCACTTCCAGAAGGCAGGCCCATGGCGCTCGGCACCAACCTCACGGTTCGGAAAAAACTCATCTACTCCTTCCTGGCGCTGACCGCCTTCCTGGGGATCGCCTCGGCCCTGGCGGCCGGGTTCTTGCTGCGCCGGGCCCAGACCACGGCCATGCACGTCAAGGCCACCAGCCTCTCCGAGATGCTGAGCCAAGCCGTCGTGCCCAACCTGGCCAAGGATGAGCAGACGGCCTCGGGGGCCACCGAACGCGCGCTGGAGTTCCTGAAGGGCGACGGGGACGCCAGCATGGACGCGGTGGTGGTGGTGCAGAACGGCCGCGCGGTGGCGGAGTTCTCCCAGAAGTTCGTGGATGATCCCAGGCTCGAAGCGTTCTCCATGGCCGCCCCCATCGCCACCGGCCAGACCGAGTACACCAAGGCCGACTGCATGGTGATGGCGGCGCCCCTGGACGTCCCCGGCGGGGATCCCGCCAAGAAGTACTACCTGATGCTGGCCATGAACCCCGCCAGCATCAACAGCGAACTCAAGCTCAGCACCCTCATGATGGTCGTCCTGGGCCTGGCCATGGTGGGCGTCGGCATGGCCGCCGCCCTCGCCCTCACCCGCGCCATCGTCAAGCCCCTGGAAGTGATCAAGGACGGCATGCGGGACATCTCCGAGGGCGAAGGTGACCTCACGGCCCGCCTGGACGTCCACGGCCAGGACGAGATCGCCCAGCTCTCGGGCCACTTCAACCACTTCGTGGAGAACATCCAGGGCATCGTCAACCAGGTGATCGCCATCTCCGGCCGGATCGCCACCGGCTCCCTGCAGATGAGCGCCAGCATGAACGAGATGGATGCCACCGCCGAGTCCATCGCCCAGAGCGCCGAGCACCAGAAGACCAACGTGCGGCAGGCCACCGAGAAGGTGGGCGCCATCGCCCAGTCCTCCGGCATCATCCACACCAACGTCGGCAATGCCCTCAAGGTGTTCGAGCAGGCCCAGGAGGCCGCCACCCGGGGCGGCGCCGCGGTGGGCGAGGTGGTCACCGGCATGCAGGCCATCAACGCCAATTCCAGGCAGATCGGCACCATCCTCACGGTGATCACCGAGATCGCCAATCAGACCAACCTGCTCAGCCTCAACGCCGCCATCGAGGCCGCCAAGGCCGGCGAGCACGGCAAGGGCTTCGCGGTGGTGGCCGAGGAGGTGCGCAAGCTGGCCGAGCGCTGCTCCCAGGCGGCCAAGGAGATCAGCGTGCTCATCAACACCTCCAGCAAGAGCATCCAGGACGGCAGCCGGATGGTGACCGCCGCCGGTTCCGGGCTCAAGCGGATCCAGGAGGCCATGGCCGCCAGCGGCGAGCACATCCAGACCATCGGCGGCCAGAGCGAGGTCCAGAGCCAGGACAGCAACTCGGTGGTGGGCTTCATGGGCCAGCTGTCGGACATCGCCGAACAGAACGCCGCCGCCACCGAGGAGATGGCGGCGACGATCCGGGAATCCACCCGCACCGTGGACGACCTGAGCAGGACCGCGGAGAGCCTCAACGCCCTGGTGTCGCGGTTCAAGGTTTAAGGCCTGAAGTCTATTTGGACGGGTCCGCGAGCTGGCCCAGGAAGATCATCGCTCCGGTGCTGCGGTCCAGGATCGCGTAGAGGAACGGCCGGTCCAGGGTCACTTCAGCCTCCGGCAGGCTGGTGCCGCTCATGTGCACCACCGTCCCGGCTGCGGCGACGGTGCCCTTCTCGTCCACGTTCATCCGGACGGCGTGGGCCACGTTCTCGATGTGGCGCCTGGCCGGCGCCAGGGCCGAGAAGTCGGCCTTGTCCGGATCGAAGGCCCGGGCCATGCCCATGGCCTTCAGGGGCTCGTCCAGGGCGCCGGAGAACCCGGTCTCGAACCGGGGCAGGCGCAGCAGCACCGCATGGTCGGACATGCCCTTGGGGCTGCCCTGGAGCACCGGCTCCAGGTCCTCCAGGGCCGCGCCCTGCTTCGGCAGCACCAGGAGCATGGCGTAGCGGGCCTTGCCGTAGGGCAGCAGCAGGGCTTGGTAGTGGTCGCTCTCCGCATAGGGCACGGTGGCGATGCGGAACATCATCCGGCAGGCCACCTGGCTTCCGTCCGCCCGGGTGAAGGGCGCCGTGGCGGTGTCATTGGGGTCGAACGGGATCGTCCAGGCGCCTTTGAAGTAGACGCTGTTCGCCAGGAGCAGGACGTCGGCGCCGAGGACCGCGTGGGGATCCAGGATGCTCCGGATGAGGCCATGGGTCTGGGCGGACATCCAGGCGTTCACCGCCTCCGGGCCCTTGGAGAGGTCGCCCACTTCGGCTCCGTAGCTGTCCTCGGCGAGGCCGGCGAAGGAGGGCCGCACCGCGGCCCCGGACTGCCAGATGGAGTTGGCCACCGCCAGGGCCACCTCCCGCTCGCGCGGCAGGATGGTGGCCGCCAGGATCGCGTTGCCGTAGTTGAGGTCGGCCGGTGCCTTGCCCTGGATGCCCAGCGCCCGCGCCATGCCGTCCCGGGTCTCGTCCTTGGCCCCGTTGAAGGTCAACTGCAGAGCCTGGGCGGCGCTCACCGGGGAGACCACCAGGTTGCGCCCGGGGTCGCCCTGGCGCAGGCGCCGGAACAGGTCCTTGCCGAACTCGTTGTCGGCCCGGACCAGGGCCGCGTCGACCGGCGGCAGCCCTGGCCAGGGCGAGGTTACCTGGGCGGTCAGTCGCGCGCCGCCGACGAAGACCAGGAAGCCCAGGGCGGCCAGGGCCGCACTAGGTGTCGAGGCTAAACAGGTTGTTCACCCTTGAGGCGGGAGGCCTGCCTCCCAGGGACGAATGCGGTCGATGGTTATTGTAGTAGTGAAGCCAAACCGCCAGGGCTTTGCTCCGCTC
>JBELAL010000031.1:0-61931 GCA_049508835.1 Holophaga sp. | reverse complement strand
GAATGGTTCACACCCGAATCAAGGACCTGGAGCGCCTTGGTTACAGGGTCGTACTGGAGCCTCTCGAAGATGTTCCATAACTAGGTTAATATACAATAGTTACCGCATGTTTTCATGGCAGTGATTCCACCTGGACCTCTTTCGCCCGCTTGGTAGCACCGTTGGACCCGATCTGCACGGATCGCCCGTGCCAGGCATAAGCAGCCGTTGCAGGCAAAGCCTGCAACGGCTGCTAAAATCCTGCCGGATCCGCCGGCCCCCGCCGGCGGCCATGCCAGGAGGCAACCATGCGCACCCGAACCCTCGGCCACTCCGACCTGACCGTCTCCGCCCTCGGCCTGGGCTGCATGGGGATGAGCGAGTTCTACACCAACGCCGGCGAGGAGGAATCGGTCCGGACCATCCACCGGGCCCTGGACCTGGGGATCAACTTCCTGGACACCGCCGATATGTACGGTCCGTTCCGCAACGAGGAACTGGTGGGCCGGGCCATCCGCGGACGGCGCAAGCAGGTGGTGCTGGCCACCAAGTTCGGCAACGTGTGCGGGGAGGACGGCGCCTTCCTGGGGGTGAACGGCCGTCCCGAGTACGTCCAGGCCTGCTGTGACGCCTCCCTGCGCCGGCTGGGGGTGGACCACATCGACCTGTACTACCAGCACCGGGTGGACCGCACGGTGCCCATCGAGGAGACGGTGGGGGCCATGGCCCGCCTGGTGGAGCAGGGCAAGGTGCGCTGCCTGGGCATGTCCGAGGCCTCCCCCGCCACCCTGCGCCGGGGCCACGCCACCCACCCCATCACCGCCCTGCAGACCGAGTACTCCCTGTGGACCCGGGACCCGGAGGACGAGGTGCTGCCCGCGGCCAAGGAGCTGGGCATCACCTTTGTGGCTTACAGCCCCCTGGGCCGCGGCTTCCTCACCGCCCGGTTCAAGACCTTCGAGGACATCCCCGCCGCCGACTACCGGCGCAACTCCCCCCGCTTCCAGGGCGAGAACTTCCAGAAAAACCTGGACCTGGTGCGGGAGGTGGGGCGCATGGCCGCCGAGCGCAAGGTGAAGCCCTCCCAGCTGGCCCTGGCCTGGGTCATGGCCCGGGTCGAGGACCTCGTGCCCATCCCCGGCACCAGCCGCCGGGACCACCTGGAGGAGAACCTGGCGGCCCTGGACGTGAGCCTTTCCGCCGAGGACTTGGCCCGCATCGACCGCCTCGCCCCCAAGGGCTCCACCGCCGGGCCGCGCTACCCGGAGGCGGCCCTGAAGCATGTGAACGGGTGAGGGGCCGGGAACGGGTGCGGGCCGGAGTTCGTGTTCCGGCCCACGGCCAGGCGGTGCGGTACTGAATCAGGCCTCCGCGTCCCGGAGGACCGGGTACGGGGATTCGCTGCGCTTCATGGCCCGCCCCAGCCAGTCCAGGGTCCGGCCCAGGTGGCGCATGTTGCGCAGGCCCTCGGTGTCCCGGGCGACCTCCCCCGGCTCCCGCCCGTAGGCCATGTTCCAGTAGGTGGAGCCCGGCACCACCATCTGGGAGATGAAGAACAGGTGGTTCAGGCTGTCGAACACGTGGATGGCCCCGCCGCGCCGCACCGCCACCACCGCCGCGCCCAGCTTGCCGGCCAGGGCGGAGCCGTTGGCCCCGGCCACGAACCCGGCCCGGTCGATCAGGGCCTTCATCTCCGCGGTCACGTCGGCGAAGTAGGTGGGCGAACCCAGGATGATGGCGTCCGCCGCGAGCATCCTGGCGAAGACGCCGTTGAAGGCGTCCTCCTCGGAGCCGCAGCGCAGGTCCTGGTTGCGGATGCACAGGCCGCAGGCCCGGCAGCCGTGCAGGTCCTGGCCCCCGATCTGGACCAGCTCGGTCTCCCACCCGGCCTGGGCCAGGGGGGCGAGGACATTTTCCAAGAGCAGGCGGGTGTTGCCGTTGCCGCGCGGGCTGCCGTTGATGGCCAAGGCTTTCATGTTGTCGCCTTTCCAAGATTAGGATATAAGTATTCTAGATCCTTTTAGTCGCCTCCAGGGCGGAAGCTTTGCGGTCCGGGCGGCGCGGGATGCTCCAGGTGGTCCCACTTCATGGCGTCCGGTCCCGGCATGGGTGCCGAGTTGTCCAAGCAGTGACTGCGTTCACTTGCTTATTCCACGCAAAGCCTTAAGGTAGTTATATCCAGACGCAGCCATCCCTTGACACTTCCTGGCATCGGTCGCTCCGGTCGTCGGGGAGTCGCGCCTGCATCAGCCTAAGACAACTTCCACGCCCAAGGAGGCGCCATGACCTTCCCAAGCTATCTCAACCTTGAGAACCTCAAGGACCATTTCCCCAAGGACTTCACCCCCACGGAAACGGCCAAGGCCCAGACCATCTTCCTCAAGCGCCTGGCCCTGGCCGCCCACTCCTTCTACGGCGGCAAGATGAAGGTCGTGCCCAAGGCGGGCATGTACGGCTTCGGCTGGTTCGGCGTGTGGTACACCCCGGGCGTGTCGGCCATCTCCACCGCCATCCGGGAGAACAACCTGAAGTCCTTCGATGTCTCCAACCGCAGCAACCTGGTGGCGGTGGTGTCCGATTCCACCCGCGTGCTCGGCGACGGCGACTGCTCGCCCTCCGGCGGCCTGGGCGTGATGGAAGGCAAGGCCTTCCTGATGTACTACCTGGGCGGTGTGGACGCCATCGCCCTGTGCATCAACACCCGGGACGACCCGAAGTCCTACCTTGCGGGCTACAAGTTCGACGAGAAGCTCCCGCACCAGCACCTGTCCCAGAAGACCATCGACTTCGTGCGCATGTGCGCCCCCAGCTTCGGCGCCGTGAACCTGGAGGACATCAGCCAGCCCAACTGCTTCAAGGTGCTGGACGACCTCCAGGACTGCGGCATCCCGGTCTGGCATGACGACGCCCAGGGCACCGCCTGCGTCACCCTGGCCGGCATGCTCAACGCCATCAAGCTGGCCGGCAAGGACTGGAAGAAGGTCAAGGCGGTGTTCCATGGCGCCGGCGCCTCCAATGCCACCATCATCCGGCTCATGCTGGCCCAGGGCATGGATCCCCAGAACGTCATCGCCTTCGACACCAAGGGCGGGCTGCACGCGGGCCGGGACGACATCCGCAACGACGCCCGGTTCTACCGCAAGTGGGACATCTGCCAGAAGACCAACCCCAAGCGGGTGAACGACATCATGGAAGCCTGCAAGGGCGCGGACATCCTGTGCTCCCTGTCCACCCCGGGTCCGGACGTGGTCAAGAAGGAGTGGATCCACAACATGGCCGAGAAGGCCATCGTGTTCGTGTGCGCCAACCCGGTGCCCGAGATCTACCCGCACGACGCCAAGGCGGCCGGCGCCTACATCGTGGCCACCGGGCGCAGCGACTTCGCGAACCAGGTGAACAACTCCATGTGCTTCCCCGGGCTGCTCAAGGGCTGCCTGCTGACCCACTCCTCCAGGGTCACCGACAACATGGCCATCGCCGCCGCCCACTCCCTGGCCAAGGTGCAGCAGGTCCGCGGCCTGGACATCAACCACATCATGCCCACCATGGACGACATCGATGTGTTCCCCCGCGAGGCTTCGGACGTGGCCAGGCAGGCCATCCTGGACGGGGTGGCGCGCGCCAACATCACCCCGGAGCAGGTGTACCAGCAGGCCGACAAGGACATCAAGCAGAACCGCGAGATCGTCCAGATGCTGCAGGAGAAGGAGATCATCCAGACCCCGCCCAAGTCGCTGATCGACGACACCCTCAAGGCCACCATCGCCGAGGTGCGCGGCCAGCTGGTCGCGGTGCAGGGCAACGCGGACGAGTAGACTCAACATTCCGGACTGCCGGGGCCGCCGGGACACCCGTCCCGGCGGCCCCGGTGGCGTGAAGGCCAGTCTTCGCAAACAAACCCTACCCTTCCTGGTCCCCCAGCAGCAGGCGGTTGTTCTTGTTGCGGGTCTCGCCGATGCTGGTGACGCGCACCGCCGGGCGGTCCGCGATGGGGCACTTGGCTTCGCAGATGCCGCAGCCGATGCACAGCTCCAGGTCCACGTGGGGCTGCTTGACCCGCACCTCGCGGCCCTGGCGGTCCTTCACCGTCACCTCCTCGAACCAGATGGCCTTGGTGGGGGTGGGGCAGACCTCCTCGCAGACGATGCACGGGGTGGCGTGGGCGTGGGGCAGGCAGCGGCCCCGGTCGAACATGGCGGTGCCGATGCGCCACTTGGCCTTCTGCTCCGGCGTGAGGGCGCGGATGGCGCCGGTGGGGCACACCTGCCCGCACAGAGTGCAGGGGTACTCGCAGTAGCCCCTCGCCGGCACCAGCCGGGGCGACCAGATGCCCTCCACGCCCGCCTCCAGGAAGGCAGGCTGCAGCCCGTTGGTGGTGCAGACCTTCATGCACTCGCCGCACTTCACGCACCTGGCCAGGAACTCGGGCTCGACCAGGGCGCCCGGGGGCCGCAGCAGGTCCGGGGCGGCGCGGCCGGGGTCCAGGGCCGGGGTGGCCCGGACGATGGCCGCCGAGGCCAGCCCGGCGCCCCCGGCCAGCAGGACCTTGCGCCGGCCCAGGTCCAGGGCCGTCGGGGCAGGCTTGGGGGAGAAACCGAAATGCACCGCGTTGCGCGGGCAGGCGTCGTCGCAGGCCATGCAGTACAGGCACTCGGTGGAGACCCAGCCGTTTTCCGCCGAAGCCTGGAGCCCGCCCTGGCAGGCCCGGTCGCAGGCGCCGCAGGCGTTGCAGCCCTCGGCCGTTTCCCGCCTGAGCAGGGCCCACCGGCCCAGCAGTCCCAGCAGGGCCCCGAGGGGGCACAGGTAGCGGCACCAGAACCGCCGCTCGGACAGGTTCAGGGCCAGGAGGGCCAGCAGCAGCACGGTGAGCAGGGCGCCCTGCTCGAAGCGCGGCTGGGAGAAGGCCAGCACGGTCTTCTTCAGCAGGCCGTAGCCGGCGTCGGCCACGGTGGTGAGCAGCTTGTGGTCGGCCCGGTACACCGCGTCCATGGCGGCGTTGACCGCGTAGTTGAAGGCGGGGTAGGGGCCCAGGGCCAGGTGCCGCACCAGCAGCGAGAGGGGGTCCACCAGCCCGGTGAACTGGATGCCCACCACGCTCCCGGCCAGCAGGAACACCAGCAGGAAGTACTTGGCCCGGAACCACGCCCGCACCTTCTGGGGGCCCCGCCAGCGTTTGAGGCTCCCCACCAGGTTGTGCAGGGTGCCCAGGGGGCAGGCCCAGCCGCAGAACACCCGCCCCAGCAGGACCGTGGCCAGGACCACCGCCAGGGCCAGCAGGAAGCCCGCGGCCAGGGCGTGCCCGGACAGGAAGGTGGCCAGGGCCAGCAGGGGATCCGCGTCCAGGAACAGCTTGACCGGGGGGCCCAGCCGGTCGGCGCCCTTCTGCTCGGTCTGCAGGAACAGCACCAGGAAGACCCCCAGGAACAGGCCCTGGGAAGCGCGGCGCAGCCAGACCAGCACCTCAGGCCTCCAGGCGGCGGATGTTCAGCCGGCCCAGGTCCATCACCCCCAGGCCCCGGCGGGCGGCCTCCCGCACGCTGCCCAGGTCGGCGCCGGTGAGCCCGAACAAGGTGGCGCCGAAGGCGTCCACCGCCACCGGGTCGGTGCCGGCCACGATGGTGTCCAGCTGCTTCACGTCGGCCAGGTCCCCGCCCGTGGGGCCGTGGGCGGTGAGGATGCGCACCGCGTCCAGCAGGTGCAGGCAGGGCCTGACCACCATGGACACGTCCACCAGGGCCTCGTCCAGGCGCTGGTGGATGCGGCCCCGGCTTTCGCCCATCACCCCCATCAGGTTCTTGTGGGCGAGGGTCAGGCGGCCCAGGCCGTGGTGCTTGGCGATGGGCACGTTGATCAGCTTGTCCGCCTCCAGCACGTCGATGTAGATGGGCCAGGACTGGATGGCCGTTCCCTGGGGGATCTTCACCTCCCGGAACCGGCGCTCGTCCATGAAGCTCACCTCGGCCCCGGCGGCCCGGGCGGCGGCCTCGATGCCGCTCTGGACGTAGGTGCGGCGGGGATCGTTCACCGGGCGGTCGAACACCTTCACCTTGGCCGCCCCCGCCTCCAGGCACAGCTTCACCAGGGCGGCCACCACTGCGGGATTGGTGGTGGCGGCGTACTCGGGCTTGCGGTCCCAGCCGATGTTGGGCTTGACCACCACCACGTCGCCCGATGTGATGAAGCGGCGGATCCCGCCCAGGGCGTCCAGCGCGGCCCGCACGGCGCGCTCCGGCAGGGGCCCCCGGGCCACGGCCAGGTCCGGGCGGGCCGCGGGGGCGGCGGGAAGCAGCGGGGACAGGGCGCCCAGGGCGGCGAGGGTCCCGGCGGTGGTCTGGAGGAAGTCCCGGCGGTCCATGGGCGGCTCCGGTGGGCGAATGGGGGGATTACGGTCAAGGTTACCTCAGTCTCACCCCCGCGCCAGGATCAGAACGTCGCCGCCCCCCGCACGTTCACCACATAGCGGTCGTTGAGCGGGTCGTAGCGCAGGGGATAGGCGATGGTGAGGCTGTAGATGGTGCCGAAGGAGCTCTTCAGGTCGCCGAGGCGGAGGCCGCCGCCCACGTCCGGATAGACCTGGGACCAGCCGCCGTTCTCCAGCCGGTGGATCAGGGCGGCGTCGGCGTAGACCACGAAGCCCAGACGCAGGATCCCCAGGAAGTCCACCGTGGTGATCAGGCGGTCCTCCACCACCCCCAGCCAGCGCTGGTCCCCGGCCAGCAGCTGGTTGCGGTAGCCCCGGGAGCCGTCGGTCCCGCCCAGGTTGAGGGCCGCGGGCAGGTCCGGGTTGCGCTGGGCGGCCCAGGACAGCTGGCCGGCCAGCACCTGCCAGGACCGCAGGCGGTCGTACCCGGTGAGGGTGTTGGCGGCCAGCACCTGCTCGCCCTTGCCGTGCTCCAGGCGGCCCTGGAAGGTGCCCGCCCAGGAGGCGTACGCGTCCGGGCCCAGGTCCCAGCCCCGGGACACCTGGAGCTGGATGCCGGGGGAGTCCCGGGTGGAGCCCAGGAAGGTGGCGTTCCAGTCCAGGGTCGCCGAGACGTACCAGCCCGAGGGCAGGTCTTCCACCCGGCCAATGGTGGCGAAATTCCGGCGCTGGACGAACCGGTCCTGGGCCAGGACCCACTGGAACCCCAGGCCCTGGACCCGCTTGTCCTCGGCCGGGGGCAGGGCGCCGCCCAGGGTGGGGTCCCCGCTCACCGACTCGACCCGCTGCTGGTAGAGGTTGGCCCACAGCCCCAGCCGGGTCACCTGGTCGCCCTCCAGCCCCAGGGACCACGCGCTCCAGGCGTTCACCGTCTTCACCCGGGCCTGCACCGACCCCACCGTCTGGGTGCGGTCCACGACCCCGTTGCCCTGGTCGTTGTCCAGGGTCTGGATCCCCGCCGACCAGGGGGTGGCGAACGAATAGAACGGCAGCGCCAGGTTGAGGGTCCGGGTCTTGCCGTCGGACTGCTTGTTGTAGGTGCCGTTCAGGGTCCACCAGGAGCCCAGCAGGCGGGGGTCGTTGAACTGGATCACGCGGTTGGTCCGGACCGGGTCCTTGGCGAAGGTGTAGCCCACGGTCTTGCCGGTGCCGAACAGGTTGCGCTCCAGGATGGTGGCGCTCTCCCGGTTCTGGCCGCCCAGGGTGGAGAAGCTGGTGTAGGCCAGCAGGCTCCAGTCGTCCCGGACCTTCACCACCGCCCGCACCCCGCCGTCCTCCAGGGGCTCCGGCAGGATCTCGGCGTCGCGCAGGAACGCCTGGGCGCGCAGGTTGCGCTCGGTCTCCCGCACCACCCGGGCCTGGACCCGGTCCCCCTCCTTGAACAGCAGCAGCTCGCGGATCACCCAGGGCCGGGTGGGACGGTGGATGGCGTCGGCCACCCGGCCCACCAGGCTGTTGTCCTTCGGGTCGGCGAGGTCGAAGACGTTGCCCACCTCGATCCGGATCTCCCGGATCACCGCCCCCCGGGCCTCCAGCTCGTCCCAGCCGGGGCCCGGCGCGGCCCGGAGGGCCGGCGCCAGCAGGACCGGGACCAGGAAGGCCGGAACCAGCCCCGGCACCCTGAGGCCGGGACGGGACCGGGAGCGTGGACCCCGTGTCGTCACCGGCCCGGTTGTCCCATCAACCTGGAAGAAGGGCGCAAATCTGCCTCCTGGAACGAAAGGCAATTATATATTTATTTTTTTGACGCAGCCACCGTTCCCGGCATCGAAGCCAAGGTGGATGACCACCCGGAGCGACGTGTCTATGAAAACCTGGTCCCCCCTTTTCTCGGCCCTCTGCCTCCTGCTGCTCGCGGCGGGACCCCGCCTCCAGGGCGGCGCCATCCCGGTGGTGCCCCAGGGCGGCCCCAAGCCCGCCCCGGCCGGCCCGACCCGCAGGGCGAGCCTGGCCCCGGTGCGGGGCATCCACGGCTACCTGTGCGGACTGCACTTCTACAACGGACAGATGGAAAGGCAGGTGGTGGCCCACCATTTCTGCGCCCACCAGGGCGAGGACCTGATGCAGTGCGTGATCTACGATTCGAACCGGAAGAACGCGCGCCTGATCGGGATCGAGTACATCATCAGCGCCCGGCGGTTCAGGGCCCTCCCCCCCGAAGAGCAGCGCCTATGGCACAGCCACGCCTACGAGGTGAAGTCGGGGCTGCTGATGGCGCCCCTGCTCACGGACGCGGCGGAGAAGGTCGTGATGAAGGATTTCGCCACCACCTACGGCAAGACCTGGCACACCTGGCAGGTGGACCGGGGCGACCCGCTGCCCCTGGGCATCCCCCAGCTCATGATGGGCTTCACCGCCGACGGCCAGGTGGACCCCAAGGTGCTGGCGGCCCAGGACCAGGACCTGGGCCTCTCCACCGCCGCCAAGAAGCGCCAGCGGGCCGACCTCCCGGACCCCATCGTCGACCCCGCCGCGGACGCCTGGCGGAACGGCAAGCCCATGCAGCTGGACCTCAGGGTCCAGGGCCCGCCGGAGACCGTGCCGATTCCCATGCATTGACCAGATCGGGTCGGGACACGAACGCCCAGGGGTTCTAGGCCGTCGGATGGTCCGCGTGGAACCGCTTGAGCCGCTCCTCCAGCACCGGGAACTGGGACCGGGGGGTCAGGGAGGTGCAGGCCCGCAGGCCCTCGACCCGCGTGCTGCCGGTGATGTCCAGGGTGATGGCGCTGATCCCGTACTTGAGCAGCTCGGCCAGCAGGTCCCCGCCGTTCATGCCCGGGTAGGCGAAGGTGAAGTAGAACCCGTCCGCCACCGGCTGCTCCAGGTCGCGGTCGTAGACGATGTGGAAGCCGCTGTCGGTGAACAGCTTCTTCATGATCCTGGCCTTCTCGCCGTACTCCTTCACGATGGCCACGAAGTCCACTTTGCCGTCGTTCACCGCCTTGAACATGGCGGCCAGGGCGCACTGGGCCGAGTGGGACGTGCCCGAGGACAGGGAGTAGATGGAGCCGAACAGCAGCGCGTAGCCGAACTGGTCCGAGTTGAAGTAGCGCAGCAGGTCCTTGCTGCGCATGTTCCAGACGTGGCCGGAGACCAGCATCACCCCGATGCGCTCCCCGGCGTAGCTGAACGCCTTGGAGCTGGAGACCAGCAGGATGTAGTTGTCCGTGTAGTGGGCCACCGTGGGCTGGTAGGGCGGCACGCCGGGCTTGCCGTAGTCGTGGCGGAAGTCCATGCCGAAATAGGCCAGGTCCTCGATCACCACCACGTTGTACTTGGTGGCCAGCTCGCCGATGGATCTCAGTTCCTCCTCGGTCAGGCAGATCCAGGAGGGGTTGTTGGGGCTGGAGTAGAGGATGGAGGAGACCTTGCCGGTCTTGAGGCAGGACTCGAGCTTGTCCCGCAGCTTGGGGCCCCGGTAGTCGTACATGTCGAAGGTGCGGTAGTCGTGGCCCAGGAGCTTGCACTGCTGCTTCTGCACCGGGAAGCCCGGGTCCAGGAACAGCGTGCCCTCCCGGTCCGCCCACATGCGGTTGACCGTGAGGAAGGCCGCCATCCCGCCCATCATGGAGCCCACCGTGGGGATGCAGTGCTCCGGGTCCAAGTCCAGGTTCATGAACAGCTTGGCGAACCGGGCCACTTCCCGCTTCACCTCGGGGATCCCCTGGATGTCCGGATAGATGGCCGCCACGCCGTTGCGCAGGGCCTGGATCTGGGCCTCCACCCCGATCTCCATCGCCGGCAGGCCCGGGATGCCCATCTCCATGCGCACGAACTTCTCGCCCGTCTCCGCCTCGATCGTGTCCACCAGCTTCTTCAGCTCCCGGATGGAGGCCCGGCCCACGCTCTTGATCCCGCTGGCCTCGACCTTCCGGCGCACCACGTCCGCGTTGATGGGGGTCTGCCTGTTGTCCATGGGTTCCCTCGAAGAAAAGGCCTGCGGGGGCCATGCCCGCGCCGGTTCCAGGTGGATGGCAAGGATGTACGGATGACCCCATGAGGATTGCATCAACCCCAGTGGAGTCAAGGGGTGGGGGAGTGGGGTTGGTCACAATCCGGCCAGCCCGCGCCAGGCTGGTCCGGAATTGTGTTTTTCATCTTTTTCGGCGTCAGCCCCGTGCCCATCTCCTCAGGAAACCATCCACCACCGGCACGGCCTTCCAGAGCACCTCGTCCGCCACCTGGAACTGGGGGTGATGGTGGGGAAAATCGCAGCCTTCGGGGTTGGTGCCCAGGAAGAAGAAGAACCCGGGCGCGTGCTGCAGGTAGAAGCCGAAGTCCTCCCCGGCCAGGGTGGGGTCGGCCAGCCACATGAAATTTTCCGGGCCATGGGCGTCCATGACGGCGTCGGCCAGAAGGTCCGCCAGGGCTGGATCAACCCGGACTTCGGGCCCGGAGCGCGAGGCATCGATCTCCACCTCCACCCCGTGGGCCGCGGCGATGCCCTGGGCGTGCCGTTCCAGATGCCTGACCATTCCGGCCTGATCGCCCTGTCCGGTGGTCCGGAAGCTGCCGCCCACCTCCGCCAGCTCGGGAATGATGTTGTCCGCGGTGCCCGAGTGGATGGATCCGATGGAGATCACGGTCGGGTTCACCGGGCTGGCGGCCCCGTAGCGCACCCCCTGCAGGGAGGCCACCAGGTGGCAGGCGGCGAGCAGGGGGTCGGACCCCAGGTGCGGCATGGCGCCGTGGGCGCCCTTGCCCCGGAGGGTCAGCCGGAAGAAGGTCGACGAAGCCATGACGGTGCCCTTGCGGAGGCCGAAGCAGCCCAGGGGCATTTCCGGGAAGATGCACCCCACGTGGAGGCCCCCGATGGCGTCCACCCCCTCCATGGCCCCATGGTCGATCATGTGGCGGGCGCCGGCCCAGCCCTCCTCCCCGGGCTGGAAGATCAGCCGCAGCCGGCACGGCAGTTCGGCGCGGCCGGTGGTGTAGTGGCGGGCGAGGCCCAGCGCGGTGGCCATGTGGGCGTCGTGCCCGCAGGCGTGCATCCGGCCCGGGTATTGGGAGGCGTACTCCACCCCGGTGGCTTCCTGGATCGGCAGGGCGTCCATGTCCGTCCGCCAGGCGAACCGCGGCCCGCGGTGGCCGAGGTCCACCAGGATCCCGCCCCCCGCGCGCCTGGGCTCGAGGCCCATGGCGCGCAGGGACCGGACGCAGTAGTCCGCCGTCTGCGGCAGCTCCAGCCCCACTTCGGGGATCCGGTGCAGGGCCCGGCGGTCGTCACGGATCAGGCTCGGATCATCCACGGCCCGCCTCCGGAGCCTGGGCCGACGGCCCCTGGTCCAGTTCCCGGCAGGCGGCCACGCTCCGCTGCGGGCGCAGCACCAGGCAGACCGCGCAGTACACCACCAGGTTGACCACCAGGGCCAGGAACCCGGCGTTGATGTTCATCCCGAAGACCGGAGCCGGGTCCAGCTTGTTCAGCATGGTGTAGAACACCAGGAATTCCCCCACGGCCAGGCCGCAGAAGGCGGCGACCTTGTTGGCCCGCTTCCAGAACACCCCGAAGACGAGCATGGGGAAGAACTGGGTGACGCCGGCGTATCCCGTCAGGAGCAGGTTGACCAGCATGTTCGGCAGGAAGATGGACAAGAGCATCGCCACGAGGGCGAGCGCCAGCACCACCGCCTTGACCATCCGCCCCAGCGTGGCCGGGGCCGCCTGGGTCCCCACCGTCCGGCCGTACACGTTGCGGGTGAAGATCATGGAGGTGGAGAGCAGCAGGTCCGCCGCAGGGATCATGCAGGCCAGGGCGCCGGCGCCGCCCACCAGGCCCAGGGCCCAGCCGGGGAAGACCTGCCTCACCAGGGCCATGAACGCCATGTCGGGGGTCTTGAGGGCGGGGACGATGACCAGCAGCGCGGTGAGGCCGATCAGCATGGGGAACGTCATGGCGAAGCCGTACAGGGGAAGGTAGACGGCATTGTGCCGGAGCACCTCGGGGCTTTTGGCGCTGAAGCTGTTGGCGGTGAGGTGCGGCCACATGTAGAAGCCCAGGCTGGTGAGCAGCATGGTCGACATCATCCAGCTCACGGTGAGGTTCTTGGTGGCCCCCGGCAGGGTCAGGAAGCCGGGCTTGGCGGTCTCCACCGCCTCGAACACCCCGCGGAAGCTGCCGAAGTAGTGGACGGGGAGGTAGATGCCGAAGAACAGCACGACCAGCAGCATGACGATGTCCTTGATGATCGCGGTGAGCGCCACTCCCTTGAGGCCGCTCATGCTGACGTAGCCCGCGACCAGCCCGAAGGAGATGATCATGGCTGCCGTCCGGGGGATGGCGCCGTAGGAGCAGGTCTCGATGATCAGCCCCAGCCCCGTCAACTGGACCTGCAGGTACGGCAGCAGGAAGCAGACGCCGATGGACGCGGTCAACACCCCCAGCACCCGGCTCCCGTACACGTGCTCGATGAGGTCGGCCTGGGTCATGAGCCCGTGCCGGCGGCCGATGGGCGACATGGCCGGCAGCAGGTGGTAGCCGACGATATAGCCGAGGGCGCCGTAGCCCAGGATGTAGAAGACCGGCGCGCCCCTGGAATAGGCCCACCCGCTCTCGCCCATGAAGGTGAAGGCGGTGTAGATCTCGCCGGCGAGGATGAACCAGCTCAGCGACCGGCCGAAGCTCCGTCCCCCGACGGCCCATTGTTCCAGGGACAGCTTCTCCCTCATTCCGGGAATGAATCCGACCACGGCTGAACCGATTATGAAGATTCCGATGAACAGCAGGGCTACCAGGGTGTTGGACATGGCTGGTTCTCCCTATCCGCTAAGAGTTCGGCCGGCGGGAATCGATGTGGTACATGGCAAGGAGACAGAGAAAGGCGACGATGATGCCGAGCAGGATGTAGAACACCATGAACGGCAACCCCAGCACGAACGGATGGACCCGGTTGACCCAGGGAATGCCGCCCACGGTCCATGCGAACGGCACCAGCGTCAGCACGACTTTCGATGATTTCATGGCCACCTCCATGTACGCGCGGCGCTGCCCGGGGCGCGGGCCGGGCAGCACTCAGGACCGGCGCCGCCCGTGGGTCCGCACCGACGAAATACGGATGGAACCGGCACCTGAACGAGGATTGGATTGGAAGCAGAAAAGTCTAACTCCGGCGTCCCGGGGTTGCAAGAAATTCCATGCCCGCCGCCCAGGCCTCGCCGGCCTAGCCCGGTGGGCGGAACCCGCCCGAACCGCCTCGGCGTGGAGGGATCCTGCCGGGCCGCTTCTGGCCGGGTTTTCGCCTTTCGAAAAGCCACCGGCTGGAAGATGGTCCAACCTGCTCCTTTCGGCCGGCTCAATGGCTTGTTGGGAAGGTCACAGCGGCACTATTGATGCCATCAAATAACTTTAAGGTAATCTGGGAAGGCTCTTCTTCGATGTGTTCCAGTACGATTCTGGCGATCCCAGAATGACCTTCATCGGTGAACTAAGGAATTCCCTGAAGCAGGTCATGCGGAATAAGAAGGCCGCCGTCATGGGGGTGGAGGACATTACCGACCTTGTGGACAGCTCCAGATGGACCGCAATCACGAGGCTGGGTTCCCTGGAAGCAGGGGCCGGCCAAGGCGGAAACCAAGGCCCAGACCGGAACGGACGCCAAGGTGGAGAGCAAGTCCGGAACTCCGGAGGCCTGAGCGGGCCGCTCAGGACCCCGGCGGGGCCTCCGCGGGGACCCCGTCCGCGGAGCGCACCGTCCGGGCCGAGTGGTCGCGCAGGCGCCGGGCCATCTCCTCCAGCATCTCCCGCACGATGACGGGGTACTCCCGCAGCAGGGCCTCGAAGTTCCGGCCGTGGACCACCACGCACCGGCACGGCTCCAGGGCCACGGCGGTGGCGGAACGCTCCAGGCCCAGCAGGAAGGTCATCTCCCCGAAGAAGGAGCCCTTGCCCAGGCGGGCCAGCTCATGGCCGCCCTTCTCGATGGCCACGGCGCCGTCCAGCACGAAGAACATCTCCCCGCCCGGCTCCCCCTCCCGGCAGAACACGAACCCGGCCGGGACCTCCAGGATCAGGCGGTCGCGGGTGTGCGCCGGGAGCCGGCCGCGGCCGTCCAGCAGCCGGCGGATGAGCAGGGCTTCGCCGCGGTGCAGCGCCGCGGCCACCTCGGCGCCCAGGAGCATCATCGCCAGGGAGTAGTAGATCCAGAGCACCACCAGGAACAGGGAGCGGAAGGCGCCGAAGGCGATGCCGAAGCCCTCGTCGTAGGTCAGCAGGAAGATGAAGGCGGGCCGGAGCAGGAACCACAGGACGCCGGTGGCGAAGGCCCCCGCCAGCAGGTGGGAGGCGCGCACGCCGGTGGTGAAGAAGGCTAACACGCCCCATACCAGGACCACGGTCACCGCGAAGGGCACCACTAACCCCAGCCCCGGGGGCAGCTGGATCCCGCCCGAAGACCGGCCCAGGAACTCCAGCAGGATGCCCAGGGCGCCCACCAGCGCCAGGCCGGTGATGAAGCTCACGCCGATGAGCAGGTCCAGCAGCTTGCCGGTCACCACCGGGCGTTCCTTGTGGATCTTGAACATGCCTTCCAGGACCTCGCGCAGGCTGCCCACCAGGGGCGTGAGGGTCCAGGCCAGCACCAGCAGGTTCAGCGCGCCGGCGGTGCGGGGGTAGTTGACCAGGGCGTGCACTTCCTGCAGCACCACGCTCCCGAACTGGGGGATCACCTCGTGGACCAGCTCCGCGGTCCGGTGCATGGCCGCCTGGGAGGAGCCGATGCCCAGGCCCAGGGCGAAGGTGAGCAGGAGCAGGGTCGGCAGCAGGGTGATGGTGCTGTAGAAGGCCAGGCTCGAGGCCTGGCGGAAGTCCGAGTTGTGCACGAAAGCGTTGCCCGCTTCGCACAGGATCATCCAGCCGTGGCGCGCCGCGTCCGCGGGCCGCTGGTGCCATGCCTGGGCTCGGGAAGCCATGACCCTCTCCTGGGCGCCCGGGGACGGGCAGCCCAGCCCCAATTATCATTATTCCAACCCCTCTGCCAAGTCATTCCGGGAGGGCCGGGTCCTGGAGCCAGCGGTTCAGGGTCTTGATGTCGATGCCCAAGTGGTCGGCGGTGTGGCTCTTGTGCCCGTCGCAGCGCTCCAGGGCCCAGTGGGCGTAGCGGTGCTGGAGCTCACGGGCCGGCACCAGCTCCTTGAACCCGTCCTGGGAAGGCTGGGGCTCCTGGGTCAGGCCGGAAGGCAGGTCCTCCAGGTCTACGACTTCGTTGCGGCCCAGGACTACCGTGCGCTGGATCAGGTGGCCCAGCTCCCGCACGTTGCCGGGCCAGGGATAGTCCATCAGGCGCTTCAGGGCCGCCGGGGTGAACCGCAGCACCGGGCTGCTGGGGTACTTCTCCCGGTAGGTCTGCAGGAATTGCTCCACCAGGGGCAGGATGTCCTCCCGCCGGTGGCGCAGGGCGGGGATGTCGATGGCCACCACGTCCAGGCGGTACAGCAGATCCTCCCGGAACTTCTGGGCCCGGACCATCTCCGGCAGGTCCCGGTGGGTGGCGGCGATGATCCGCACGTCCACCGGGCGTTCCCTGGAAGATCCCACCGGGCGCACCGAGCTCCGCTCCAGCACGTGCAGCAGCTTGGCCTGGATGGACAGGGGCAGCTCGCCGATCTCGTCCAGGAGGATGGTGCCCCGCTCGGCCTCCACGAACAGCCCCGGGCGGTCGGAGGTGGCGCCGGTGAAGGAGCCCTTGAGGTGGCCGAACAGCTCGCTCTCCAGCAGGGCCTCGGGCAGGGCGGCGCAGTTCACCGCCACGAACGGCGCCTTGGAGCGCGGGCTGAGGGAGTGGATGGCGCCGGCCACCATGCTCTTGCCGGTGCCGGTCTCGCCCCGCAGCAGCACCGGGACGTCCACCACCGCCACCCGCTCCATCAGCTCCAGCACCTCCCGCATGCCCGGGCTGGTGCCGATCATCCCGCTCCCGGCCAGCTGGCCGCGCAGGGCCCGGCGCAGCAGCCGGGCCTCCTGCTGCAGGTTGCGCTCCTCCAGGGCCCGGCGCAGGAAGATCACCAGCTCCTCGGGCTGGAAGGGCTTGGTGAGGTAGTGGTAGGCCCCCTGGCGGATGGATTCCACCGCCGTGTCGATGGCCCCGTAGGCGGTCATGACGATCACCGGCCGGCCCGGGGAGGCGCGCTTGCTGGCCGCCAGCAGGTCCAGGCCGCTCACCTGGTTCATGCGCAGGTCGGTGACCAGGGCGTCGATCCCGCCCCCGTCCAGGCGCTCCAGGGCGGCGCCGCCCGAGGCCAGGGCCTCCGCCTCGAACCCGGCCTCGGCCAGCGATTCCGCCAGCATCTCGGCCATCTCCAGATGATCGTCCACAACCAGGATCCGGGCGCCCATGTCCAATCTCCTATGCCATCGGCAGCGCGATGCGGATCCTGGTGCCCCTGGGCTGGATCCGCTCGATGATGAGGTCGCCCCGGTGCATGCGCACGATCTCCCGGGCGAGGGCCAGCCCCAGGCCGCTGCCCTGGCCCTGGGGCTTGGTGGTGAAGAAGGGCTCCGTCACCCGCTCGGCCAGGGCCTCGGGGATGCCCTTGCCCTGGTCGGTCACCTCCAGCGCCATCCGGCCCTCGGCCTGGGCGGCCCGGACCTGGACCCGGTCGCCCCGGTGGGAGGCGTCGCAGGCGTTGAGCAGGAGGTTGACCAGCAGCTGCTGGAGGAGCTGGAAGTCGCCGCGCATGGCGGGCAGGTCCGGGGGCGCGTCCAGGGCCAGTTCCACTCCGTTCTTGTGGAACCGGTGCTCCACCATGGCGGCGGCGGCGCGCACCAGGTCGTCCGGGCGGAACTCCTCGGCCCTGGGCGTCCCGCCCCGGGCCAGTTCCAGGAAGCGCCGGATGGTGCGGTTGATCTGCTCCACCTCCTCCTGGATGGTCTGGGCCAGGCGCAGCCCGCGCTCGTCCTCGGGCATCCGGGACGCCAGCTGCGAGGCCCGCCCGGAGATGACCCCCAGGGGCGTGCCGATCTCGTGGGCCACGCCCGACGCCAGGGTCAGCATGGTGGCGGCCCGGTCGGCCTGGCTCAGGGCCTGGTCCTTCTGCCGGGCCAGCTCCCTCAGGTCGATCTCCCGGGCCAGCTCCATCTCCTGCTTCTGGAAGCGCAGGGCCCACCAGGCCAGGATGAACAGGAAGGCGCCCATGGACAGGAAGCTGGCCAGAAGGCGCCAGCGGGCGTGCTGGGAGCGGTCCCACTCCCGGTAGGCGGAGCCGGCCACGGCCACGATCCAGGTGCGGCCGCCGTGGTCCATGGCGCCGCTCAGGGACAGGGCGCCGTCGCGGTCGGGCAGGCCCAGGTAGGCCGCCTCGGACCGGGCGATGGGGAACCAGCGCCCCTTGGCGGCGTAGGCCCGCTCCAGGGGCGGGGAGACCACCTCCAGCCCGTCCAGGCCCATCCAGGGCTGGGCCGGGGGCCGCAGGAAGATCCGGGTGATGCCCTGGCGCTCCAGGGGGCGGAGATCGCGCAGCACCCAGGGCAGGGGCGTCGGGGAGGCCTCCAGGTTGGACAGCAGCACGCAGGCTGCGGCCACCGCCACCTTCACCTGGGTGTCCTTGAAATCCTCATACTCGGCCTGGGACTCCCGGGACTCCAGGTACAGGTTCACCCCCAGGACGAATCCCATGGCCAGGATCATGGTGATTCCCAGCAGCCAGAGCCGGACCATGCCCCGGCCGGGTCCGGGGGGTCCGGCCGGGGATGGCGCCGACTTGTCGGAGCGTGGCTGGTCCACCTGGAATCTCCCGGGTTAGCTGTTGCAAAGCAAGGGCCAAACCGATTGTTCCAGGATCGGGGGCCACCTGGGAGAGGGAGCCGGGCATGGGGTGGGAAAAATGCCCTGACGCCAGGGAAAAATGTCCTTATCCTTCCATCTTGTGCCCGGATGGGCGCCGGGTTCCCGCGGGTTAGCGAGTTGGCCCGGTTTTTGAAGAGAGGGGAGGCGAAGGAGGCAATTCCCCTCGTACCGCCCTGAATCAAGGGTCGCCATAGGAGACCGAAACATGAAACGCCTTGTCGTCTACGTAGCCAGCGCCCTGGCCGTCCCCATCCTGGTGGGCGGCGGCATGCTGGCCGTCACCGGCCGCTGCTCCTCGCCCAAGGTCGAGGCGCCCCCGCCCCTCACCCCGGCCATCGTCGCCCCGGCCCAGGCCCTGAGCGACGCCTTCGTGGCGGTGGCGGCCCACGTCAGGCCTGCGGTGGTCAGCGTCTACTCAGAGAAGATGGTGACCCGCCAGCAGATGCCGGATTTCGGCTTCCCCTTCGGGGACGACTTCTTCAACCAGTTCTTCGGCGGGCAGCGCCGGCAGGCGCCCCGGGAGCAGAAGGTGCCCCAGCGGGGCATGGGTTCGGGGATGATCCTGGACAAGACCGGGCGCATCCTCACCAACAACCACGTGGTCAAGGACGTGGACGAGATCAAGGTCCGGCTGGCGGACAAGCGCGAGTTCAAGGCCGAGATCGTCAGCACCGACCCCCGCACCGACGTGGCGGTGATCCGGATCAAGGGCAAAGTGCCCGATGACTTGCCCACGGTGCAGCTGGGCGACTCGGACAAGCTGCGCCAGGGCGAGCTGGTGATGGCCATCGGCGCCCCCTTCGGCCTGATCCAGACAGTCACCACCGGCATCGTCAGCGCCCTGGGGCGCTCGGACGTGGGCATCGCGGACTACGAGGACTTCATCCAGACCGACGCCCCCATCAATCCCGGCAACTCCGGCGGCCCGCTGGTCAACATGAAGGGCGAAGTGGTCGGGATGAACAGCGCCATCGCCACCGCCAGCGGCGGCTCGGCCGGGGTCGGGTTCGCCATCCCGTCCAACATGATCAACTCCGAGCTGCCCATCCTCAGCAAGGGCGGCAAGATCGCCCGCGGCCTGCTGGGCGTGGGCATCCAGGACCTGGACAAGGACCTGGCCAAGCAGTTCAGCCTGGAAGACAGCAACGGCGCCCTGGTCACCTCCGTGATGCCCGACTCCGCCGCCGACAAGGCCGGGGTGAAGGTGGGCGACGTGATCATCCGCTTGAACGGCAAGACTGTGGACAGCAGCCGCGACCTGCGCAACAAGGTGGCCGGCACCGCGCCGGGCGCCAAGGTCAAGCTGGACCTCATGCGCTCCGGGAAGGAGCTGTCCGTGACCGCCACCATCGGCAACCTGGCCGAGGAGGCCGCCGCGGGCGGCGGGGAATCCGGCGAGGCGCCCCAGGCCGCCATGCTCGGGCTCAGCCTGCAGAACCTCACCCCCGACCTGGCCCAGACCTTCGGCCTCACGGAGAAGTCCGGCGTGCTCATCGCCGACGTGGAGCAGGGCAGTCCCGCCGCCGAGGCCGGGCTGCAGCGGGGGGACCTGATCGTCGAGGTCAACCGCAAGAAGGTCGCCAGCGTGGATGAGCTGAAGAAGGTGCTGGACCAGTCCAAGGAAGGCTCCATGCTGCTCCTGGTCAAGCGCAAGAACGCCAGCCTGTTCGTGGTGCTGCAGGGCAAGTAGGCGGCGACGCCGGACGGAGGCGGAGGGCCCCTGGGCCCTCCGCCTCCGTTTCAGGGCCCCGGGCGCCAGCCGATGCTGATCACCCCGCCCACGAACCGGGCGTGTTTCGGCAGACCGGGGCCGGATTCCGCGGGCCTTTCGCTGACCGCGGAGCTGAGGTCCACCACCAGCCGGCCGCGGCTGCCGCGCACGGGCAGGACCCGGATGTCCGGGAAGGTCTTGTCCAGGTGGGACCAGGCGGAGAGCTGGCAGGGGTAGGCCCCGTGCCAGCGGGGCGTGGGGTAGAGCAGGTTGTCGGTGCCGGAGCCCTTGAACACCCCCACCTCCCACCCCAGTCCGGTCCGGACCACGATCACCCGCAGCCCCCTGGGCAGCGGGGCGGAAAACCGGTCGGCCGGCTCCAGGGCCGGGAAAGTGAACAACAGCCGGGCCTCCGGAGCGGCCGGGTTGGGGGAGAGGACCAGGGCGGAGGCGGCGAGGGGCTTGAACATGGACCGGAGGAGGGGCTGGGCGGCGGACGGAAGGGACTTGGGCGGGGAATCGATATAATAATAATTTATAAAAAATGAGTCGACAGGTCCAGTAAAAAAGGAGCATCTGAATCATATGAAAAGGTCATGCTTTTGCCGTAGTACAAGCACAAAAGGCCTCCGGGCCGGGGGCCGGAGCGGGAACCTTTCGGCGCCAGCTTCCATTATAAATTTATTGATTTCGGGACTCCTTTCCCGATGGGAGCCCAGGTCCCTTCCGAAACACGGTTCGACCGGAGACGATGGGCCACGCCGGTACATCTTCCGTCGCTCGAAGCCCGGGGTGCTCGAACGGGTGAGGGACGAAGGTTGCGTCATCCTCTGAGCCGGGCGCCGCTGTCCGCGTCATCCTCGACGCTGAACGCCGCCCGCACCTCGTCGCTCACGCTGGTGGGCCTCCCGGTGCGCCGGTCCATGGGGCACCACAGGGTGCGGGCCCGGGCCAGCAAGGTCCGGTCCCGGGCCCGGAGGATCTCGGTGTGGCGCTCGAAGTCCCGTTGGAACATGGCGCCCACCCAGGTGCGGGCGATGAGCTCATCCCCGGGGAGGGCCGGGCGCCGGTAGTCGATCTCGTGCCGCACCACCACCCAGTACAGGGCCGCCTGGGCCTCCGCCGGCGCGACGGCGGTCCAGTGGGCGATGGCGGCCTCCTGCACCCAGCGCAGGTAGACCACGTTGTTCACGTGGTTCAGCTGGTCGATGTCCCCGGGCTGGACCTGGATGGCGATCTCATAGGGTGTATGGGGGTCCATGCCTCATCTTAACGCCCCTGGCCCGCTGGGCCGGTCAGATGGTCTTGGCCGCCCGCTTGCCCATGCGGGAATCCAGGTACCAGATGCCGCCGCCCTGGTCCCCCACCGCGTGCAGGTGGTCCACCACCTGGCCCACGTTGGCCTCCTCCTCCACCTGCTCGGAGACGTACCACTGGAGCTTGATCTCGCTGGCGTGGTCCTGCTCGGCCCGGGCCAGGGCGAACAGGGCGTTGATTTTCTGGGTGATGCCTATCTCGTGCTCCAGGGTCTGCTCGAAGACCTGGATGACCCCGCCGAATTCCCGCGGAGGCGCGGCGACGGCCTTGAGCTCCAACTGGCCCTTGCGGTCCAGGATGAAGTCGATGAGCTTCCTGGCGTGGGCGGTCTCCTCTCCCGCCTGGACCCTCAGCCAGTGGGCGAAGCCCTTGAAGCTCAGGGACTCGCAGTGGGCGCTCATGGCCAGGTACAGCTGGGCGGAATACTGCTCCAGGTTGATCTGGTGGTTGAGGGCGTCCTGCATCTTGGGACTGATCATGATGACCTCCGGGGGAGACATGGTGCACCCATTCTGCCCCCGGAATCTTGAAAAGGACACGGAAAAATCAGTTATGAAAAAAGACAATATGCTGGCATTCACCTATTGGATGCGTGGGTTTCCGGGGGCTTGCGCCGGGCCCGTCCGCAGGAGCCGTCGCAGCAGCAACCTGCGTCCTGGCCTTTCCGGGCAAGGGTTTTCACCAGCTTCCGGACGCCGGCGAGGGCGGCCAGGGCCGCGAGGACCAGGACCAGCCATCCCTGTACGCTCATTCCACCTCCCTTATGCGAATCCCATGGCCCGGCCCACCGCCACCGTGCCCCAGGCCAGGAGCCAGGCCAAGCCCAGGCCGTAGCCCACCGAGAACGCGGTCCAGGGCACGCTGCGGGTCTCCTTCAGGATCATGCCCACCACCCCCAGGCAGGGCGTGTAGAGCAGGATGAAGACCATGAACGCGAAGGCGGTGAGTCCGGTGAACCCCGAGCGCTCCCGCAGGGTCCGCTGGAGCGGGCTCAGCCCGGGCTGGCCTTCGTCCTTCTCGGCCTTGGCCTGGTTGACCACGCCCATGGTGCTCACCACGATCTCCTTGGCCACGAAGCCGGCGGTGAGGGCCACCCCGTCCTTCCAGGCCTCCGGGCGCTTGTGGTCCGGGTCCAGGATGGGGGCCAGGACCGGCTGGAGCAGGTGCCCGAAGCGCGCCGCCAGGCTGGAGTTCATGATCCGGCTCTCGGAGGCCAGGCCCAGGTCGTCCAGCTTCTCCTTCTCCTCCGCCGCCGGCAGATTCTGGGCCCGGATGGCCACTTCCTGGGCCTGGCGCTGGGCGGTCCAGGCCTGGTTGGTGATGCCGGGGTAGTGGGACAGGAACCAGACCAGGGTGGCGCCGGCCAGGATGACCGTGCCGGCGCGGCTCAGGAACAGGCGGCCCTTCTCCCACATGTGGATGACGGTGGCCTTGAGCACCGGCATGCGGTAAGGGGGCAGCTCCATGACGAAGGGCGTGCTCTCGCCCCGGAACAGGGTCAGGCGCAGCACCTTGCCCACGGTCATGGCCAGGGCGAAGCCCAGGATGTGCAGGCCGATGATGGCCAGGGCCGCCTGCACGGGGCGGAAGAAGGTGCCGGCGATCAGGATGTACACCTGGAGCCGGGCCGAGCAGGACACCAGGGGCGCCACCAGGATGGTGATGAACCGGTCCGAGCGGGACTCGATGGTGCGGGTGGCCTGCACCGCGGGCACGTTGCAGCCGGTGCCCATGATCAGGGGGATGAAGCTCTTGCCGTGCAGGCCCATGAGGTGCATCAGGCGGTCCATGATGAAGGCCGCCCGGGCCATGTACCCGGTGTCCTCCAGGAACGAGATGCAGCCCATGAGCAGCATGATCACCGGCACGAACACCACCACCGCGCCCACCCCGGGGATGATGCCGTCCACCAGGAGGCTGGACAGCTCCCCGGTGGGCAGGCGGGCCGCGGCCAGGTCGTGGAGCCAGTTGAACCCGCTGGTGATCCAGTCCTGGGGGTACTGGCCCAGCAGGAAGGTGAGGCTGTACATCGCCGCCATGACCGCGATGAAGATGGGGATGCCCAGCCACTTGTGGGTGAGGAGGCGGTCCATCCGGGTGCTCCAGTCCTGCTGGGCCTCCCCGTCGTGCTTGAGGACCTCCTTCACCAGCCCGTGGGTGAACCCGTAGCGGCGCTCGGCGATGAGGGTGGCGGGGTCGGCGCCCAGGTGCTGCTCCAGGAACTGGGCGCTGCGCCTGCGCTGGGCCTCGATGGCCTGGCGCGCGTGGCTGGCCTCGGCCAGGGCCAGGGCGCCCGGGGTCCGCTCCAGCAGGCCCAGGGCGAGCCAGCGGGGGATGTTCCGTGCGGCCAGTTCCTCGTCCCGGACGATCTCCCGCTCCAGCCTGCCCAGCTCCCCTTCGATGTCGTCGCCGAAGGCGGCCCGCACCGGCCACACCCGGGGGTCGTCGCCGTCGGTCACGCTGAGGATCGCGGCCTTCAGGTCGGGGATGCCCTCGCCCCGGTTGCCCACGGTGGGGATCACCGGGCCCCCCAGCAGGGTCTGGAGCCCCTGCAGGTCCAGGGTCATCCCCTGGCGCCGGCAGTCGTCCATCATGTTCAGCACGAACACCATGGGCTTCTTCAGCTCCAGCAGCTGGGTGGTGAGGTAGAGGTTGCGCTCCAGGTTGGAGGTGTCCAGCACGTTGACGATGGCGTCCACCTCGGGCTCGGCCAGGTAGGAGGCGGCGATCCGCTCGTCCTCGCTCTGGGCCGAGAGGGAGTAGGTCCCGGGCAGGTCCACCACCTGCACTTCGGCCTCCCCAACCAGGAAATGGCCGTAGCGCCGCTCCACGGTCACCCCGGGCCAGTTGCCAACGTGGTGCCTCGACCCGGTCAGGGCGTTGAAGATGGACGTCTTCCCGCAGTTGGGGTTGCCGGCGATGGCCACGGTGGGGGTGCGGGCCCCGTGGGCGGGGCGGTCCGGGACCGCTTCGGCCAGGCCTGGCGTGGGGAAAGGGAGTGGGGTCATGGTGTGGATCTCAAGGGAGGGGAATTGAGGAGCCTGCCGTCATTTTTCTCTGGGATCATGTTAGTTGAGACAATGTCTCAGATTCAACCTGAATACCGTCCGGCCGGAATAACGTGACCGGAATCACTCGATCGGCCCGGATCCCGGGCGCGGTCCGCGGGCGCCCGGCCTTGTCGACAGCCGGGCGGAAAGGGAGTGAAAACTCGGGTCCGCACCTTGATTCGGCGTCGCAGCGGGGTACCATCCTGCCATGGCACCTAAGAAAAGCCTTGAAAAACCCCTTACGGTGGCAGAGCGGCGGGCCCTGAAGTTCATGGCCGAGCGGCTCCGGGACGGGGAGGCCCGGCGCAAGGCGTACCTTGATACGCTGGATCCTCGCCAGCGGGAAGCGCTGAGCTTCGAGTCCGGGGAGGAATGAGCCGATGATCCACGTTGCGCCGGGGACCGTTTCCGGCCGCCTGCGGGCTCCCGCGTCCAAGAGTCACCTGCAGCGCCTGGTGCTGGCCGCCTCCCTGGCGGACGGGGAATCGCTCCTGAGGAACCCGGGCCAGTCCGCGGACGGCCAGGCCTGCCTGGGCGTGATCCGGGCCCTGGGCTCCGACGTGGACCGGGACGGGGACCTGCTGCGCATCCGCGGCGGCGGCCCGGCGCGCTCCCGGATCCTGCACTGCGGCGAATCGGGGTTCTGCCTGCGGGCGGCGGCGGCGGTGGCTGCCCTGGGTGGGGAGAGCTTCACCCTGACCGGGGAGGGGTCCCTGGCGGCGCGCCCCGCCGACATGGTCCTGGAGCCCCTGCGCCAATTGGGGGTCCAGTGCGCCACCCGGGGCGGGCTGCCCCCGGTCATGGTGCGCGGGCCGCTGGCCGGGGGCCGGGCGCTGGTGGACGGCAGCGCCAGCAGCCAGTTCCTCAGCGGCCTTCTGCTGGCCCTTCCCCGGGCCCTGGGCGACAGCGAACTGGAGGTGGTCGGGCTGCGCAGCCGGCCCTATGTGCGCATGACCCTGGACGTGCTGGAGGCGTTCGGGGCCAGGGTGGAGGCGGACCCGGACTGGAGCTGGTTCCGGGTGCCGGGGCGCCAGGCCTACCGCACGGTGGACCTGGCGGTGGAGGGGGACTGGTCCGGGGCCGCGTTCCTGCTGGTGGCGGGGGCGGTGGCCGGGGAGGTGGTCGTGGAGGGGCTCGAGCCCGGCTCGGCCCAGGCGGACCGGGCGGTCCTGGGGGCCCTGGCGGCCGCCGGGGCCCAGGTGCGCTGGGAGGGGCCGGGGCTGCGGGTGGGCCGGGACGACCTGCGGGCGTTCGAGTTCGACGCCACCGACTGCCCTGACCTGTTCCCGCCCCTGGCGGTCCTGGCCTGCCACGCCCGGGGCACCAGCCGAATCGCCGGGGTCGCCCGGCTGGCCCACAAGGAGAGCGACCGGGGCACGGTCCTGGTGACCCAGCTGTCCGCCCTGGGAGCGGACCTGCGGGTGCGGGACGGGACCATGGAGATCACCGGCGGGCCCCTGGCGGGGGGCGCCGCCGACCCCCATAACGACCATCGCATGGCCATGGCCTTCGCCGTGGCCGCCCTGCGTTCCCGGAACGGTGTGACCATGGAGGGCGAGGCCTGCGTGGCCAAGTCCTTCCCCGACTTCTTCCCCGCCCTGGAATCCATCCGGGAGTGACGATGAACACCTTCGGCCGCCTGTTCCGCCTAGCCGTCCTCGGGGAGTCCCACGGGCCCTGCGTGGGCATCGTCCTGGACGGGTGCCCCGCGGGCCTGCCCCTGGAGGAGGCCGACTTCAGCGCCGACCTTGAACGGCGCAGGGGCGGCGGTGCGCCCGGGACGACCCCCCGCCGGGAGGACGACCGCCCCGTCCTGCAGAGCGGGATCCACCAGGGGCGCACCACCGGCGCGCCGATCCTGATCCTGTTCGAGAACCGGCAGGTGGACTCGGGCGCCTACGAGGCGGTGAAGACCACGCCCCGCCCCGGGCATGCGGACTGGGTGGCCCTGAAGAAGTTCGGCGGCTTCGCCGACCTGCGGGGCAGCGGGCACTTCTCCGGACGGCTCACCGCGGCCCTGGTGGCGGCCGGGGTGGTGGCCAAGAAGCTGCTGGCGCCGGCGCGGGTGGAGGCGCGGCTGGTGGAGGCCGGCGGCAGCGCCGACATCGAGCGGGCGGTGGCCGAGGCCATGGCCGCCCAGGACTCGGTGGGGGGCCTGGTGGAGTGCCGGGTGGTCGGCCTGCCCGCGGGGCTGGGGGAGCCGTTCTTCGACTCGGCGGAGTCGCTGATCAGCCACGGGATCTTCGCCATCCCGGCGATCAAGGGCATCGAGTTCGGGGTGGGGTTCCAGGCGGCCCGGATGCGGGGCAGCGCCGTGAACGACGCCCTGGAGGACGCCTCCGGGCGCACCGCCACCAACCGCGCCGGGGGCATCAACGGCGGGATCACCAACGGCAACGAACTGCTGTTCCGGGTGGCGGTGAAGCCCACCTCCAGCATCCGCGCCCCCCAGACAACCCTGGACCTGGAGACCAACGCCCCCACTGTCCTCTCCATGGGCGGACGCCACGACGCCTGCATCGCCCTGCGGGTGCCGGTGGTGGTGGAGGCGGTGACGGCGGCGGTGCTGGCGGACCTGATGCTGATGGAAGGGCTCGTCCCCAGGGTGCTGGAACGATAACCCGGGTCACGAATGGGTGAGCGCGCCGGACTTGGCGCCGGTGCGGAAGGCCTGCAGGTGCTCCTTGAGGTAGGAGGGCAGGTTCCGGGCGGGATGCCCGGTGAGGCGCGCCACCGTGCCCAGGACCACCGCGGTATGGGCGTTGGCGCGGAAATGGTGGAACAGGGTGATGATCGAATGGGCGAACCAGCCGGACATGCCCCGGTCGACCATGGAGTGGTAGGCGGCGTCGTCGGGCACGTCCACGTACTTGACGGTCCGGCCCAGCTGGGCGCCCAGGAGCTCGGCGATGTCGGCGTAGGTGTAGGCCTCGGGCCCAGTGATCTCGTAGATGAGCCCGTCGTGGTCCTTGGTGGTGAGGACGGTGGTGGCCACTGCGGCGATGTCCCGGGTGTCCACCATGGGGATGCGGGCGTCGCCGGCGGGGGCGAACAGGGTGGCGGTGGCGGCCACCGACTCGCCGTACATGGACGCGAGGTTCTGCATGAACATGCTGGGCCGCAGGATGGTCCAGGCCAGCCCGGAGACTTCCAGCTGCGCTTCGCACTGGCCGTGGATCCGCAGCAGGGGCGAGGCGCTGCTCGGGTTGGCGCCGATGGCGGAGATGCGCACCACCCGCCTGACCCCGGCCTTGTGGGCCGCGGTGAGGAAGGCGCCTTCCTGTTGCACCAGGTCGCGGTTGGGGGTGGTGAGCAGGAACACGTCCTTGACCCCGGTGAGGGCCTTGAGGTACGAGGGCGGCTGGGTGAAGTCGCCCACCACCGCCTGGATGCCCTGGCCCTCGAGGTCCGCCCGCACCGCCTCCTTGCGGACCATGGCCTTGAAGGGGGTCTTCCGGGCCTTGAGGTCCTGGACCAGGTGCTTGCCGATCTGCCCGGTGGCGCCGATGACGAGAAGCATAGAGCCTCCAAAAGAACAGGGAGGGCCTCGGCCCTCCCGTGCGGGGGGATGGGTTTGGCTGGGAGCGGCCGCGGTCAGGTCCGGGATCTCCGTTCCCGGTGGCTGCTGGCCGTCGCTTGGGGGCATCCGATGTCGTCCCCTCAGAGCGGGGAAAACGTTGCCAATTTAGGAGTGGCGACCTGCAGTGTCAATGGATGCGAAAAATCAAAATCATGCCATGTGAAAAGATTGTCATGATGCGGTGGACGCCTTGGTTTCTTCCTTCTTTCCCGGCCCCGTCCCGGCCCCTGGAGCCTCACCAGCCCCCGAACCGCTCCCAGGTCCGGGGGGCGCCCCCCGCCTCGGGCAGCACCGTGTAGCACGGGTGCTGGGCGCCGGTGGCGCAGGCGTGGCTGGGCAGGATGCGCAGCCGGGAGCCGATGGGGAAGCGCGCCTCCAGGTCCGTCCCGGGGTCGCCGGTCCAGTGCAGCACCCCGTGCTCCTGGTTGGCGGCGTGGAAGGCCAGGTCCCGCACTGGGACGCCGTCCAGGCCGCACACCACTCCGTAGCCGAAGTCCCGGGACTGGTTGCGGGTGCCCCGGTCCTGGCTCATGGCGGTCCACCCGGCGTCGGTGATGACCCACCCGGTGTCGGCCCGGTGCCCGATGACCGTAGCCAGCACCGTCAGGGCGATCTCGTCCAGGGTGCAGACCCCGGTCCCGGCCATCACCAGGTCGAAGAATACGTAGACCCCGGCCCGCACTTCGGTGACGCCCCGGAGGGAGCGCGCGCTCAGGGCGGTGGGGGTGGAGCCCACGCTGACCACCTCGCAGGGATGGCCGGCCGCGCGCAGGCGCCCGGCGGCCTCCACGCACCCCACCCGCTCCCGCTCGGCCAGCGCGGCCAGGGCTTCGGGGTCGCCCAGGGCGTAGGCGCTCCCGGCGTGGGTCATGACCCCGGCCAGCCGCGCGCCGCCGCTCACGGCCGCGGCCACTCGGCCCAGGCGCGGATCGTCCGGGCGGACTCCGGAGCGGTCCCCGTCGGTGTCGACCTCGATCAGGACCTCGTGGCAGTGGCCGTGCTCCCGGCCGTGGCGGGCCACCGCCTCGGCCGCGGCCACCGACTCCACCACCAGGGTGAGCCGGCGTCCGGGACCGGCCAGGCCCAGGGCCCGGTCCAGCTTGGCCGGCGCCACGGCCACCGCGTAGAGAATGTCGTCCACCCCTTCGGCGAAGAACCGCTCGGCCTCCCGGAGGGTGGACACGGCGATCCCCCGGGCGCCGGCGGCCGGCTGCCGGCGGACCACCTCGGGGCACTTGCTGGTCTTGGCGTGGGGCCGGAAGCTCACCCCCAGCCGGTCCATGCGCTCCTGCATGCGGCGGATGTTGCGCAGCATGCGGGTCTCGTCCAGGAGCAGGCGCGGGGTCTCCAGGGCCAGGAGCGGGTCGGGGGCAAGGGGCATGGGCTCGGGATCCCGGTCCATGGACAGGCTCCTACTTCCTGGGATCCAGGTGCAAGCCCACGCCCAGGGCCAGGGCCTTGCGGTAGGCCGCCACCGCCGCGGCAGCGTCCTGGAGGGCGCTGCCGGTGGTGTCGAACAGGGTGATCTGGTCCTCCCGGGTCCGGCCGGGGACCTTGCCGGCCACCACGTCCCCCAGTTCCCCGTGGACGCCGGCGGGGGTCATGAGCCCGGCCTCGAGGGCATGGTGCAGTTCGCCCACCCGGGCGCACTGTTCCAGGATGTCCACCACCAGGGTCGCCGAGGCCACCAGGGCGGGCTCGATCTCCTGCTTGTCGGGGCTGTCGGCCCCCACTGCCGAGATGAAGGTGCCGGGCCGGACCATGTCCTTGCGCAGGAAGAAGCCCTTGGCGGGGGTGCAGGTGACCACTACGTCGCTGCGCAGGACCGCGTCCGGCAGGTCCGCCACCGCCACCGCCTCCACCCCGGGCTGGTCCGCCATGCCGGCCACGAAGGCGGTGGCGGCCTCGGGCGACCGGTCCCAGGCCTGGATCCGGCGGATGGAGGGCAGGACCCGCAGCAGGGACCGGGCCTGGATGGCCCCCTGCCGCCCGCAGCCGCAGATGGTGACGGTGGCGGCGTCGGCCCGGGCCAGGTGCCGGGCCGCCAGCGCGGTGGTGGCGCCGGTGCGCAGGGCGGTGATGTCCGAGGAGTCCATGACCGCCACCGGCCGGCCGTTGCTGCCGTCGAAGAGCAGGATCAGGCCCAGGATGTTGGGCAGGCCGAACCGCTCCCGGTTGTGGAAGAACCCGCCGTTGGCCTTGAGGGCGAACCAGGTGCGGTCCAGCCTCAGGCCCCCGCCCTTGACGTGGAACTCGCCGCCGTCGGCCTCGGTGTGCATCAGCCCGGGCGCCAGGGCGCGGCCCTCGGCCCGCATGCGGAAGGCCTCCTCCATGGCCTCGAGGCAGTCCCCCAGGGTGAGCACCGCGGCGATGTCCGAGCGTGTCAGGAACAGGAGATCGGGCTCCATGGGGCCTCCGGGGCGGAAGGGGGTGGATGCGAAGTATAGTACCGCGTCCGGGGCCTTCCCGTGGCATCCTGTCAGGCGCCAACCCAAAGGTAGACCCATGAGATTCAGCCGGATCGCCCTGGTCCTGTTCAGCCTCGTTCTCGGCATCCCCCTCCTGTACGCCGGCCTGATCCTGTGGATCAACTGGCCGATCCGGGACTTCTCCCTGACCCGCAGCGGGGTGTTCGGGGAGAGCTTCGGGGTGATCAACACCGTGTTCTCGGGCCTGGCCTTCGCCGGGCTGATCCTGACCATCTACCTGCAGCGGCACGAACTGGCCGAATCCAAGGAGACCTTCCGCAAGGAGAGGTTCGAGGACTCCTTCTACCGGCTGCTGGGGTACTACCGGCAGAACCTCGACGACATCCGGATCGTGGACCACAAGACCGGCGCCGCCCACGACGGGGTCGGGGCGCTGATCTTCCTGATCAAGAGGCTGCACGGGGCCCTGCAGCGACACAACCATTTCCTGGAGACCGGCGACCCGGAGGACCAGAAAGTCTACGACTACAAGCTCTTCGTGGAAGCCCAGCGGATCCTCACCCGCCAGACCCGCTACCTGGGCACCCTGGAGTGCCTGCTGGAGCAGATCGAGGCCGAACTGCCCACGTTGGAGGCGCGCCGGCCGTACTGGCGGATCCTCATGTCCCAGCTCACCATCTTCGAGGTGAAGTACATCTTCTACACCTGCCTGGTGGCCCCGGCGGGCGACCGCCTGCGCGAGCTGATCCACCGCTCCGACCTGGCCCGGCACCGGGTCATCGAGAGCACCATCAACCACCACCACCTGGCGCTCTACCAGCGGCTCCGCGGCATCGAGCTGGTCCCCAGCAAGCCGCGCGCCACCACGCCGTTCGACAAGGCCCAGCTGCGGGCCATCCACAAGCGGCTGGCCCAGGCCGGGGCCCAGCCCGGCGGTTCCCAGGCGGAGACGCCGGCGCTGGGGGATTACTGAACCGGGCCGAAGAAGATCAGGAGGGTGTCGTCCAGCTCCTGGTGAAGGTCCAGCCCCTCCGCGTCTCCCGGCACCGGGACGAGGGTGGCCGCCCCGCCCCCCTTGCGCTCCTCGCCCAAGGCGACGTCGAACCGGAACCGCGCCCCGGTCCCGGCCTGCAGGGCCTGGAACCGCCGGGAGCGGACGCCGCCGTCCTGGTCCAGGGTCAGCTCCACCAGTTCCCCGGCCCGGACGCTGTGCTCATCCTGGGGCGACTGGAACCGGAACTCCTGGCCTGTGCGGCCGGAGAACTGGGACTCCAGGACCTTGAGCACCACCGCCGGTCCTTCCGGGGACGCGCCGTCGAATTTCAGGGACAGCGCCCCGGCGGACGACTGGTTGGACAGGTAGACTTCGCGCCCGTTGCCCAGCAGGGCTCCGGCGCAGACGATGCCCAGGCAGGCGATCCTGCCGACGACGGTAACCATGGCTTCACCTCGCCCCCAGGATGGGGCGTCGGCGGGCCAGGTTTCATCATTGCGCCAGCACCCGCTCGAACTCCCTCATCGCCCGCCCGGCGCAGTCCTCGATGGACAGCCCGGACAGGTAGTTGCCCACCACCATCAGGTCGGTGCCGGCCAGGACCCGGTCCAGGCCGGCCAGCCAGGCGTCATGGCCCACGGTGAGGGCCGGCATGGTGTGGTCCCGGCGGAACCGGGCCTCCACCAGGGCCGGGTCGGCACCCAGGGCCCGGCAGGCGAGATCCTGCATGCGGTCCGGGTCGTCCACCTTCGCGCCGTCGAAGTGGAAGCTCCAGGCCCGCCGGCCCGGCACCTGGAAGGCGTCCCCGGACACCGCGGACCAGATGGGGCCTTCGGTCAGGATCAGGCCGGCGAGCCTGGGCAGGCGGGGCAGGGGATCCCGGAACACCAGCCCCAGGGACTTCACCGTGCGGGTGCCGATCCGGCCCAGCAGGGCGGCCGCTTCCGGGAAGGCCGGGGCCAGGAGCCGGGCGGCGGCGTCGGGCGGGGTCGCCACCGCCGCCCGCCGGACCTGGAAGGTCTCCCCCCGGGCGGTGCGCACCTGGCAGTGCTCGCCGATGCGGGCCAGTCCGACCGCCTCCCGCTCCAGGGCGCAGTGGATCCCCGGGTGGTCGGCCAGGGCCTGCACCGCCGGCCCCAGCCCGCCGCGCACCGCGAAGCTGCGGGGCAGGTCCTTGCGCCGCCGGTCCCGGCGCTTGAACAGGGCGTCGGCCGGGAAGCCCTCGGTCTCCTGGGAGGCCACGGCGTTCAGGGCGGGGTGCAGCACCCGGTCCCAGTTCTTCCGGCCCAGGATCCGGCCGTAGTACTCGGCGGCGGTGCGGCCCTCCTTGCGCGCCCCGAACAGCCGGGGCAGGCTCAGGGCCGCCTCCAGGAAGTCCAGGCAGGAGGGGATGGAGCGGCGCGCGCCCCCCACCACCATCTGGAAGGTCATCCCCTTGCGCGGGGTGGCCCGGGCCAGGAAGCCGGTGCTCTGGACGATCTCCAGGAAGCGGGCGTAGGAGTTGTAGCAGGTGTGGGCGCCCAGCTCCAGCCAGCCGGCGGGCTCCGGGCCCCCCACCGGCGCCGAGCACAGGCAGCCGCCGGCTTCGGCGCGCTGCTCCAGCACCAGCACCCGCAGTCCGGCCCGTTCCGCGGCCAGCCGCGCCAGGCTCAGGCCGCTGACGCCGGCGCCGATGACGCACAAATCGTAGGAACCGGTGGGGATGGGGCCAGGGTCGCGCATTCCTTGACGATATCAGGAATCCTGGCCGCGACCGGCGCCTGGGCCGCCTAGTTATCCGCTGTCAGGAAAGGACTTCCGCCCAAGCGTGAACCGGGCCCTTGCCAAGTCCCGCCGGAACCCTTAAACTCGCCTATCAAGCGGAGTTCCCGTGTCGCGCATGTTCAACACTTCCACCTGGCTCTGGTGCTTCTGGCCCCAGCGGTCGGGCATTTGCGCGCGGAGCACCCACACCTAGGCGAATCTCCAAAGGCAAGTTCCCCGGCCCACCTCCCGCGGTGGGCCTTTTCGTATCTACCCATTCCTCAACCTGATCCGAGACCGGCATGACTTCGAACCCGACCCCCAGCCCCGAATGCCCCGCCGCGGCGCCGCCCCTGGTGCTCGCCTTCCCGGCGGACCTCACCACCCCGGTGCGGGCCTTCCTGGCCCTCACCGAGCCGGGCCAGGACGCCTACCTGCTGGAATCGGTCACCGGGGGCGAGTCCCAGGCCCGGTTCTCCTTCCTGGGCCTGGACGCCACCGAGACCTTCCAGGCCGGGACCCGGGCCGCCATCGTCCGTCCCGGCGGCGTCCAGGACCTGCCCGGCGACCCGCTGGAGGCCCTGGCCGCCTGGGCCGCCGAACTGCGGGCGCCCATCCCGGACCAGCCGGTGCCGTTCCTGGGCGGCGCGGTGGGCTGGGCCGACTTCAGCAGCTTCGCCCTGGCCGAGCCGGCCCTTGGGCAGGCCTTCCCCGCCGCCCGCAGCCCGCGGCTGCGCTTCGGCCGCTTCGCCACCGGGCTGGTGCTGGACCACCTCAAGCAGCTGGGCTACCTGTACCACTTCCCCGGGCCCGGGGCGTCCCCCTCGGCCGGGATGGAACGCCTGGAGCGCCTGCGCCGGCGCCTGGAAGGGGCTCTGCCGGCCCGGGCCGGGGCCGGACCCTTCCGGCTCACCCGCACCCCGGACCGGGCCCGCTTCGGGCGCAACTTCGCCGCGGTGCAGGAAGCCATCCTGGCCGGGGAAGCCTACCAGATCGTCCTCTCGGAGCCCTTCGAGGGCGTGCTGGAGGGCGACCCGTTCGACGTCTACCGGCGCCTGCGCCGGCTGAACCCGTCGCCCTACCACTTCTTCGTGTCCCTGGGCGGGCGCCAGCTGGTGGGCGCCTCCCCGGAGATGCTGGTGCGGGTGGAAGGCGACCAGGTGGTGACGGTGCCCATCGCCGGCACCCGGCGCCGGGGCGGCTCCCGGGAGGAGGACGAGCGGCTCGCCGCCGAGCTGAAGGCCGACCCCAAGGAACGGGCCGAGCACGCCATGCTGGTGGACCTGGCCCGGAACGACCTGGGCCGGGTGTGCGCCCACGGGTCGGTGACGGTGCCGGTGCGGGAGCAGGTGGAGATGTTCTCCCACGTGATGCACCTGACTTCGGAAGTGCACGGCCGCCTGCGGGACGGACTGCGGCCCCTGGACGCCCTGTGGAGCACGTTCCCCGCCGGCACCCTCAGCGGCGCCCCCAAGATCCGCGCCACCGGCATCCTGGCCCGGCTGGAGGGGGAGGACCGGGGCGCCTACGGCGGCGGCGTGGGGATCCTGGACCGCTCGGGCAACCTGGAGCTGGCCATCACCATCCGCACGCTGGAAGTGGAGGCGGGGAACGTGCGCTTCCGGGCCGGGTGCGGCTTGGTGGCCGACTCCACCGAGGCGGCGGAATGGGCCGAGATCCACGCCAAGGCGGGCGTGCTCCTGGCGGCCCTGGAAGGAAGGGAGGCGGCCCGATGATCCTGTTCGTGGACAACTACGACTCGTTCACCTACAACCTGGTGTCGATGATGGGGGTGCTGGAGCCCGGCCTGGAGGTGGTGCGCAACGACGCCCTCACCGTGGCCGAGGCCGCGGCCCTGGACCCGGAAGGGGTGGTGATCTCCCCCGGGCCGGGCCACCCCCGGGATGCCGGCATCTGCCCCGCCCTGGTGGCGGCCCTGGCGCCCACGGTGCCCATCCTGGGGGTGTGCCTGGGCCACCAGGTGATCGTCGAAGCCTTCGGCGGGCGCGTGGACCGGGCCCTCCGGCCCATGCACGGCAAGACCTCGCCCATGGACCACGACGGCAGCGGGCTGCTGGCGGGGCTGCCCAGCCCCTTCCCGGTGGGCCGCTACCACTCCCTGGCCGCGGTGCCCGAGGCCATGCCGGACTGCCTGGCGGTGCAGGGCGCCACCCCCGAAGGGGAGATCATGGCGGTCCGCCACCGGCGGTACGACTGCCACGGGGTGCAGTTCCACCCCGAGTCCATCCTCACCCCCGGAGGCATGGACCTGCTGCGCAACTTCATCGTCCTGTGCCGGTCAAAGCGCGGGTGTGGGCGCGGGCCCGGAAACTGAGGAGGCGGCCATGATCGTCAAGCTTTCCCGCAACGAACCCGAGGTCCTCGGGGCCGTGACCGCCGTCCTGGAGGCCCGGGGCGGCCAGGTGCGCCGCCTGGAGTTCCCCTTCGGCACCTTCCTGGCGGCCCTGGGGCTGGAGGACGCCCCCATTGCAGAGCTCCAGGCCCTGGCCGGGGTGGAATGGGCCCGCAAGGCCGGCACCAAGCCCATCCTCGCCGCCCGGCCGCAGAACCCCCAGGGCACCCGGGTGCCCCTGGGGCGGATGGAGGTGGGGGGCGAGGCCCTGGCCCTGGTGGCCGGGCCCTGCTCGGTGGAGAGCCGGGAACAGGTGGTGACCACCGCCCGGTTCGTGGCCGCCTACGGCGCCACCGCCCTGCGCGGCGGGGCCTTCAAGCCGCGCACCTCGCCCTACGTCTTCCAGGGCCTGGGCCGGCCCGGGGTGGAGCTGCTGCGGGAGGCCGGCGACGCCGCCGGGCTTCCCATCGTGACCGAAGTGATGGACCCCGGCGAAGTGGAGTTCATGGCCAAGTACGTGGACTGCTTCCAGGTGGGTGCCCGCAACATGAGCAACAGTCCGCTGCTCCGGGCCGTGGGCCGCGCCGGCAAGCCGGTGCTGCTCAAGCGCGGCCCCTCCTCCACCCTGGTGGAGCTGGTGCTGGCCGCCGAGTACATCCTGCTCGAGGGCAATCCCCACGTGATCCTGTGCGAGCGGGGCATCCGCACCTTCGAGACGGCCACCCGCAACACCCTGGACCTGAACGCGGTGCCGGTCCTGAAAGGCATGACCCACCTGCCGGTCCTGGTGGACCCCTCCCACGGCACCGGCCGGCGGGAGGCCGTGACGCCCATGGCCCGGGCCGCGGTGGCCGCCGGGGCCGACGGCATCGCGGTGGAAGTGCATCCGGACCCGTCCGGGGCCCTCTCCGACGGCGAGCAGTCTTTGCACCTGCCCGAGTTCCGCCGCCTGGCCGAGCAGCTGCGGCTGGTGGCCGAGGCGGTGGGCCGGCGCCTGGACCTGCCCGAAAGCCTCCCCTTCGCCCCCAACCAGGTCCCGCTGATCCGTCGGGCCATGGGCTGGGGGGGAACGCATCTATGAACGAGGGAGGACCGCCCGCTCGCGAGGCTCGCTCTTCGTCCTCCCTCGTGCTCCCTCACGTGGTGTCCATGCGGAGCCCGGACACCACGTCCGCTGAATGTCTGACCCGGAGATCCCTATGACTTCCCCCCTCGATCCTTCCGACCACTTCACTCTGGGCCAGGCCCGGGCCTTCATGGAGGCCGTCCTGGACCCCGCCTCGGACCCCCAGGAGGTGGGCCTGGCCCTGGTGGCCCTCAACCGCCGCCCGTTCCAGGCCGCCGAGCTGACCGCCTTCGCCCAGGTGCTGCTGGAACGGTCTCGCACGTTCCGGCCCTCGGTGCGGCCGGTGCTGGACACCTGCGGCACCGGCGGGGACGCCCGCCACGGGGTGCACACCGCCAACCTCTCCACCCTTTCGGCCCTGGCCCTGGCCGGGATGGGGGTGGACGTGGTCAAGCACGGCAGCCGCGCGGCTTCCAGCCGGTGCGGCTCGGCTGACCTGCTGGAGGCCCTGGGCCTGGACTTGGAGCGGCCCCAGGCCCTGGTGGAGGCGGACCTGGCCCGCACCCACTTCGCCTTCCTGTTCGCCCCCGCCTACCACCCGGCCCTGGCCCGGCTGGCGCCCATCCGCCGGAGCCTGGGGGTGCCTACCGTGTTCAACATGCTGGGCCCGCTGCTGAACCCGGCCCGGGCGGAATACCAGGTGCTGGGCGTGGCCCGGGAGGAGTGGATCGAGCCGGTGGCCACCGCCCTGGCCGGGATCGGCCTGGAGCGGGCGCTGGTGGTGCACGGCCTGACCGCCGGCGGCCTGGGCCTGGACGAGGCGTCCCTGGAGGGTCCCACCCTGCTCCAGCCGGTGCGGGAAGGCCGGTTGCTGCCCCGGGTCTGCATCGATCCCCGGGAGGCCGGTGTGCACACGCGCCTGCCGGCCCTGGCGGCGGCCTCCAAGGAGGACTGCGTGGCCCTGGCCCAGGGGCTGGCCGGAGGCCGGCTGCATCCGGACTTCAGCCCGCGCCTGGCCGAGGAGGTGGCGCTGCAGGCGGCCCTGGGCCTCGCGCTGGTGCGGGACCTGCCCCTCGAGGCCCTGCCCGCGATGGTGGCCGAGGCGCGCGCGGCCGTGATGGGCGGCCTGCCCCTCCAGACCCTGCTGGCCCGGGCGGCCTGAACAGGAGTGTGACTATGGATTATTCGGCCCCGCAACCGGAGCGACCATGACCTTCCCGCCTGCCCCCGAAACCCTGCTGGACCGCGCCCGGGACCTGGGCATCCTGCGCGAGCTGCTGGTCTCCGAGCTGGACCGCGCCCGCCGGATGGCGTCCAGGCACCCGTTCCGCGCCCGGCCCCTGGAGGGCGCGGGACCTTTCGAGAAGGCGCTGCGCGCGGGGCCGCTGCCGGTGATCGCCGAGTTCAAGCGGGCCTCCCCGTCCCTGGGGCCGTTCGCCTCCACCGCCGACGTGGCCGCGCAGGTCGCCGCCTACCGGCAGGGCGGGGCCGCGGCCTGCTCCATCCTGGCCGAGCCGACCCGGTTCCTGGGCCGCCCGGGCGATTTCGCCAAGGCCAAGGCCAAGGCCGCGGGCCTGCCCTTGCTGTACAAGGGTTTCGTCTGCACCGAGGCGCACCTGGACGAAGCGGCCGCCCTGGGGGCGGACGCGGTCCTGCTCATCGCCCGCGTGCTGGGGGAGTACCTCCCGGACTTCGCCGCCGCGGCCCGGATCCGGGGCCTGGAACCCCTGGCGGAGGTGCACGCCCTGGCCGAACTCCCGGCGGTCCAGGCGGCCCACGCGCGCATGGTGGGCTGGAACGTCCGGGACCTGTCGGACTTCTCAGTGCGGCGGGCGCCGGCGGCCCTGCTCCGGGACGCCTTCCCCGAGGCCCTGCTGGTGCGGGAGTCGGGCATCCGGACCCCCGAGGAGGCCCAGGCCGCCCTGGCCGAGGGGTTCGACGCCCTGCTCATCGGCGAGGCCCTCATGCGCGACCCCGACCCCGCCCGGTTCCTGGCCTCGATCCGGGTGCCGGCATGATGGCCAAGGTCTGCGGCCTCACCACGGCCCCTGACGTGGCCGCGGCCCTGGCGGCGGGGGCGGACCTGGCCGGGTTCCTGCACCACCCCGCCAGTCCCCGCCATTGCCGGGACCTGGCCCTGGCCGCCGCCGCCGGGGAACGCGCGGTGCTGGTGGCGGTGACGCCCGACGCCGACCAGCTGCTGGACCTGGTGCGCCGGTCCGGGGCGCCCTGGGTCCAGCCCTACCTGCCGGCCCCGGAGCGGGAACGGGCCCTGGCCCTGCTGCGGGGCGAGGGCCGCCGGGTGCTGCTGCCCTGGCCCGACCAGCCCGGCCAGGAGGCCCTGGAGGCCGACCTGTACCTGTGGGAGGCCAGCCCCGCGGCCACCGGACTGCTGGGCGGCTCCGGCCGGGGCCACGCCCAGGCCTTCCCTCCGCCCGGCCCGTTCCTGCTGGCGGGCGGGCTTCATGCCGCGGTCCTGGCCGAACGCCTGGAACGTCTGCGGGCGCCGGTGCGGGCCCTCTGCCGGGGCTTCGACGCCGCCAGCCGCCTGGAATCCGCTTCCGGCCGCAAGGATCCTGTCCGGATCCAGGCCTTCGTCCGCCAAGCCCATGACCTGGAGTAGCCGATGCCCCCCGCCGCCTTCCGCCTTCCCACCCGCTACGGCCCCGAGCACCTGGGCGGCTGCTACGCCCCCGAGACCCTCATGCAGCCCTTGCTGGAACTGGAGGCCGCCTTCGTGGCGGCGCTGGCCGACCCGGGCTTCCAGGCCGAACTGCGAGAGCAGCTGCGCACCTTCGTGGGCCGCCCGACCCCCCTCACCCCGGCCCCGCGCCTGGCCCGGGAAGTAGGACTCCAGGAGGTGCTGCTCAAGCGGGAGGACCTGGCCCACACCGGCGCCCACAAGATCAACAACGCCCTGGCCCAGGCCCTGCTGGCGAGGCGCATGGGCAAGGAGGAGGTCATCGCCGAGACCGGGGCCGGCCAGCACGGGGTGGCCGCCGCGGCCGCCAGCGCCCGGCTGGGGCTGCGCTGCACGGTGTACATGGGCAGCGTGGACATGGCCCGGCAGGCCCCCAACGTCGCGCGCATGCGCCTGTTCGGGGCGTCGGTGGTGCCGGTGGAGGCCGGGCAGCGCACCCTCAAGGAGGCGGTGAACGAGGCCCTGCGGGCCTGGGCCGCCCGCTGCGACCGGGCCCACTACATCCTGGGCTCGGCCCTGGGGCCGCATCCGTTCCCGCTCATGGTGCGCACCTTCCAGTCGGTCATCGGCCGGGAGGCCAGGGCCCAGGCGCTGGAGGCCCACGGGCACCTGCCCGACGCGGTGGTGGCCTGCGCCGGGGGCGGCAGCAACGGCCTGGGCCTGATGGTGCCGTTCCAGGACGACCCGGTCCGGCTGGTGGCGGTGGAAGGCGGCGGCCACGGGGACGGCCCCGGGCAGCACGCCGCCCGCACCTTCGGGGGCCGGATCGGGGTCCTGCACGGGTGCAAGACCTTGCTGCTCCAGGACGGCCACGGCTGGACCGCCGAGACCGCCAGCATCAGCGCCGGGCTGGACTACCCGTCCCTGGGGCCGGAACTGGCCGCCCTGGTGCTGGCCGGGCGGGTGGAGGGCCGGCGCGCCTCGGACGACGAGGCCCTGGCGGCGGCCCAGCTCCTGGCCCGCGCCGAGGGCATCCTGCCGGCGCTGGAATCCAGCCACGCCCTGGCCCAGCTGCGCACCCTGGCCGCCGAAGGCGTCGCCACCGTGCTGCTGGGCCTTTCCGGCCGGGGCGACAAGGACCTGGCCGCCTACCAAACCCATTTGGAACTGGGAGCCTGACTCCGATGGAACCGATCCTGCCCTTCATCACCGCCGGGGACGCGCCCCTGGCGTCGCTTCCGGAACTCCTGGCGGGGTTCGCGGCCCTGGGCGTGGGCACCCTGGAGCTGGGACTGGCCCACTCGGATCCGGTGGCGGACGGCCCGGTGCTCCAGGCCGCGGCCCAGCGGGCCATGGGGGCCGGCGCCGCCCCGCGGCGGGTGCTGGAGGCCCTGGCCGGGACGGGCCCCCGTACGAATCAATGCCCGGACCTGGTGCTGTTCACCTACTTCAACCCCCTGCTGCAGCTGGGCGGGGATCTGCTGCCCCTGCTCCGGCCCACGCCCGTGAAGGCCCTGCTGGTGGTGGACCTGCCGCCCGGGGAAGAGCCCGAGTGGGAGGCCGGGCTGCGCCAGGCCGGGTATCCCCTGGTGCCCCTGCTCAGCCCCACCACGCCGGATGCCCGGGCCCAGGCCCTGCTGGCGGCCCGCCCCGACCCCGGGCCCGGTCATCCTTTCGCCCAGCGCTTCGTCTACCTGGTGGCGCGCCTGGGTGTGACCGGCGACGGCCGCGCGCCCGACCTGGCCCCGGTGCGGGAACGGGTCCAGGCCTTGCGCCGGCACACCGCACGGCCCCTGGCGGTGGGCTTCGGCCTGGACGACCCGGGGCTGCTGGAGCAGGTGCGGGGCATGGGCGCCACCCCGGTGATCGGCTCGGCCCTGGTCAAGGCCCTGCACCAGGGCTGCCGCCTGGCGGACTTCCTGGGGCCGCGGATGGGCCTTCGTCGAGGGAAGGTCGATCCGACTTGACAAGCCCCATTAATGTCAGAAGATCAGAGCAACAAACCCAATGGGAGGAGGCGCATGATGTCCAGGACGATCCGGCAGCTGGGCGTGGCCCTTGCCGTGGCGCTGCTGTGCGGGATCACCCCGGCCGCGGCCCAGCAGGGCAAGTGGGCGAAGAACCATCCCCGGCGCGAACAGGTGAACAAGCGCCTGAACAACCAGAACAAGCGCATCCAGCAGGGCGAGGCGAACGGCACCCTCACCAAGGGGCAGGCCCAGCAGCTGCACAAGGAGGACAAGACCATCCGCAAGGAGGAGCGCGCGGACGCGGCCGCCAACGGCGGCCACATCACCAAGCAGCAACAGCGCCAGCTGAACCGGCAGGAGAACCAGACCAGCAAGCAGATCTACCAGCAGAAGCACCCCGGCCAGGCGGCTACGCCCTGACGGGATGCGCGTGGACTTCGCTCAATAGCTGGAGCAGCTCCAGGGGATCGCCGGACTTGACCAGGTGCCGGTCGAAGCCGGCGGCCTGGGTGCGGGTCAGGTCCTCCTCCCGGCTGAAGCCGGTGAGGGCCACCAGGTAGATGTCGCGGCCCAGCTCCGCCCGGATCCGGGCGGCCACTTGGCAGCCGTCCAGGTCGGGCATGCCCAGGTCGATGAGGGCGATGTCCGGGCGCCGGGCCAGGGCCTCGGCGATCCCCTTCTCGCCGGTGGCGGCCGTGCTCACCTCGAAGTCCTGGGCCCGCAGCAGCATGGCCGTGGTGGTGCGGACCCCGGGATCGTCGTCGATGACCAGGACCCGCAGGCGGTGCCCGGAGGGGGCCTGGGAGGCCGTCCCGGCCGGGGCCGGGGCCGGCGCCGCCGGCTCCGCAGCCGGCAGGCGCAGCAGGAATTCGCTGCCCTTGCCGGGGCCCTCGCTGGCGGCGGTGACCGAGCCCCCGTGCAGCTGGGCCAGGCGCTGCACCAGGGTCAGGCCGATGCCCAGGCCGCCGCCTTCCTGGTCCTTGGCGCCCCCGGCCTGGTAGAACAGGTCGAAGATGTGCTCGATCACCCCGGGGGCGATCCCCACCCCGTCGTCCCGCACCCCCAGGACCACCTCGGCCCCGTCCCGGGCCGCCCAGACCTGGATGTGGCCCCCCGGCGGGGTGCACTTGCAGGCGTTGTGCACCAGGTTGGTGACCATCTGCTCCAGGCGGATCGGGTCGGCCTCGAGGGCAGGCGCCGGGTCAGGCAGGGCGAGGTCGAGCCGGTGGCCCCGGGCCGCCACCGCCGGTTGGCAGGCCTCCAGGGCCTGGGTCAGCAGCCGGCCCAGGTCCACCCGCTCCTTGCGCAGCTCCAGCTTGCCCTGCTCGATCCGGGACACCTGCAGCAGGTCGTCCACCAGCCGGGCCATGTTGGCCGCCTGCCGGGCGATCATGTCGTGGATCTGGCGGGTCTCGGGGTCCGGCGCGGGGCGGGCCCCCAGCAGGTAGGCGCCGGTGCGGATGGGCGCCAGGGGGTTGCGCAGTTCGTGGGCCAGGGTGCCCAGGAACTCGTCCTTGCGCCGGTTGGCCTCGCGCAGCGCCTCCTCGACCCGCTTGCGCTCGGTGATGTCCTGGATGTGGGTGAGCAGGTAGAGGGGCTGGCTCTGGGAGTCCGACACGACGGCGGTGCTCATGTCCCCCCAGATGACCGTGCCGTCCTTGCGCAGGTAGCGCTTCTCCAGGCGGAAGCCGGAGCCGCCCCGGGCCAGCCCGGATAAGCCGGTCCGGGTCGATTCCAGGTCGTCGGGATGGGTGACGGTCCAGGCGGTGCGCTTCTCCAGCTCCTCCGGGGAGTAGCCCAGCATCTGGGCGAAGGCCGGGTTCACCCGCAGGAAGCGCCCGTCCAGGCCGCTCATGGCCATGGGTACCGGGCCCTCGTCGAAGGCGGTGCGGAACCGGCTCTCGCTCTCCCGCAGGGCCGCTTCGGCCAGGGCGTGGTGCCGGCGCAGGCGGTGGGTGGTGATCCCGTACGCCAGGTCGGCGACCAGATCCTCCAGCAGGGCCACCTCTCCCGGGCTGAAGCCATCCGGAACCCGGGAGTAGAGGGTGACCGCGCCGAAGGCTTCCCCCCCGGCCAGCAGGGGCAGGGCCAGGGTGGAACGGTAGCCGCGCTTCACGGCCTCCGCCCGCCAGGGCGCGAAGGCCGGGTCGGTCCAGGTGTCCCTGCAGCCACAGGGTCTGCCGGTGCGGATGGCCGTGCCGGTGGGGCCGCGCCCGCGCTCGTCGTCGGCCCAGGTGAGCCGCAGGTTCTCCAGGTAGCCCTCCTCGAAGCCCGCGTGGGCGGCGATGCGCACGCCCCTGGCCGGGCCGTCCTCCTTGAACCCCATCCAAACCATGGCGTGGCCGCAGTCCCGGGTGATGATGGCGCAGATCTCCTCCAGGTAGACCTCCTCGTCCATCTGCTCCGAATGCAGCAGCGCCAGGCTGCTCCGGGTGCGGGCGGTGAGGGCCCGGTGCACCTTCTGCAGTTCCGCTTCGGCCCGGCGCTTCTCGGTGACGTCGTGGAACACCAGCACCACCCCGGCCACCCGGCCGGAGGCGTCCCGGATGGGCGCGGCGGAATCCTCGATGGGAGTCTCCCGCCCGTTCCGGCCCACCAGGGCGGTGTGGTTGGCCAGCCCCACCACCGCGCCCTCAGTCAGCACCCGCGCCACCGGGTCGGCCGCGGGGCGCCGGGTGTCCTCGTTGACGATGACGAAGACCTCCTCCAGGGGCCGCCCCGCGGCTTCGCCCGCGGACCAGCCGGTCAGGGCCTCCGCCACCGGGTTCATGAACGACACCGCCCCGGCCTCGTCGGTGGCGATCAGGGCGTCGCCGATGCTGCGCAGGGTGACCTGCAGCCACTGGCGCTGGCGTTCCAGGGCCAGTTCCTGCTCCGCGCGCTCCCGCAGGTGCCGGCGCAGCTGGAGCAGGAAGCCCACGGCGGTCGCCAGCCCCAGCAGGGTGGCCAGGATCCCCGAGTGGAGGGCGATCCGGTAGTCGCGCATGGCTTCCTGCAAGCGCCGGGCGCGCCGGTCCTGCTCCAGGCGGGTCATCTCTCCCATCCGGGCGCGGATGGAATCCATGAGGTTCCGGCCCAGGTGGGTCAGCACCATCTTCCTGGCGGCGGCCGGATCGGTCCGTTCCATGGCGATGGCCTGGCGCAGCTCCTCGAGCTTGGCGTCCACCAGGGGCTTCAGGGCCTGCACCTGGGCCTGCAGTTCCGGGTCGCCCCCGGCCAGCCCCTCCAAGTCCCGGAGATCCTGTTCGACCCGGTCGATCGCGCCGGAGTAAGGGTTCAGGTAGCCTTCGTCGCCGGTGATCAGGTATCCTCGCTGCCCGGTCTCCGCCTCGGTGACGTGCTGCAGGGTGGCCTGCATGGCCATGAGGAGTTCGTGGGTCACGGCCGCCGAATCGGTGGCGTGCCGGATCTGGAGGGTGTGCCGGTAGGCCAGGGCGCCGCTGAGGAGCAGCACGCCGATCAGGACCCCGAAGGCCAGGTAGAGGCTCCTGGGGGACAGGGCGATGGGGGGCTTGGTGGACCGGGAACGGGAAGTTCGTGGCATCGGAACCCTGGGCTGGCGTGGAACGGGACGGCTTCATTGTAGCCGCCCCGGCGGGCGTGCGACCGCCAACCCACCTGATTGCGCAGGTCAGCTTAACGTTCCGCGAACCCGCCGAAGCCCTTGCGCCAGGGGGCCGCGCGCCGTCCCCGGGACAGGGGGCAGCGGCTGCGGCACAGGTTGCAGTGGTAGATGCTGAATCCGCGCCCCACGGTCCGGATGGAGCTCTTCCGGCAGCGGCCCTGGATCACCGACTGCCCCACCAGGGCCTGCTCCGGACAGGCCTCCTGGCAGATGCGGCAGGCCTCGGGGCAGGGGGAGCCCGCCAGCGGGGCGTCGGGCTCCAGCTCCGCGCTGGTGAGCACGGCGCCGATGTAGCCCATGTTGCCCAGCTCGTCGTTCACCAGGAGGGTGTTGCGCCCCAGCCGGCCCAGCCCCGCCAGCTGGGCGGCGTGGCGCATGGAGAGGATGCCCATGCCGCGGCTGGCGGCCTCGTCCCAGCACAGGTACGGGTTATCGCAGGGCACCGGCACCGCCGGCACGCCCTGGGCCTCCAGCTCCCGCGTCAGCGCCAGTCCCAGACGGTCCAGCTCGGCATAGATCAGGAAGGCGGTGTTGGAGTACGGCACCGGGTTGGGCGCCTGGGCGATCTCCGCCGGCATGGCCTTGAGGAACACCACCACCGACCGGCACCGGGGGTAGATGTCCGTGGGCCGGAAGCCCTCGGGCGCGCCCCCGAACGCGTCCGCCCGGGCGATGCCGCACTGGTCGGCCCCCAGGCCAGTGGCGATGGACTTGACCTGGGCCGCGTCGACCATCCCGGAACCTCTCTTGTGGCAGGGTCCCAGAATATCAGGCCCTGAGGGCCAGGAACCGCCGGATCAGGGCGTTGGTGGAGCTGTCGTGGGCCAGCCGCTCCGGAGCCGGCGCCTCCAGTTCGGGGATGATGCGCCCGGCCAGGGCCTTGCCCAGCTCCACCCCCCACTGGTCGAAGGAATCCACCCGCAGGATGGCGCCCTGGGTGAAGACGCTGTGCTCGTACAGGGCCACCAGGGCGCCAAGGGCGGAGGGGGTGAGCCGCTCCAGCAGGAGCGTGCTGGAAGGCCGGTTGCCCGGGAAGGTGCGATGGGACACCAGCCAGGCGGGGACGCCTTCGGCCTCGACTTCCTGGGCGGTCTTGCCGAAGGCCAGCGCCTCGGCCTGGGCGAAGGCGTTGGCGGCCAGCAGCTCGTGGTGCCGGCCCAGGGGGTTGAGGGACCGGGCGAAGACGATGAAGTCGCAGGGGACCACCTGGGTGCCCTGGTGCAGGAGCTGGTAGAAGGAGTGCTGGCCGTTGGTGCCGGGCTCGCCCCAGACCACCGGGCAGGTCTGGCAGGACACTTCCTTCCCGTCCAGGGTGACCCGCTTGCCGTTGCTCTCCATGACCAGCTGCTGGAGGTAGGCCGGGAAGCGCCTGAGGTACTGGTCGTAGGGCAGCACGGCCTGGCTGCGCACGTCCAGGAAGTTGGCGTACCAGAGGATCAGCAGCCCCATCAGGACCGGGAGGTTGCGCTCGAACGGGGCGGTGCGGAAATGCACGTCCATCTGGTGGAACCCGTCCAGCATGGCGCGGAAATGCTCCGGGCCCACCGCGATCATGGTGGACAGGCCGATGGCCGAGCCCATGGAGTAGCGGCCGCCGACCCAGTCCCAGAACCCGAACATGTTGGCCGGGTCGATGCCGAACCGGGCCACCTCCCCGGCATTGGTGGAGACCGCCACGAAGTGGCGGGCCACCGCGGCCGGGTCCTTCAGCCCTGCCAGGGCCCACTCCCGGGCGCTGGCGGCGTTGGTCATGGTCTCCAGGGTTGTGAAGGTCTTGGAGCAGACGATGAACAGGGTCTCCTCGGGGTCCAGGTTCCGGACGGCCTCCGCGAAGTCGGTGCCGTCCACGTTGGCGACGAAGCGGAAGACCAGGTCCCGCTGGCTGTAGTGCCGGAGGGCCTCGAAGGCCATGGCCGGGCCCAGGTCGGAGCCGCCGATGCCCACGTTGACGATGGCGCGCACCGGCCGCCCGGTGTGCCCCAGCCACCGTCCCGCCCGGACTTCCCGGGCGAACGCGGCCATGCGGTCCAGCACCTCGTGCACCGGGGGCACCACGTCCTCCCCGTCCAGGGTGACGGCCTCGCCCCGGGGCGTGCGCAGGGCCGTGTGCAGCACCGCCCGGTTCTCGGTGACGTTGATGCGCTGGCCCTGGAACATGGCCTCGATCCGGGCGCGCAGCCGGGCCTCCTCCGCCAGCCGCAGCAGCAGGCCCAGGACCTCGTCGTCCACCAGGTGCTTGGAGTAGTCCAGCCAGATCCCCGCCGCCTCGGCGCCCAAGCGCTCCCCCCGGCCCGGGTCGTCCGCGAACAGCCGGCGCAGGCTCAAGGTCCGCGCCCGCGGCCGCTGCGCCTCCAGGGCCTGCCAGGCGGGAAGCTGGGTGAGGGGGGTCAGGCCGGTGCTCATGGGGGTTATCTTCCCGCCATCGGGCCGGAGTTCAAGAGCCATGTTCCCTTTCGGTGCAAACCGGATGGTTCGTTGGGCATGGCCCAGGTTTCGGCTCGGAGCGTCGCCTCGGCAATGGCTGGTAAAAGTTTTTTACTCGCAAGGACCGAAGCACAGCCCAAGTCCACATTCTCGCCGGTGCGGATCAAGCCGCTAATCCCCTCACGTACGCCCACATCCCGGCAGGAACCGCCCCCAGCATCCGTTCTCCCCCGGAACCTCAGGCCAGGCCTGGCGTCCGTTCACGAACACCCGCTCGATCCCGTCGGCGGGCCGGCGGGGATCCTCGTAGGTGGCCCGGTCCCGCACCCGCGCCGGGTCGAACAGCACCAGGTCGGCGTAGGCGCCCTCCCGCACCAGGCCCCGGTCCGCCAGGCCGAACACCGAGGCGGGCAGGGAGGTCATCTTGCGCACCGCCTCGGGCAGGGCGAACAGGCCCTGATCCCGCACGCACGGACCCAGCACCCGGGCGAAGGCGCCCCACAGCCGGGGGTGGGGGTGCTGGTCGTGGGGCAGGCCGTCGGACCCCACCATGCACCGGTCCCAGGAAAGGAACCGGGCCACGTCCGCCTCGGCCATGTGGAAGTGGATCCCCCCGGCGGGCTGCAATCGGTCGATGGCCTCGGCCCGGGTGCAGCCCCAGTCGGCGGCGATCCGGTCCAGGGGGCGGCCGTCCATCTCCGGGTGGGGCCGGGACCAGGCCACCAGCACCCGCCGGGAATGGGCCACCGAGACCGGGTCCAGGACGCTGGAACCGGCGGTGTAAGGGTAGACGTCGATGGCGAAGGGGATCCCCTCGCCCTCCCGCCGGTAGATCTCCAGGATTTCCGCGCTGCGCCCGTGGTTGGCCGCGCCGGCCACCTTCTGGTGGGAGAGCACCAGGAACGCCCCGGATTCCCTGGCGCAGCGGAAGGCCTCCCGCACCGACTCGGCGACTCCGTCGTACTCGTCGCGGATGTGCATGCACAGACGGCCGCCGCGGTCCGCGGCCACCCTGGCCAGGGCGGCCACCTCGGCGGTGTCCGCCGCGCAGTTGGTGGGGTAGGCCAGCCCGCAGCTGAGCCCCGCCGCCCCGGCGTCCATGGCCGCCGCCACGTCCCCGGCCATGGCCCGGACTTCCGCGGGCGACGCCGGGCGGGAGAAGTCCGGCAGGTTGCGCACCCGCAGGGTGCCGTGGCCCACCAGGGCCGCCACGTTCACCGGCAGGGGCGCGGCGTCCAGGGCGTCCACGTAGGCCTTGAAGCTGTCGAACCGGAACCGCTCCCGGCCGCCCAGCAGGTTGAGGGGGGCCGGAGGGTCGCCGGGCAGGTCTGGACAACGTGCCCGGGCTTCGCCTGGGCCCGTTGTGGGGAGCACGAGGGATCGCACGCCTGCGTGCGATGAGAGCGCACCGCCTTCTTGCGCGGTCCCCTTCGTCAACATTAGGGGGGCGAGGCTGATGCCGCAGTTGCCCACCACCACGCTGGTCACCCCCTGGCTGAGCTTGGGCTCGCTGGTCTCCCGGGCGAACACCGCCTGGTCGTCGTGGGCGTGGGCGTCGATGAACCCCGGCGCCACCACCAGCCCGCCGGCGTCCACCCCGGGGACCCCGCCGGCCTGCCTCAGGTCCCCCACCGCCGCGATCCGGTCGCCCCGGACCCCTACGTCCGCCCGCCGCCCCGGGGCGCCGGAGCCGTCCAGCACCGTCCCGCCGCGGATGATAAAGTCAAGTTCCTGGTATGGGCTCATGCCTCGCTCCCGCGGTCCGGCCCGCGCCCAAGGGTGGGCCGGGACGCCGGATTCGTTTATGATGATAACCGTCCGAGAAGCGCTGCAAGGCCTCCGGCCATCCGGGGGCCCCAGGCTCGGAACCCGGCTCCGGCCGGTGCCATCTCCCAACGGCGCTTGCCCGACAGATCCCCCCGGGGTTGCCAGGCAGGCTCCCGGGGAACCACGGCCCTCCAGCCCCGCCGAACAGGAGTTTTTCATGAGCACCACCACCCAGACCGAGTTCCGCGTCGCCGATCTCGCCCTGGCCCCCTGGGGCCGGCGGGAGATCGCCATCGCCGAGACCGAGATGCCAGGCCTCATGGCCATCCGCGAGGATTACCAGGCGGCCCGGCCCCTGCAGGGCGCCCGCATCGCCGGCTCGCTGCACATGACCATCCAGACCGCCGTCCTGATCGAGACCCTCAAGGCCCTGGGCGCCGAAGTGCGCTGGGCCTCGTGCAACATCTACTCCACCCAGGACCACGCCGCCGCTGCCATCGCCGCCGGCGGCACCCCGGTGTTCGCCTACAAGGGCGAGTCCCTGGACGACTACTGGGCCTTCACCCACGAGATCTTCCGGTTCAAGGAAGGCGCCCCCAACATGATCCTGGACGACGGCGGCGACGCCACCCTGCTGGTGCACCTGGGCGCCCGGGCCGAGCAGGATCCCGCGGTGCTGGACCACCCGGGCAGCGAGGAGGAAGTGGCCCTGTTCGGCGCCGTCCGCAAGCGCCTGGCCCAGGACCCCGGCTGGTACTCCCGCCAGCTGGCCTCCATCCGGGGGGTCACCGAGGAGACCACCACCGGGGTGCACCGGCTCTACCAGATGGCCGCCCGGGGCGAACTGCGGTTCCCGGCCATCAACGTCAACGACTCGGTGACCAAGTCCAAGTTCGACAACCTGTACGGCTGCCGGGAGTCCCTGGTGGACGGCATCAAGCGGGCCACCGACGTGATGGTCGCCGGCAAGGTGGCGGTGGTCTGCGGCTACGGCGACGTGGGCAAGGGCTGCGCCCAGGCTCTGAAGGCCCTTTCGGCCCAGGTGTGGGTGACCGAGATCGACCCCATCTGCGCCCTGCAGGCGGCCATGGAGGGCTACCGGGTGGTGACCATGGACTGGGCCTGCGACCGAGCCGACATTTTTGTCACCGCCACCGGCAACAAGCACGTGATCGCGCACGACCACATGGCGCGCATGAAGGACCAGGCCATCGTCTGCAACATCGGCCACTTCGACAGCGAGATCGACGTGGCGTCCCTGGAGCGCTGCACCTGGGAGGAGATCAAGCCCCAGGTGGACCACGTGATCTTCCCGGACGGCAAGCGCATCATCCTGCTGGCCAAGGGCCGGCTGGTGAACCTGGGCTGCGCCACCGGCCACCCCTCGTACGTGATGAGCTCCTCCTTCGCCAACCAGACCCTGGCCCAGATCGAGCTGTTCACCCATCAAGGGAAGTACCCCATCGGCGTCTACACCCTGCCCAAGCACCTGGACGAGCGCGTGGCCAGGCTGCAGCTGAAGAAGCTCAACGCCCAGCTCACCGCCCTGACCCCGGAGCAGGCCGCCTACATCGACGTGCCGGTGGAAGGGCCGTACAAGTCCGACCAGTACCGCTACTGAGATGTCCTGCCCCCTGCTACTGGAGCTGTTCTCCGGCCTGGGGGGCTGGAGCTTCGCCCTGGACGGGCGGGGCACGGTGGCGGCGGCCTACGACATCAGCCTGGCCGCCAACGAGACCTACCGGCTCAACCATGGGCTGGCGCCCCGGACCCGGGAGCTGGCCCGGGTCCGGGCGGAAGAGATCGGGGCGTGCGGTGCCGACACCTGGGTGCTGAGCCCGCCCTGCCAGCCGTTCTGCCGCATGGGGAACCGGGAAGGGCTCGACGACCGCCGCAGTTCCGCCTTCCTCCACCTTCTGGAGGTGCTGCGGGAGGCCCCGCCCCGGCGGCTGGTGCTGGAGAACGTGGAGGGCTTCCTGGATTCCCCGGCCCACCGGAGGCTGGATGCCCGCCTGGGGGAGCTGGGCTTCCGGCGGCTCGCCTACCGGCTCTGCCCCAGCCGGTTCGGGCTGCCCAACCTGCGCCCGCGCGCGTTCATCGTCGCCTCCCGCGGTCCCCTGGAGCCCCGGGAGCCGCCGGACCTGCCGCCGCCCACCCTGGAGGGTTTCCTGGACCCCGAGGAGGACCCGGCCCTGTACCTGGACCCGGAGCGCCACCTGCGCCACCGTCCGGGGCTGGACCTGGTCACCCCCGAATCCCGGCGCACCGCCTGCTTCATCGGCGGCTACGGCCAGCGCTTCGTGGGCAGCGGCTCGTTCCTGCGGACCCCCAGGGGAATACGACGGTTCTCGCCGGGCGAAGTGGCGCGCCTGCTGGGCCTGCCCCAAGGATTCCGCTTTCCTCCGGACCTGGGCCTGGAGCAGCGCTACCGCCTCCTGGGCAACAGCCTGAGCATCCCGGTGGCGAGGTGGGTGCTGGAGCAGGTACTCTAGCGTGGGCCGATCACAGTGACGGAACCATCTCGACCCACTCCGACGTTGATAGGCCAGGCATGGGTACGGTTCCGCTCAGCGTCCTCGGCGTCTCTGCGCGCTCAGCGTACGTGTTCTTTAGCTGCCTTTACCGATCCACCGCACTTGGCCGGAATGGGCATTCTTGAGGTCGGAGTGGGACAAGCTACTCCGCCGCCACCGTCGCGGTGCGGTCGTCCACGTTGACCCCGTGGAAGGCCAGGCGCACGGCGATGGACTCCGGGCTGCACTTGCCGTACAGGTCCTCGGACGCGCGGATGGCGCCCCTGCGCGCGTCCAGGTAGCGGCTGCCGGGGGTGAGGTAGGTGGACAGGGTCCGCCACCAGATGCGCAGGGCCTTGTCGTTGCCGATCCCCTTCATACCGTGGCGCAGGTACGGGCTGTAGGCGTCGTCCCTGGGCTTGGCGCTGGCCCCCTGGCTGAGGAAGTAGAAGGCGCGGTTCATGGGCCCGGAGTTCATGTGCACGTCCATGGTGTCCAGGTCCGGGGACCAGGCGTCGGGGCTGAACCCGTCCAGGCTGGGCTTGTACAGGAAGCGGATGGGGGTGGGGTTGGCCTGGGTCTGGAGGTCCGCGCCGATGGTCCAGTTGGCGCCCTCCGCCGGCAGCTTGCGGCCGCGGCCGTGGGCCTGGTGCCCGTACAGGTTGACCATGACCCCGAAGATGTCCGAGTTGGCCTCGTTGAGCCCCCCGGATTCGCCCTCGTAGTCCAGGTCGGCGGTGGCGTGGCAGAGGCCGTGGGACACCTCGTGCCCCACCACGTCCAGGGCGGTGAGGGTCTTGAAGGTCTCCCCGTCGCCGTAGGTCATGCAGAAGCAGTCGTCGGACCAGAAGGCGTTGTCGTAGGCGCTGGCGTAGTGCACCAGGTTGTAGGCCCTGCGGCCCTTGCCGTCGATGCCGTTGCGCCCGAGGATGCTCCGGTAGAAGTCCCAGGTGGTCTGCAGCCCGTAGTGGGCGTCCACCGCCGCGGTCTGGCCGTTCTCCGACCTGGTGCCCCGGCTGGGATCATAGTTCTGGCCGTCGCCCCAGGTCCCGGTCTGGGTCACGTAGAGGGCGCCGTGGCCGAAGGTGCCCCCGGCCAGGTCCCGGGTGGAGATGCTCGAACGGGTGGGGTCCGTCATGACGTAGCCGCAGTCGGCCCGGAACGAGCCCAGCTTCACCTCGCCGCTGTACTGGGACCGGCCGGTGGTGGTGGCGGGAACGCCCTTGGACTGGAGGGTGAAGAGGGTGGACCAGCGCCGGAGCACCGCGCCGGTGTGGGCGTCCACCAGGTAGTCGTCGTGGCGGGTCTCCGGGGCGCCGTTCTGCAGTTCCAGGTGGACGTGCCAGGCCAGGTGGCAGCGGGTGACGCGCCGCACGAAGTCCCTGGCGTTGGATCCCCCCGGGGAGCCCTCGGCGCGCTGGAGCGCCGTGGCCGGGTAGACCACCAGCTCCGCGTCCGGCGGGCGCGCGTAGGAGCCCTGGGGCGCCTCGCTCTGGTGGGTGATGGCCAGGGCCTCGGCCAGGTCGAGGTTGGGCCGGGTCTCGAGCCGGATCCCCCGCACCAGGGCGTCGGTCATGGGCTGCTCCGCCCCGCCGGGGCCCAGGTGCAGGATCGCCTGGCCGCCCCAGACCCGCAGGCCGCGGTAGCGCTGCTCGAGGCGCACGTGGCGGCTGCCGTCCGGATCCGTGCGCTCTTCCTTCACCGCCAGGGCGTTCCCCTCGCCCAGGCCCAGGGCGCCCAGCCGCAGCTGCAGGTCGCCGGCGAGGGAACCGGCGCCGGGCGCGGCGGGAAAGGCCGGGTCGGTTTCACCGGCGCCGGAAAGGACGCAGGAAAGGGTGAAAAAAAGGCACGAAAACAGAGGCCTGGATGTAGGCATAGGATACCCCACTATCAAATGGCGGAACAGGAGCGGTTTCCTGGAGCGCGTTGATCCTGGTCTGATGCCGGGGGGAGGGGGCCAGTGCCAAAAAAAATCCTCGGGAGGGAAATGGGAGCGCGCCCATTCGTTCAGGGTGGCGCCGGGACGGAATTAGGGCTTGGCACGGGATTCGCGCCATGGGTATACTTGATTGGCCTCGGGCTTGAAATTATTTTAATTTTTATCTATTTATTAACAATAATTACCGTCCGGTTTATAAAAGGTAGATTTCCATGAATGAAATGGTCGGCGTTGGGAATGAAGACCCCATTATTCCCTTGGACCCAAGTCCGGACCCCGCGGTCCGGGCCGTGGCTTCCCACTCTGCCTCCCTGCTGGCGCTGGGGGCGCTCTATTTCACGTTCGGATTCATAACCTGCCTCAACGACATCCTGGTGCCCCACCTGAAGCGCGCCTTCGACCTCAACTACACCCAGGCGATGCTGATCCAGTTGAGCTTTTTTTCGGCTTATTTCATCGTATCGGTGCCTTCCGGCCGCTGGGTCGACCGGATCGGCTTCCGGAAGGGGATGGTGTCCGGCCTCGCCGGCATGGCCGCCGGCTGCCTCCTGTTCACCCCCGCCGCGGCGGCCCGCAGCTATCCCCTGTTCCTGGCCGCCCTCTTCATCCTGGCGGCGGGGATCACCCTGCTGCAGGTGGCGGCCAATCCGTGCGTGGCCCTGCTGGGCAGCCCGGAGACCTCCTCCAGCCGGCTCACCCTCACCCAGGGCTTCAACTCGCTGGGCACCACCCTGGCGCCCCTGTTCGGATCCGCCCTGATCCTGGGCCGGGCCGCCGACGGCGCCGAGGCCGACGCGGTGCGGCTGCCCTACCTGGGGCTGGCGGCGGTGCTGGCGGCGCTGGCCCTGGCCACCGCGCGCTTCCCCCTGCCCGCGGTGGAGGCCGCCGCGCCGTGGTCCGCCACCGCGGAGGCCGGAGCTCCGGGGTCCGCCCTTGCGGCCCGGAGCGTCTGGGCCCACCGTCCCCTGGTGCTGGGGGCGGCCGGCATCTTCCTGTACGTGGGGGCCGAAGTGGGCATCGGCAGCTTCCTGGTCAACTACATCGGCCAGCTGGGCCTGTCCGGGATCACCCTGGCCGGGGCGGCCCGGTACGTGGCCTTCTACTGGGGCGGCGCCATGGTGGGGCGGTTCCTGGGCGCCCTGGTCATGCGCCGGGTGGCGCCAGGCAAGGTGCTGGCGGGGCACGCCCTGGCCGCCGCCGTCCTGGTGCTGGCCGCCATGCTGGCCCCCGGCGCTGCCTCCCTGTGGGCCATCCTGGCGGTGGGGGCCTGCAACTCCATCATGTTCCCCACCATCTTCACCCTGGCCATCCGGGGTCTCGACCACGACCTGGGCGAGGCCTCGGGGATCCTATGCATGGCCGTGGTGGGTGGCGCCCTGGTGCCCCTGGCCCAGGGCGCGCTGGCCGATCTGCACGGGATCCGGGCGGCCTTCGCCCTGCCGCTCCTGTGCTACGCCTACATCGCCTTCTACGGCGCCGCCGGCCACCGGATGCGGGCAAGACTATGATGATGGCGGAGGGGGACGCCATGGATGCCACGTCGGACTGGGTGCTGGGAGTGGACATGGGCGGGACCAAGACGGCGTTCGGCTACGTGGACCGGTCCGGCCGCTGCCTGGGGTCCGCCGTCATGCCCACCGACTCCCAGTTCCCGGTGGAGCACTTCTTCCGCCGGCTGCACGAGAAGGCCGAGGCGCTGCGGGCCGGGCTGGAGCCCGGCCACGCCCTGGCCGGGATCGGCATCGCCGCCCCCAATGGCAACCACTTCACCGGCGCCATCGAGAAGCCCACCAACCTCAAGTGGGCGTCGGTGGACCTGGTGGCGGAGCTGGGCCGCTACTACCAGGTCCCCATCGAGGTCACCAACGACGCCAACGCCGTGGCCCTGGGCGAAATGCTGTTCGGCGCCGCCAAGGGGATGCGCGACTTCATCGCCATCACCCTGGGCACCGGCGTGGGCAGCGGGATCGTGGTGAACGGGGAGGTGGTCTACGGGGCCGACGGACTGGCCGGTGAGCTGGGGCACCTGCCGGTGTCCAACCGGTCCGGGCGGGAGTGCGGGTGCGGCCAGCTGGGCTGCCTGGAGACCTACGCCTCCGCCACCGGCATCACCCGCACCGCCATGGAGCTCATGGCGATCCGCCGGGCCCCGTCCTCCCTGCGCGGGATCCCCTTCGACCGGCTGACCTCGCTGGCGGTCTATGAGGAGGCCCGCAAGGGGGACGCCGTCGCCCTGGAGGCGTTCGAGGTCACGGGCCGGATCCTGGGCGCCAAGCTGGCCGACATGGTGCTGTTCACCCGGCCCGAGGCGATCATCCTGTTCGGCGGGCTGGCCCAGGCCGGCGACCTGATCTTCAACCCCACCCGGCGGGCCATGGAGGAGAGCCTGCCGGACGTCTACAAGGGCAAGATCGCCCTCCTGCCTTCGGGCGTGGAGGGGACCGACGCGGCCATCCTGGGGGCGGGAGCCCTCGTCTGGAACGAGCTGCGCCAGCGCGGCAGCCTGCCGGACCACCCCGCCCCGGGCGGGAAACCGTAACAGAACGGACCCATTCGTCCAGCGGACCCCGGGCGGGTCCCGCCAGCCGGCTTCTGTCCGGAGGTGGCCCGGGTTTCCCATGTCTTGGAGACATCCATGCAGCGCAACACCCTCTTCATGCTGGCCGGCCTGTGCCTGGCCGCCTCCATCTGCCGCGGCCAGGCCGTGGTGGGGAGGCCCTGTCTGTTCAGCGACTATTTCGCCGAATGGCGGACCTTCCCGTCGATCCTGCGGGACGGGGATGGGAACCTGACCTGCGGCCGGCACCGCCTGAACAACGGCGGCGCCACCCAGGCGCCGCCGGCGGCGGGCGACCCGGCCGCCACCGCCATCCGGCGCACCGAGCGGTTCGGTCCCCAGGGGCACTTCACCTACCGGGACGCGGAAGGCCGCATCCAGGACCTCTGGTTCGACCGCTACCGGGAGAAGGACCGCTGGCACGCGGACCAGCTGAACGAGGGCGGCGCCACCTGGGCCCCGGCCGCGGACGGCGACCCCAGCGGTGCTCTGTTCCGGGACGTGTTCCACGTCGCCTACCGGGACCGGGCCGGCGGCATCCAGGACCTGTGGTCCGAGCGGGGGTGGCGCAGCCGGCGCCTGAACCTGGACGGCGCCACCGGCGCCCCCTCGGCCGCCGGCGACCCGGTCCAGCTGGTGGAGGGACGGACCCGGCACGTGCTGTACCGGGACGGGGACGGCGCCATCCACGACCTGGCCTGGGACGGCGCCTGGCGCTGGAGCCGGGTCGACCTGGAGGGATACGGCCTTCCGGGGTCCGGCCTTCCGGGCCGCACCGCCGCCCCGGCCGCCGCCGGAGACCCGGCCGCGGTCCAGACCGACCGGGCCTGGCACATCGCCTACCGGGACCGGGAAGGGGGGATCCAGGACCTGTGGTTCGACGGGGCCTGGCATGGGCGCAGGCTGAACGCGGGCGGAGCCACCGACGCGCCCCCGGCCCTGGGCGGGCCCTGCGCGCGGGTGGTGGAGGGCCGGACCCTGCACGTGACCTACCGGGACCTGGGCGGGAACCTCCAGGACCTGTGGTTCGACGGGGCCTGGCACGCGCGCAGGCTGAACGCGGGCGGGGCCACCGACGCCCCCCCGGCCGCCTCGGACCCGGTCTGCCTGGTCCCCCCCAGCAACTGGGAGTACGTGGCCTATGTGGACGAGGCCGGCGACGCGCAGCTGCTCACCCACTTCCAGGACGAGCCCTGGCGGGCCATCCGCCTGAACGACCCCGGCCTCCGGTTCATCGGGGGGGCCTTCGTGCAGCATTGATATTCCGTGGGGATCGCACGCATGCGTGCGATCCCCACACCCCCACCTCATGCCCGGGCGGAGCCCGGGCATGAAGTCCAGTACCGGCCTCGGGTGGGGTGTCTGGAAGGACTGGTTACAATGAACCAGCCCCCCACACCGCTCCAAGCCTTCAGCGAGACCCCGCCATGCCCACCCGCCGCCCAGGACCAGCTGCCCCAGCCCCCGCCGCGGAAGGGGCCGGAACCGGCGGCTGGGCGCCGCGGTTCATGGTGCCCGTGGACGGGCGGCAGGTGTCGGCCGGGCTGATCCGGGAGACCGCCCGGATGGCCACGGCCCAGGGGGCCGGGTGGCTGGCGGCGTACCTGGACGCGTCCCAGCGGACCCTCTATTCCCGGGTGGAGCTGAGCCGGCTGGCGGCCAACCTGTGCCTGGCGGAGGAACTGGGCGGGGACCTGGTCTCCTTCCAACCCACCGAGCGCCCCCCGGGCCGGGAGCTCCTGGCCCTGGCCAAGGCCCACCGGGTCACCGACCTGGTCCTGGACACCCCCGGGCGTTCCCGCTGGCTGGGCCAGCCCCGGAGCGCCCAGGGGCACCTGGACCCCGGGGAGCACGGAGTGGTGATCCAGGTGGTGAACCCCATCCCGGAGCATTCCGAGCCCCGGCTCCAGCTGTGGCCTGAATCCCTGGACTGGGGCCACCTGGGCCTGGCGCTGTTCACCGTGGTCCTGGCCACCGGGATCAGCTTCGTGGTGTTCCACTACCTGGGCCTGGCCGACGTGATCATGCTCTACATGCTGTGCATCACGGTGGCCGCCACCCAGTTCGGGCGCTGGACCACCTTCATCGCCTCGGTGGCGGCCATCCTGACCCTGGACTTCTGTTTCATCGAGCCCCGCTACACCTTCGTGGTGACCGACTTCCAGCACATCGGCACCTTCGGCCTGATGTTCGGGGTCGGCTGGGTCATCCACGGCCTGGCCGAGCGGATCCGCTCCCAGACCCGGCTGGCCCAGGAGCGGGAGCGCCACAGCCGGGCCCTCTACCGGCTGGGCCAGGTCCTGGCCGAGGGCGGATCAAAGGAGGCCATCCAGGGGCGGGTCGAGGAGTACCTGCTGCGGGAGCTGGAGGTGCCCCTGGCGATCCTGCTCTGCAACGCCAAGGGCGAGCTGTCGGAGCGGACCGGGCCGGGCTGCCAGCTCCTTCCGGCGGACCTGGAGCTGGCCCGGAAGGCCCTGGAACTGGGGGTTCCGGTGGGGCAGGGGACCGAGACCGACCCTCATGCCCAGTGGTTCATGCTGCCCCTGGCCGGCCTGGAGCGGACCGTGGGGGTGCTGGCGGTGCAGCCCCGGCCCGAGGCCGTTTCCCTGCCGCCGGACCGCATGAGCCTGCTGGTGCCCCTGGCCTCCCAGGTGTCCCTGGCCCTGGAGCGGGCCAGCATCGCCGAGGAGCGCACCCAGGCCCGGATCCGGGCCGAGCACGAGCAGTTGCGGGCCACCCTGCTCAGCAGCCTGTCCCACGACCTGAGGACGCCCCTGGGGTCCATCACCGGGGCCACCACCACCCTGCTGGACCCGGGCCCCGAGGCCTCGCCGGAGGACCAGAAGGTCCTGCTGAACACCATCCACCACGAATCCCGGCGTCTGCTGCGCATGGTGAACAACTTGCTGGACATCACCAAGCTGGAGTCGGGCCAGGTGCAGGTTAAGAAGGAGTGGGTGGCCATCGAGGAGGTGGTGGAGGCGGCCATCAGCCACCTGGAGGAGCAGCTGGGGTCCCGGCCCCTCTCGGTGGACCTGCCGGAGCTGTGGATCCACCTGGACCCGGTGCTGATGGACCAGGCCCTGGTCAACCTCCTGGACAACGCCCTCAAGTTCAGCCCCCCGGGCACGGCCATCGGCATCCACGGCTGGGTGGAGGGCCATTCGTTCCGGATCCAGGTGGAGGACGCCGGTCCCGGCATCCCCCCCGGCGAGGAGGAGCCGATCTTCGAGAAGCTGTACCGGGGCACCGGCGGCGCGACGGCCCCCGGGGCGGGGCTGGGCCTGGCCATCTGCCGGGCCATCGCCCAGGCCCACGGTGGCACCGTCACGGCCCGCAACCGGCCCGAGGGCGGCGCCCAGTTCACCATCTCCCTGCCCCTGGAGGCCGCCGTCCAGGAAGGCGCCCTGTCCGACCTGCATCCAGACCTGACTTCCGACCTTCCAGGTGCTGCCCATGAACCCTGAACATCCCCTCGTCCTGGTCATCGAAGACGATCCGTACCTTCGGCAGTATCTCAGCACCACGCTGCGGTCCCACGGCTACGGCGTGGAGGAGGCCACCACCTGGGAGGAGGGCAAGGCCATGGCCCTCCGGCTCTCCCCGGACGTGCTGCTGCTGGACCTGGGCCTGCCGGACGGGGACGGGCTCAGCCTGGCCCGGGAACTGCGCGCCAACAGCCGGGTGCCCATCATCGTGGTTAGCGCCCGGGGCCGCGAGGAGGACAAGATCCTGGCCCTGGACATGGGGGTGGACGACTACGTCACCAAGCCGTTCGGCTCCGGCGAGCTGCTGGCCCGGATCCGGGTGGCGCTGCGCCATTCCGCCGAAGTCTCCGGGCCGCCCCCGCCGGTGGTGGAGCTGGGCGGGCTGCGCATGGACTTCGCCAGCCGGGAGGTGACCCTGGACAAGAAGCCGGTGCGCCTCACCAAGAACGAGTTCGACCTGCTCGCAGTGCTGGTGCGCCACGCCGGCCAGGTGGTCACCAACGGCCACCTGCTGCAGGAGGTCTGGGGCGACGCCGTCGGCGCCCACCCGGCCTACGTGCGGGTGTACATGCGCAGCCTGCGCAAGAAGCTCGAGCCGGACCCGACCCGGCCCCGGTTCCTGCTCACGGAGCTGGGCATCGGCTACCGGCTGAAACCTGATCAAGCCTAGGGGGTGCCGCATGCTGCCCCAGATCAACACCGGGAACACGGGATTCATGGTGCTCTGCGCCAGCCTGGTCATGCTCATGACCCCGGGGCTGGCCTTCTTCTACGGCGGGCTGGTGCACCGCCGCAACGTCCTGGGCATCATGATCCAGAGCTTCATGTCCATGGGCTGGACCACCGTGCTGTGGTGCGCCTTCGGCTACTCCATGTGCTTCGGCCCTTCCCTGGGCGGCATCATCGGCGACCCCTTCGCCCACGCCTTCATGCGCGGCATCGACCTGCACACCCTGTACCGGGGCGACGCGACGATCGGCATCCCCACCTTCGTGCACGTGGCCTACCAGATGATGTTCGCCATCATCACCCCGGCGCTCATCACCGGCGCCTTCGCCAACCGGGTGACCTTCAAGGCCTACATCTGGTTCCTCACCGCCTGGCTGGTGTTCGTCTACTTCCCCTTCTGCCACATGGTCTGGTCCCCGGAAGGGCTGCTGGCCAGGTGGGGCGTGCTGGACTTCGCCGGAGGCATCGTGGTGCACAACACCGCCGGCTCGGCCGCCCTGGCCTCGGTGCTCTACGTGGGCAGGCGCAAGGAACGGGAGACCATCCCCCACAACATCCCGCTGGTGGCCCTGGGCACCGGGCTCCTGTGGTTCGGCTGGTACGGCTTCAACGCCGGCAGCGAGTTCCAGGTGGACTCGGTGACCACCTCCGCCTTCATCAACACCGACTTCGCCGCCTCCTTCGCCGCCGTCACCTGGCTGGTGGTGGAGTGGGCCAACGCCAAGCAGCCCAAGTTCGTGGGCCTGCTCACCGGCGCCGTGGCCGGCCTGGTCACCGTCACCCCCGCCGCCGGCTACGTGTCCCCGGCCACCGCCGTGATGATCGGCATCGCCTCGGGGGTGATCTGCTACTACGCCGTCGCCCTCAAGAACCGCCTGGGCTGGGACGACGCCCTGGACGTCTGGGGCGTGCACGGGGTGGGCGGGTTCCTGGGCATCGTCTGCCTGGGCCTGTTCGCCAACAAGGCGTGGAATCCCCACGTGGTCACCAACGGCCTGTTCTTCGGCGGGGGCTTCGGCTTCCTGGGCAAGCAGCTGGTGGCGGTGACGGCGTCTTCGGTGTGGGCGTTCGTGTTCACCTACGGGATGCTGTGCCTGATCGATTTGATCACCCGGGTGAAGGTGGGCGGCGGGATCGAGGAGATCGGACTGGACCTGGGGCTGCACGGGGAGTCGGCGTACACCGACTACCTGTGACATTCATGCTAAAGGAAAAGCGATGGGTTCCCGTTAACGCTCGTTGTTTATCATTACTCTAATATCGTGTTCTTTTTTAAATAGTTGTATCGGTACCAAATTCGGCTTTTCCCAGCCTACATTTTCATTGACATGGGGTAGCCAAGAAAAGGATCAAGCAGCCAAGGAATTTCGTCCAAGCGATAAACAAGCTATTCTCTATGTTGATCGAGAATGCCCGCTTGACCCAGAAACGCAAATATTTGTACTGATCGATGGTTTTGAAGAGGGGGGAACAATCCCAGAAAGCTTTTTTAAATGTGAGTTTGAACCGGGGCAGCATAAAATTATTTGCAGAACCGAGGCCGATACCGAAACAATCATTCAGGTTGAGGCAGGAAAGCTGTATTTCCTGCGCCAAGAGTCCACGTGGGGATTCCATTTGGCACGATGCAAGCTCCGTCAAGTTGATGAGCAAACGAGAATGAAGGGTGTCCGCAAGTGCCGTCTTCTCCTGCCTCCAACCAGGCCCGAATGAAGCTGATTTCTGGCCGATCCTAGGTGTCGCTGCCAAACAGGTTGTTCACCCGAGCCAACCTGGGATGCTTTTGTTTGCGGACAACAGCATAAGGAGGGCTCGGGTGAACCTTCATAGGAAAGCAAGGACCTGCCCTGAA